>CABUJH010000054.1 GCA_902491895.1 uncultured Collinsella sp. | reverse complement strand
TGTGCCAGAAGTGCTACGGCTGGGATCTTTCCACCCGTCGTCCGGTCGCCATCGGTACCGCGGTCGGCATTATTGCCGCCCAGTCCATCGGTGAGCCCGGTACGCAGCTTACGATGCGTACCATTCACTCCGGCGGCGTCGCTGGCGTCGACGATATTACGCAGGGCCTGCCTACGGTCAGCCGTATGTTCGATATCGTCGGCAACGTCAACGAGAAGATCCTGGGTCGCGAGGCCGAGCTGGCTCCGTACTCCGGTCACCTCTCGATTAAGCCCGAGAAGTCCGAGTATGTGCTGACGCTCACCGACTCCGAGGACCACACCCGTGTTCTCGACGAGCGTCGCGTCCCCGCTTCGGTGCGCTTTATGCCCGAGATCGAGGACGGCTGCGAGGTTCGCGCCGGCGACCAGATCACCAAGGGCTTCGTCAACTTCCGCAACCTGCGCAAGCTGACCGACATCGAGTCGACGATGCACACCTTCGTCGAGAGCGTCAAGGACGTCTACACCAGCCAGGGCGTCGACCTGAACGACAAGCACATCGAGGTGCTCGCACGTCAGATGCTGCGTCGCGTTCAGATCACCAACCCCGGTGACTCCAAGTACCTGCTTGGTCAGTACGTCGACCGCTACGAGTTTGCTGACGAGGTCGAGCGCGTTGCCCGTCTGGGCGGTCAGGCTCCCGTGGCCGAGCCCGTCATCCTGGGTACGCTCAAGGTCGCGTCCAACATCGACTCCTGGCTGTCGAGCGCTTCGTTCATCCGTACCGCTGGCGTCCTTACCGAGGCTGCCATCGAGGGCAAGGTCGATCACCTGCTCGACCTTAAGTCCAACGTCATCGTCGGTAAGAAGATCCCGGCTGGTACCGGCCTCAAGCCGTACGCCAACGCCAAGCTGACGTATCGTACGGCCGACGGCTACGTGGACATCGACGGCCCGGCTTCGCCCAACGCCAAGTCGCTGCCCGAGTGGGCTCCTGTGGAGCTCAAGGACCTGGACGAGCAGCTCCCGCAGCAGCTCGACTGGGCCGGGTACGACGAGTTCGGTGGTGCTGACGGTTCGTTCACCCGCAACGGCCACACCATCTCCGCCGAGAAGGCTCGCCTGTACCTGTTCGACGACCTGGGCGTGTCGCAGCGCTGGACCAACAAGTTCAGCGAGGTCGGCATCGAGACGGTCGGCGACCTGGTCGGCAAGTCCGAGGAGGATCTGCTGCGCATCGATGGCATCGGTGCCAAGGCGATCGAGGAGCTCCGCGACGGCCTTGAGGCCCACGACCTGCTCTACATCCTCGAGAACAACGACGACGTTGCCGACGAGGAGGACCTCTCGCAGCTGCTGCAGATGGTCTTTAGCCCTGACGGTCCGGACGATATCCTGCTGGGTACCTCCGCTCCGACGCATCACGCCGACGCCGACGAGGAGCTTCTGGGCGCCCCGATCGACGACAAGAAGGCTCCCGCCAACGGCGCGATCAACGAGGACATGGCGTCCCTCGACGAGCTGCTCAACCAGCTCGTGGACACCGACGACGCCGAAGAGGCCAAGGACAACGACGAGGAGTAATTTCCTAGTACGTTAACCGCCCTTATAAAGGCTCGCTTCCCAACAGGGGGGCGGGCCTTTTTTGATGAGGAACGTTGCCCCGACGAGTACGTCGGATTCCCGGGACGGGAGGGGATTCCTTTATGCCAAAAAGGGACAGGTTTATTTTGGTCGGTTTTTCATGCTTGAATTTGAAACATTTCGCCCGACAAGAGCGTATCTAAGGTGAGGGCCTCACCAAGAATTATTAACGTCACCGGGAGGTGATTATGGAAGAACAAGCATTTAGACAGGCGGTTGAAGATCACAGAGATGTCGTGTTTCGAATCGCATTGACGTATCTGCGCGATCGTGCCGATGCCGACGATGTCGCTCAAGACGTCTTTCTGAAGTTACTCAAAAGCGATGCGCAATTTGAAAGCTGGGAACATCTTCGTCGATGGCTTATCCGGGTCACGATCAATGAATGCAAATCTCTCTTTCGAAAGCCATGGAGGCGTGTGGAGGATATTGAGAACCTGGCCGATTCGCTTTCGACGGCGCAGGAGGAGACCAAGGCGGTCCTGTCAGACGTTATGCGACTTCCGGAACGATTCCGTGTTCCCATCATGCTCTATTACTATCTGGGCTTTTCGACCTCAGAGATTGCCGAGTTATTGCATGTGCCAGCCGCGACTGTTCGAACGCGTTTGGCTCGCGGCAGATCGAAGCTCAAGTTCATCCTAGAGGAGGGCGACCGTGAAATCCAATCAAATCAAGCAGGCCTTCGAGTCCGTCCAAGCCGATAGCGATCTTGCTGACCGTGTTCTTTATGCCGCTGCTGGTGAGCCGCTTCGCCGAAAGGGTCACGCGAAGCCTCTGTATGTTGCCGTGATCGGATGCCTTGCCGGAGTGCTGGCGACCGGAGGGGTCGCCTACGCCGTCGTCAATTCCAGCTATTTTGCCTCTGCCTGGGGAAACCACGGCAACGGGGATTCCATTACCTGGACCAACGGCGGCTCATCGGGAACTAAATATACCTACACCAGAGAGTTTGGCGATGGCATCGCGCCCCAAAGCCTGGAAGGCGCAGTCCAGGAGGTTAATCTGTCCGTCGAGGGCAACGGCTATACGCTTGATATCCATGAGATGGCAATCGACCAAAACGGCTGCGGAGCCGTGACGTTTACGTTGTCCAATCCAAATGGAGTTAACTACTACAAGCCAGCAGCAGAGATTGGCGAACTTGTTCTCTATGGTGAAGAAGAGCAGGGCATCGGCACGCCCGATATGAAGTTCGGCGAGGAATGGCCTGACACACGCAGCACAATTGATAAGGACACATCAAGCGATACTGTCATTAATGGCACGATGTACTTTGCCGCTATGGATCGCGAGCGAGATTTGCAACATGCTGTCACCTGGAATATCCACTGGACCGAGGGTGAAGGTGAGAGTGCGAGGCGGTTTGAGGCGTCGACACCCGAGTTCAATATTGGAGCGTACGTCGATACAAAGGAACTCCGCTCCGGTGACTCGCCTCTTGAGATTAGCCCGTTTTCCATCCAGACGCACATCGATGATTTGGGCTATGAAGCAGTTGATAATAAGCTGACCGTCAGCTACAAGGATGGATCGGAGCAGATTATCGAAGATGACGACGCAGGGGTGTTCAACTTATATTTTTCTTATGGGCGCAATAGCGGAGAGAACATCTGGGTGCCAACGAAGTTGATTGATGTCGATCAAGTTGTCTCGGTAACCCTTGAAATTGTGAGGTATACATCAACAGGGGAGACCGAAACGAAAGAGCCCTTTACCATCGTCTATTCGTAAGATTTGGGGCCGCTTCTTACTAGGGGAATCCGCCCATGCGCACAGGAGGGGATCCCTTTTGTGTAGGGTTTGCGGAAATGTGTCAATTTTGGGATACGCCCGGCGGCGTGGTCTGTTGACGGCACAGCTAACGCCACGTATCCTAACGAACTGCGTGTTTCGTAGGGGGATGCTGACCCCTCGATTCAAGCCGTTGCACTTTACAGAAAGCTGGAATCATTCGAGAAGGAGTACGCTTTGCCTACTATTAACCAGCTGGTTCGCCAGGGCCGTCGTTCCGTGCCCAAGAAGTCCAAGAACGCTGCTCTGCAGCACAACTCCCAGAAGCGCGGCGTGTGCACCCGCGTCTTCACCACGAGCCCCAAGAAGCCGAACTCGGCTCTTCGTAAGGTTGCCCGTGTTCGCCTTGTCAACGGCATCGAAGTTACTGCTTACATCCCGGGTGAGGGCCACAACCTGCAGGAGCACTCCATCGTGCTCGTCCGCGGCGGTCGTGTCCGTGACCTCCCTGGTGTCCGTTATCACGTCATCCGTGGCGCCTACGACGCTGCTCCGGTCCAGAACCGTATGCAGGCCCGTTCCAAGTACGGTGCTAAGCGCCCCAAGGCCAAATAAGCCAGATAACGTTTTGATACTTTCGCCGTGTGCCGCCTAAGCGCCGCACGGTAGACACTTAAGGAGATTTCACATGCCGCGTCGTGCAGCAGCTAATCGTCGTGAGGTTCAGCCTGACGCCGTTTACAACAACCGCCTGGTGACTCAGCTCATCAACAAGGTCCTTCTTGACGGCAAGAAGGCCACCGCTGAGCGCATCGTTTACACCGCTTTCGAGATCGTTGCCGAGAAGTCCGAGGGTGGCGACGCTCTCGCTACCTTCAAGAAGGCTATGGACAACGTCAAGCCCACGCTCGAGGTTAAGCCCAAGCGTGTCGGTGGCGCTACCTATCAGGTCCCGATGGAGGTCAACTCCCGTCGTTCCACCGCTCTGGGCATCCGCTGGATCGTCAACTTCTCCCGCGCTCGCAAGGAGAAGACCATGGCCGAGCGTCTCGCCAACGAGATCCTCGACGCTTCCAACGGCCTGGGCGCTTCCGTCAAGAAGCGTGAGGACGTCTTCAAGATGGCCGAGGCCAACCGCGCGTTCTCTCACTATCGTTGGTAAGTTAAGGTAAGGAACTAACATGGCTAAGCCTAAGTACAAGCTTTCCGATACCCGTAACATCGGCATCATGGCCCACATCGATGCCGGTAAGACCACCACGACCGAGCGTATTCTTTACTACACCGGTAAGACCCACAAGATCGGTGAGGTCCATGAGGGCGCTGCCACCATGGACTGGATGGTTCAGGAGCAGGAGCGCGGCGTAACCATTACCTCCGCTGCTACCACGTGCTTCTGGAACAAGGACGGTAAGGACTACCGCATCCAGATCATCGACACCCCGGGCCACGTTGACTTCACCGCTGAGGTCGAGCGCTGCCTGCGCGTCCTCGATGGCGCTGTCGCCGTCTTCGACGCCGTTGCCGGCGTTCAGCCCCAGTCTGAGACCGTTTGGCGTCAGGCTTCTACCTTCAACGTCCCCCGCATCGCCTTCATCAACAAGTATGACCGCGTGGGCGCCGACTTCTTCAACGCTATCGAGACCATGAAGGATCGTCTCGACGCCAACGCCGTGGCCGCTCAGGTCCCGATGGGCGCCGAGGACAACTTCTGGGGCGTCATCGACCTGGTTACCATGACTGCATGGGACTTCAAGGCCGACGAGAAGGGTATGACCTACCCCGAGCCGATGGACGAGATCCCGGCTGAGTTTGCCGACATCGCTGCCACCAAGCGCGAGGAGCTCCTTGACGCTGCTGCCAGCTTTGACGACGAGCTCATGGAGAAGATCCTCATGGAGGAGGACTTCACCGTCGAGGAGCTCAAGGCTGCTCTGCGCAAGGGCGTTCTGGCCAACGAGCTCAACCTCGTCTTCGTGGGCTCCGCCTACAAGAACAAGGGCGTTCAGGAACTGCTCGACGCTGTTGTCGACTACCTGCCCAGCCCGCTCGACGTCGAGGCCGTCACCGGTACCGATCCGGACACCGGCGAGGAGATCCAGCGTCATCCTTCCTTCGACGAGCCCTTCTCCGGCCTGGTCTTCAAGATCATGACCGACCCGTTCGTCGGTAAGCTCACCTATGTCCGCGTTTACTCCGGCCGCGCCGAGTCCGGCTCCTACGTGGTCAACGCTTCCAACGGTCAGCGCGAGCGCCTCGGCCGCATCCTCGAGATGAACGCCGCAGAGCGTATCGACCGTGACGACGCTGCCGCCGGCGACATCGTCGCTTGCGTCGGCTTCAAGAACTCCACCACCGGTGACACCCTGTGCGCCGAGGGCAAGGAGATCGTCCTCGAGAAGATCGAGTTCGCTAAGCCCGTTATCGACGTTGCCATCGAGCCCAAGACCAAGGCCGAGCAGGACAAGATGTCCCTTGCTCTGACCAAGCTCGCCGAGGAGGACCCGACCTTCCAGGTATCCACCAACCACGAGACCGGCCAGACCATCATCGCCGGCATGGGCGAGCTGCACCTCGAGATCATCGTCGACCGTCTGCTCCGCGAGTTCAAGGTTGACGCTAACGTCGGTAAGCCCCAGGTTGCCTACCGCGAGACCGCTGGTCACGACGTCGAGAAGGCTGAGGGCAAGTTCGTCCGTCAGTCCGGCGGTCGCGGTCAGTACGGCCACGCCGTCATCAAGCTCGAGAAGATGGAGGAGGGCTTCGGCTACGAGTTCGTCAACGCTATCGTCGGCGGCGTCGTGCCCAAGGAGTACATCCCGTCCATCGACAAGGGCATCCAGGAGGCCCTGAACACCGGTGTTATCGCCGGCTTCCCGGTCCTCGACGTTAAGGTCACCCTGTTCGACGGTTCTTACCACGAGGTCGACTCCTCCGAGGCCGCCTTCAAGATCGCCGGTTCCATGGCTATCAAGGACGCCCTCAAGAAGTCCGATCCGCAGCTGCTCGAGCCGATCATGGCTGTCGAGGTCGAGACCCCCGAGCAGTACATGGGCGACGTTATGGGCAACCTCTCCGGTCGCCGCGGCAAGATCGAGGGCATGGAGGATCGCAAGAACAGCAAGCTCATCCGTGCCAAGGTGCCGCTGGGCGAGATGTTCGGTTACGCTACCGACCTTCGCTCCCAGACCCAGGGCCGTGCATCCTACACGATGCAGTTCGACTCTTATGAGCCTGCGCCCAAGTCCATCGTGGACGAGGTCATGAGCAAGAACGCCTAAGTTCGAGCTCTCTGTTACGTAATCCTGCGAGAACATCTCTCGCACTCTTTGGAGGTTTAAGTTGGCTACCCAGAAGATCCGCATTCGCCTCAAGGGCTATGATCACGAGGTCGTCGATCAGTCCGCGAAGCTCATCGTCGAGACCGCTCAGAAGACCGGCGCTCGCGTTTCCGGTCCTGTCCCCCTGCCCACCGAGCGCAACCTGTACACGGTTATCCGCTCGCCGCACGTGAACAAGGACTCCCGTGAGCAGTTTGAGATGCGCACCCACAAGCGCCTCATCGACATCCTCGACCCCACCTCGGGCACCGTTGATTCGCTCATGCGTCTCGACCTCCCCGCTGGCGTCGACATCGAGATCAAGCTCTAAGCGATATCGCTCATAGCTTAAAGGGCCTCGCTGCCGTAACGGCAGCGGGGCCCTTTTGTTTTGAATGATGGTTTGGACTGCGGGGTAATGCTGCCGAGTAGGTGGTTGCGGCGCCCTATTCGCTCAAGGGGCGCAGCGATGCCTCCTCAAAATGGAAGGATCGAAAGCCGTCTTCCGTTTCGATGCACGCGCGGCCGCAATCGTCGACCGTTCTAAATATGCCACGCGCCAGCTCGTCCTCAGCGGGGGAGCGGGCGATAACGTGCTCCCCGATCCAATTGAGGTGAGCGATATATTCGTCGTGGACGGGCGCGAGCGGACCGGCGTCTTCTTCCTTGGCGTTGAGGCGCTCTGCCCAGGCATCTACAGCGTCTATAACTGCGTGATAGACCTCATCGAGGAGCATGTCGACGGCGGGAACGTTCTTGTTGAGGTCTGACAGGCCGATTGCTGGCAGGCCGCCATCGGGAACCTCCGCGGGCACATAGTTCACGTTAACGCCGATGCCACAGACCGCAAAGGGGTTGCCTTCGTTATCGCGTTCGGCCTCGACCAGAATGCCGCCGAGTTTGCGTCCACGCGCGACCAGGTCGTTGGGCCATTTGAGGCCAATCTCGTTTGCAAGACCCTGTTTTTCGAGTGCCTCGAGCACCGCTAGGCCGCTGACGGCGGCAAGACCAGAGTACTTCGCAGGATTAACGCATGGGCGCAGGACAATCGAAAGCAATAAGTTGCCGACGGTTGAGTCCCACTTGTGCCCGCGCCGGCCGCGTCCTGCTGTTTGAGCCCGGGCGGCAAGTCCTGTGCCGTGCGGCGCTCCCTGTTTTCCTGCTTCGAGCAGGTCATCGTTGGTCGATCCGGTTACGTCGACTATCGTTAATTTGGCATCCAAAACGGCAGCTACCTCCTAAGTTAATAAGGCAATCGCGCAATGGTGTCGAGAGATAGACACAATGTGAAGCCCTTGTCGCATTTGGACAATTTAATGTTAACACATCAACAACGACAAAAATGCGTTATCCTCTCTTGGTCGATGTAAACACGTCAACAACTCAAAGGAGGTTAGTGATGGGTTTCACGATTCTTGGAACAGGCTCGGCGCTTCCTGAACGCAGTGTTTCCAATGACGAGCTGTCTGAGTTCCTCGATACCTCGGATGAGTGGATTTTTACCCGCACAGGTATCAAGAGCCGCCACGTCTGCACCACCGAGTCACTTGACGACCTTGCCGTAGCAGCGAGCGAGCGGGCACTCCAGGTGTCCGGAATCGACGCGAGCCAGCTGGATCTGATCGTCTGCTCGACGACGACGGGTGACCACCTTGTTCCCGCTGAGGCGTGTGCCGTTGCTGAGCGACTAGGCGCGACGTGCCCTGCCTTCGATGTCTCGGCGGCTTGTGCCGGCTTCGTATTTGCGCTCGATGTCGCCGAGGGCTATATCGCCCGCAGCCGTGCCGAGCGCGTGCTTGTTGTTGCTGCCGAGCAGATGACGCGCGCGCTCGACTGGACCGACCGTGCCACCTGCGTGCTTTTTGGCGATGGGGCAGGCGCCGCAGTGATTGAAGCTGGGGGAGACAACCCCCTTGCCGTTGAGCTTTCGACGGCGCCCGACGTCGAGACGTTGCGCGTTCCCGGTCTGGTCGGTACCTCGCCGTTTAAGGCTTCCGCAGATAGCGCGAGCGTGCTGTCCATGAATGGCCGCCGCGTGTTCAAGTTCGGCGTCAACGCCATCTGCGACACGGTCAACAAGCTCGCCTGCGACGCGAGTATCGCGGTCGAGGACATCGATCATTTTGTATTCCATCAGGCTAACGAACGAATCCTGAGTCAGGCGGTCAAGCGTCTGGGCGTGCCAGACGAGCGCGTGGTTCGAACGCTGCGCGAGACCGGCAACATTTCGAGCGCATGCATTCCGCTTGCCCTCGACCGGCTGGCAAACGCCGGTGCACTTCACACGGGCGACACCATCGCCTTGGTTGGATTTGGCGCCGGTCTGGATATAGGTGGCTATCTGCTTCGTTGGAAGTAGTCGCACATAGGAAATAAAAACGCCCTAGGGCACAACCAAAGGAGAACTACCATGGCAGATCAGAAGACCTTCGAGCGCGTTTGCGACGTTATCCGCGAGACCGCCGGTCTTGACGATGTCGAGATGAAGCCCGAGTCCACGCTCGAGGAGATTGGTCTCGACAGTCTGGGTACCGTCGAGATCCTCGTCGCCGTCGAGGACGAGTTTGGCATTCAGCTCGATACCGAGGAGAACCCCAAGACGGTCGGCGAGTTCGCCGATACGGTCGAGGCGGCATTGGAGAAGTAGAGATGCTCAAGACTCCTCTCTGCGATCTGCTCGGCATCGAAAAGCCCGTGTTCCAGGGCGGTATGGCCTGGATTGCCGATGCTTCGCTGGCGTCCGCAGTGTCCGAGGCGGGTGGCTTAGGCATCATCGCGGCCATGAACGCCGACGCCAACTGGCTTCGCGACCAGATTCATAAGCTGCGCGCCAGGACGGATAAGCCCTTTGGCGTCAACGTCATGCTCATGAGCCCGTTTGCCGACGAGGTCGCGCAGGTCGTGATTGACGAGCGAGTGCCGGTCGTCGTGACGGGCGCCGGCAATCCCGCCAAGTACATGAAGGCGTGGAACGAGGCGGGCATCAAGGTCATCCCGGTCGTTGCCTCGGTGGCGCTGGCGCGCCTCGTGGCACGTCGTGGAGCCACGGCGGTTGTTGCCGAGGGTACCGAATCGGGCGGCCATATTGGCGAGACCTCGACGATGGCACTGGTGCCGCAGGTCGTCGATGCGGTCGACATTCCCGTCGTGGCCGCCGGCGGTATTGCCGACGGCCGCGGCGTGGCGGCCGCCTTTATGCTGGGCGCCGAAGGCGTGCAAGTGGGTACGCGCTTTCTGGTCGCAGACGAGTGCACCGTCTCGGAGCAGTACAAAGAGATGGTCCTGAAGGCCAACGACACTTCGACGCGTGCGACCGGTCGCTCGACGGGACATCCAGTGCGCGCCCTCAAGAGCCCCTTCACCAACGCCTATGCCAAGAGCGAGGGTTCCGGCGCGAGTGCCGAGGAGCTCGGTGCTATGGGAACCGGTGCGCTGCGTAAGGCCGCCAAGGACGGCAACTACGAAGAGGGTTCGTTTTTGTGTGGACAGATTGCCGGCATGGTCAACGAGCGCCAGAGCGCACGCGAAATCGTTGACGACCTGGTCGAGGGCGCCGAGCACGTCCTGAAGGGTGCGTGCACATGGGTGGCGTAGCGTTTTTGTTTGCCGGCCAGGGTGCCCAGCACCCCGCGATGGGCGTCGACTTGATCGAGACATCGCCGGCGGCCGCCGAGGTGTTCGCCATTGCCGATGAGGTGCGCCCGGGGACGAGCGAGCAGTGCCGGAGCGCCTCCAAGGAGGAGCTCTCGCAGACCGAGAACACGCAGCCTTGCGTGTTCGTTCATGACCTGGCAGCGGCTGCCGCACTGCGCGAGCGCGGCGTGGCGCCTGCCGCCTGTGCGGGATTCTCGCTGGGCGAGGTCGCCGCGCTCACCTTTGCAGGAGCGTTCGATACGCGAGCGGGCTTTGAGCTCGTGTGCGAGCGCGCGGCGCTGATGGCCGCGGCTGCCGAGCGTCACCCCGGCGGTATGCGCGCCGTCATCAAGCTTGATGCGGCGCAAGTCGAGAACCTGGCTGCGCAGGCCGGCGAGGATTGCTGGCCGGTCAACTACAACAGCCCGCAGCAGACGGTTGTTGCCGGAGCGCCCGAGGCGCTGCAGGAGCTCGACGCCTTGGTAAAAGAGGCTGGTGGCCGGGCCATGAAGGTCGCGGTGTCGGGTGCATTCCATAGCCCCTATATGGCCGAGGCGACTGAGGGACTGGCGACGTATATCCAAGCCGGCCACGCGCCGTCTCCGCTGCTAATTCCGGTCATGGCAAATATGACGGCGGCGCCCTATCCGGCGGACCCGCGAGCAGCATCGGATGTCTTGGCCAACCAGGTGAGCCATCCCGTGCGCTGGGTCGACACGCTGCATACTCTGCAGGATCAGGGCATCGACACGTTTATTGAGGTCGGCCCTGGCAAAACACTGTCGGGCCTGGTCAAGCGTACGCTGAGCGACGTTCGCGTGTATTCGTGCGAAACGGCCGAGCAGGTCGCAGCTATTGCCGACGAGCTCGCATAGTCCACAGGGCTGTAACCCGAAAGGAATGACATGGGCAACTTGAACAACGGCGCGCTCGAGCGCAACGACTCACGTCGCGTGGCACTGGTCACGGGCGGCTCGCGGGGTATCGGCCGCGCCTGCGCTGTCGGTCTGGCGGAGGACGGCTTTGATATTGCCGTCGTCTATGCCGGCAGCGTCGATGCGGCGTGCGAGACGTGCGAAGCCTGCGAGGCGGCTGGCGCCGCGGCACGCGCATATCAATGCGACGTGGCCGACCCCGTTACCGTCAACGCGTGCGTGGAAGCGGTCCTCAACGACTTTGGCCCCATTTGGGCGCTCGTCAACAACGCTGGCATCACCCGCGATGGCCTGCTCATGCGCATGGGCGATGACGCCTTCGATCGCGTGCTCGATGTCAATCTT
The DNA here is from genome assembly GCA_902491895.1 of uncultured Collinsella sp. GTDB lineage: Bacteria > Actinomycetota > Coriobacteriia > Coriobacteriales > Coriobacteriaceae > Collinsella. The sequence continues at coordinate 1,205 of CABUJH010000054.1, read as the reverse complement.
AAAGGAACGTTTAACACGACGCGCGCACTCACCAAGACCTTTATGCGCCAGCGCGGCGGTTGCGTCGTCAACATGAGCTCGGTTGTGGGCCTGATGGGCAATGCCGGGCAGGCCAACTACGCTGCCTCCAAGGCGGGCGTGATCGGCCTGACCAAGGCGGTGGCGCGCGAGCTTGCGCCCCGCGGCGTACGAGTGAACGCGGTCGCACCCGGGTTTGTCGAGACCGATATGACGGCAAAGCTCTCGGAGAAGGTTCGTGCGGCGTGCGAGGAGCAGATTCCCCTGAGGCGCATGGCGCGCCCCGAGGAAGTGGCCGGCGTGGTGCGCTTTTTGGCGAGTGATGCGGCTGCCTACATTACGGGCGAGGTCGTGCGCGTCGACGGCGGAATGGCGATGTAGAAACCAGGGCCGAACAACGGCTTGAATGAGGAGACCATGATGGAACAGAGAGTTGCAATCACCGGCATCGGTGCCGTGTCGCCGCTCGGCAACACCGCGCTTGCCACCTGGGCGGCCATGTGCGCCGGCACGTGCGGCATCGGCCCGATCACGCACTTCGATACCGATGCGTTTGCCGTCAAGGTGGCAGCCGAGGTCAAGGGCTTTGACGGCAACGAGTACTTTGGCAAGCGTGACGCCAAGCATCTCGACCCCTGCGTTCAGTTTGCGATGGCGGCTTCGGACGAAGCCATGCACGATGCGGGCTTTGATGTCGAAGGCGCCATCGATCGCGAGCGCCTGGGCGTCTACGTGGGCTCGGGCGTGGGCGGCATGACGACGCTCGTCGACAACGTCCATACGATTGCCGAACGTGGGCCCCGCCGCGCATCGCCCTATATGATCGCGATGATGATCCCCAACATGGCATCGGGCAATATCGCAATCCGCCACAAGGCAAAGGGCCCGACCCTGCCCGTGGTGACCGCGTGCGCAACCTCGGCCCATGCGGTGGGCGAGGCGTTCCGCGCCATCAAGCACGGCTATGCCGACGCGATCCTCGCCGGCGGCGCCGAGGCCGCAATTATCCCCGATGCCGTTGCGGGCTTTACGTCCTGCCGCGCATTGACCACCAACCCCGATCCCGCGACGGCCTGCCGTCCGTTCGATGCAGACCGCGACGGCTTTGTGATGGGCGAGGGCGCCTGCGTGCTCGTGCTCGAGGGTATGGAGCACGCGCATGCGCGCGGTGCGCACATTTACGCCGA
>CABUJH010000053.1 GCA_902491895.1 uncultured Collinsella sp. | reverse complement strand
GAGGGGCGGGAGAGGGGTGGCTTGTGCGATGGGTGCGGCGCGGCTGCGCTTGGCCAACGGTGTCTGGGCACATCCTCGGCAGCTTATCCTAGAGCTTGTGGTGGCGCTCTTCTTTACGTTCCTCGGCTGCTTGCTCCTCCTGCTTAAAAGCGGGGTCGTCGGGGGTGACGAGCTCGTCCTCGTGCGTGCGCTTGTTGTAATGGTGGCGCAGCACGGGCTCAAACAGATGTAGATGCTTGGCAAAGGCCGCCGAGCCAATGGCGAGCACGGTAAAGATGAGCACGCGCATGGGCACCTCGACCTGGTTAATCGCGGCGGCGCCGGCCGAAAGCATGATGCACCAGGCATAGATGAGCAGCACAGCCTGTTTTTGGTTGTAGCCTTCTTGGATCAGGCGGTGGTGGATGTGGCCCTTGTCGGCCTGCCCGATGCTAATGTGGGCGCGCTTGCGGCGCACGATGGCGCTAAACGTGTCGATGATAGGCACGCCGGCAACGATGAGCGGGATGATAAGCGAGGTGAGTGCGGCGGTGCGGCTCACGTTGAGCAGCGAGATGGAGCCCAGCGCAAAGCCCAGAAGCAGCGACCCCGAGTCGCCCAAGAAGATGCTTGCGGGGTTGAAGTTGTAGCGCAAAAAGGCCAGACAGGCGCCAAAGAGCGCAATGGAGAGCGCGGCGGCGTCGATGCGGCCCGAGAGAACGGCCATCGAAAACATGGTGAACGACGCGATGCCGCAGATGCCCGTGGCCAAGCCGTCGAGGCCGTCGATGAGGTTAATGATGTTGGTGAATGCCACCAGATAGATCACGGTGATGGGGTAGGCGAGCCATCCGAGCATGATCTCGCCGGGGGCAAACGGGTTGACGATGACGCCGATTTTTAGGCCGCCGATACAGGCGATAAGCGCGGCGAGGACTTGTCCGGCCAGCTTTTGCTTGGGCGTGAGCTGGAAGACGTCGTCGATCGCGCCGGTCGCAAAGATGACGGTAAAGGAGAGCGCCAGCATGGGATAGCTAATGTGAAGGCGCGGGTGCGGCACCAGGACGGGTGGCCAGCCTAGGTACCAGGTGCCTAGGATTTGCACAATGCAGGCAACGACCAGGCCCAAAAACACCGCCGCTCCGCCCAAACGTGGGATGGGCTTGGTGTTGATGCGGCGCTTAGAAGGATAGTCGACGGCATCGAGCTTAATTGCCAAGCGCTTGACCAGGGGCACCGCGAGGAAGGTCGTGATAAAGGCCGCCGCTGCCACGCATAGGTACGGTATGTAGCTCGGGGATGAAGCCATGAATCTAAAAACCGCCAAGCGTCGAAGGAAAAGGTCAGAAGAACGCCATGCGCAAAGGGCATAGCCGAACCATAATACTCGACCAAGGGGGGTGCATGGAATTGCACGCAGCGATAATCACGCGCTTACCAGATATTGGGATGTTGTCGATGGCTTGCCGGGATGCCGGCGGGGATCTATATGGACTGTAATGGTGATTTTCGGCAAAAGAAAACCACCCCCCACGTTACGAAAATGAACCCACCTAAAACAGGTGGGTGCCCTCATCGACTGTTCCAGCGTCCTTAACAACGAAGGATACCTGTACTAGGTACGACTGTGTGGGCTCCCTAAATAAACGCGACGGTTCACCCAGTTGCTCCGCGGGGGGCGGAATACCTACATCATAAAGCGGCACTTTATCGATTCCAGTCTTGACATTACAAAAATCGTGTCGGACGATTACGGCGCCTTGGGCTCGAGCCGTCTGTGGGGTTGATCCCTTTACGTTTGAGCTGCTGAATCGTTGTTTTGGAGCATGGTTTTATGCCGACGTCGTTGACCGAACTTTTTTCGCCCGCCTGCCATTTGTGTCCGCGCCGTTGCGGTGCGGCGCGCGATGAGGGCGCGCACGGCGTCTGCGGTGCTAACGACACGCTCAAGGTGGCCCGCGCCGCGCTTCATATGTGGGAGGAGCCGCCTATCTCGGGCGAGGCCGGTTCGGGCACGATCTTCTTTAGCGGCTGCTCGCTCAAATGTATCTACTGCCAGAACCACGAGATCTCGACCGGCAATTTTGGCCTTGAGATTTCGTCTGAGCGCCTGGTCGAGATTATGCTGGAGCTGCAGGACCAGGGTGCCAACAACATCAATTTGGTGACGGCGACGCACTATGCGCACCTGTTGCCTGCCGCGATTGCCGCGGCACGGGCGCGCGGACTGGTTATCCCAATCGTCTACAACACGAGTGGTTACGAGCGCGCGAGTGCCGTGGCGGCGCTGGGCGACCTGGTCGATGTGTGGCTCACCGACTTTAAATATGCCGATGCCGGGCTTGCGCAGTCGCTCTCCCATATAAAGGACTACCCGCGCGTGGCCGTGTCGGGTCTGGCCCAGATGGCGCGCGAGATCGATCGCCGCGGGGGAGAGCTGGTGGATGAGGGCGGGCTCATGAAGCGCGGCATCATCGTGCGCCACCTGGTGCTGCCGGGGCATGCGGATGACTCGTGCCGCGTGCTAGACCTGGTGTGGCAGACGGTGGGCGACGTGCCGATCTCGGTCATGAACCAATACACGCCCAATGCCCTCATGCGCGAGCAGGGCGGCGACCTGGCGCGCGCCGTGACGCGCGAGGAGTACGAGCAGGTGCTCGACCATGCCGACGACCTGGGCTTTACGACAATGTTCTGGCAAGAGGGCGGCGCGGTAGACGAGAGTTTCACCCCGGCCTTCGACACCACCGGCGTCCTCACCAGCGCAAAGTAGAGCGCACGCTGATGATTTTTCTGGGACGGGGATTAAAAAATCATCGGGCGAATGGTAGTCAAAAAAGCCGCGCCCCAAAAAGACTGGTTATTGGGCGTTGACAGTTGGCGAGCCGTAGGTAAAATATCGACTTGTCCTGGGGACGTAGCTCAGTTGGGAGAGCGCTGCCGTCGCATGGCAGAGGCCGAGGGTTCGACTCCCTTCGTCTCCACCCTTGGATTTGATAAGCCGCTGACATTGTGTCGGCGGCTTTTTTTAAAAGAAAGGGCTATACCATGGCCGAGCTTGAGTCCCAACCACTGTCTGCCGAGGAGCGCGCCGAGTTGGAAGAGCTCCGCGCTGAGAAGGCCCGCCGCGAGGCTCGGGAAGAGGCCCGTCGCGAGCGTGAGGAGCTGGCTGCCCTGCGTGCCGAGCGTGCGAAGGCCGAGGAGGTCGCCTCGAACGCTGCATCCGAGCGCAAGCCCGCGCCCGCACCCAAGCCCGCTGCTGTGAAGCCTGCACCTGCCGCGCCCAAACCTCAGCCTAAAAAGGCCGCTCGTCCCAAGTCCGTCGAGCCCAAGCCGAGCCGTGACGAGATGACCTTTGCCCAGCGCATGGTCACCTCCAAGGAGCCTGCGGGCGAGAATGAGATCCCCGGTATGGCCCCGGCTCAAAAGATCATCATCGTGCTCGCCCTCATCGCGTTTATCGTCTTTATGGTCTACACGATCACGGGCAGCATGGGCCTGCACTAATCTGTTCGCGCTGGGCGCCATGCCTGAACACTCTGTCCTTGTCCAACCCTCAACTTCTGCACAACGCATCCGAAAGGTCGCCCCATGGCTTTGACCGACATCTCGCATCCCACCGACATTGCAATGCTCACCGATTTGTACGAGCTCACTATGGCCCAGGGCCTGTGGGAGAGCGGCAAGGCCAATGAGCAGGGTTGTTTTACCGCGTTTTACCGCGACCATCCCTTTGGTAGCGCCTACGCCGTCATGTGCGGTACCGCCGAGCTGCCCGAGCTGGTCGAGAACCTGCGCTTTACGCCCGAGGATATCGACTACCTCGCCTCGCTCCGGGCCCCGGCCGGCGGCGCGATGTTCAAGCCTGGATTTCTTGACTACCTGCGCGATTTTCGTGCGCATGTAAACATCGACGCCGTCCCCGAGGGCGAGCTCGTCTTTCCGCGCGAGCCCATGGTGCGCGTCACCGGCCCCGCGCTGGAGTGCCAGCTGCTCGAGACGGCGCTGCTGAACATCGTCGGCTTCCAGACACTTGTCGCCACCAAGACGGCGCGCGTGGTGTTGGCGGCGGACGGCCGTCCCGTGGCCGAGTTTGGCCTGCGCCGCGCCCAGGGTCCCGATGGCGGCCTGGCCGTTGCGCGCGCGAGCTACGTTGCCGGCTGTTCCTCTACGTCCAATGTGCTCGCCGGGCGCCGCTACGGTATTCCCGTCTTTGGCACGCATGCGCACAGCTGGGTGATGAGCTTCGATTCCGAGCTTGAGGCCTTCCGTGCCTTTGCCAAGTCGAGCCCCAAGAACTGCACGCTGCTCATCGACACCTACGATGTGCGTGAGGGCTGCGAGCATGCCATTACGGTTGCCAAGGAGATGGAGGCGGTGGGCGAGCGCCTGTCGGCTATTCGCATTGACTCGGGTGACCTTGCCAAGCTCTCCAAGTATGTGCGCGGCCGTTTTGATGCCGAGGGCCTGCCCTATGTGGGGATCTCGGTTTCCAACGATCTGGACGAGTACACGATTCAGTCGCTGCTCGACCAGGGCGCGCCCATCGATAGCTTTGGCGTGGGCACCAAGCTCGCGACCTGCTACGACCAGCCGGCGCTGGGCGGCGTGTACAAGCTTTCCGCCCGCCGTGCGAGCGAGGCCGACCCGTGGACGCCGGTGGTCAAGCTCTCCGAGCAGCCCTACAAGCGCACGATCCCGGGCGTGCAGCGCGTGCGCCGTTATTACGACGGCTTTGGCGGCCCGGTCTGCGACATGATCTACGACGAGGACCATCTGGTGGGGGAGGGCGCCGCGCGCGGCAATACCCTCGTGGCCGTGAATGATGCCGCCCTGGTGACCGACGTGTCGGAGCTTGAGTATCGCGAGCTGCTGGTGCCGATCGTGCGCGATGGCAGTGCAGTGGCTCCGCGTGAGAGCATCCAGGACGCGCGCGAGCGCTGTGTTTGGGCGCTCGATCATCTGGACGCAGCTTTCAAGCGCTTCCTGTACCCGCAGACCTATGTGGTGGGCATGGAGCAGGGCCTGGCTCAGGTGCGCGACGAGCTCGTGCGCAAGAACATGGCCGCGGCCTCGGCTTTCCCCTGGGCAAAATGATTCCTTGGACGGTAGGGGCGAGTCACGCTCCCTTGGCCGCCAGCTCGGCCGTTCGCTGAACAGTTGATTGGTTTGACGTATGACGACTTCTTATAAAACGATGGTGGTAAAGATTGGTTCGTCCACGGTGGTGGGCGCCGATGGCAAGGTCAACCGCTCCTTTATCGGCGGGCTTGCCGATCAGGCCGCAGCCCTGCGCAAGCTCGGCTGGCGTCTGGTCGTGGTGAGCTCGGGCGCTATCGCCTGCGGCTATCCCGTGCTGGGCTTCGACCGCAAGCCGGTCGGTGACCTTCCGAGCTTACAGGCTTGCGCCTCGGCCGGTCAGTGCATCATCTCGTCGGCCTACGACGAGGAGTTTCATGCGCGCGACCTGCTCACCTCGCTCGTACTGCTCACGCGCCATGATACGGCCCGCCGCACGTCCTACCTGCATGCACGCGACGCCCTGCTGCGCCTCGTGGAGCTTGGCGTGGTGCCGGTCGTCAACGAGAACGATACCGTTACCGTCGATGAGATTAAGTTTGGCGACAACGACACACTGGCGGCGCTTGTGAGCTGCCTGGTTTCTGCCGATCTGTGCGTGACGCTCTCGGACATCGATGGCCTCTATACTGCCAATCCGCATGAGGACCCCACGGCCGAGTTTGTTCCTGTCGTGCATAAGATCGATGCCAAGATTATCGCCTCGGCGGGCGATTCTTCCACATCGGTGGGCACGGGCGGCATGATTACCAAGATCCGCGCGAGCCGCATCCTGATGACGGCGGGCATTCAGAGCGTGATTTGCTCGGGCGAGGAGCCCGATGCGCTCGTGCGCCTCGCCCGCGGCGAGAGCGTGGGCACGCTGTTCGATCCGCCGGCGGAGCGTCTGGACATCGCACCCCGCAAGCTGTGGATTGCGCTGGGCGACAAGGCGCATGGCTCGGTGACGGTCGATGACGGTGCTGCGAAGGCGCTGGTCAGCCGTGGCTCTTCCTTGCTTGCGGTGGGTATTCGCGAGGTCGATGGCCAGTTTGCCGAGGGCGATGTGCTCGATGTGTGCGATCCGAGCGGTATGGTCGTCGCCCGCGGTATCGCCGAGGCCGATTCGGACGTGTTGGAACTTGCCGCCGGCCGCCGCCAGGACCAGATCGCCAGCAACCGCCTGCTCGCTAACCTGGCCGAGAAGCCGGCGATACACAGGGATAACCTAATCGTCTTCGCCTAACCAATTGACGCTGCAAACGCCCCTAAGCGGCAATCTGACGTTCAATCGTCGGGTATGACCAAAAGGTCAATGCCCTTCTATTTCACGTCACCTTGCTCGCTTAGGGGCGTTTTCGCTTTCCGTTCTCTACCTGCGGCATTGTCGTTGCCGGCACTTGTTCGGCACTTGGGGACGTTCTTTTTGTGCCGGCAGGTGGGGACTCTCTTTTGTTAGAAGATCCGGCGCAGGTCTCCGCGGTTGAGGGCTTCGTCGAAGAGGGGCTTGAACACCACGCTGCCGTGCAGGCCGTCGTGCTCGAACTCGTTGGTCACCCAGGCGTGCGAGTTGCCCACGCGGCTGAGCGTATCGAGCTGTAGGCCCGAATCCACGTACATGTCGTCGAAATACACCGCGGCCTGCAGGGGCACCTCGTTGCACGCCAGTCGCTGCGGGTCGTAGATCTTGTCCCAGCTGGTGTCTTCCATCAGCAGGTCCATGGCGGGCTTGAAGGGCTTGAGCTCGGGCATCTGCTCGAACATCCACGGGAACATGGCCTCGCCGGTAAACATGAGCGGACGCGCGAGCGTGTCGAACTCGGCACGATGGGCCTTCTCTTCTGCCGCGGCCCAGCGAATGGGCATGGTGTCGCCGTCGGCGTAGATGAACTCCTGTAACGTCCAGTACAGCGGGTTTGTACGCGTGTTGGTGCGCTCGAAGGCGCGCATCAAAAAGCTGTCAGATACCGAGGCGCCGCAGGTCAGCGTGCCGTCGCCGTCAACAAAAGCGTGATCGATAATCCAATGCATGCGTTCAAAGCTCGGCTTCATGCCAAAGTCGCTGCCCATGAGCTGTAGGCGCTCGACCGTCATCGGCGAGCCGTCGGGCAGCACGGGCTTCTGGGCCTCGAGCGCATCGGCCAGGGCTGCCACGCGGTCGACGTCAGCGGGGTAGCGGTCATAATACTGCTGCGTCTTGGCGGCCATGCGCGGGAAGGTGTGCGCGTAGACCTCGCTGGCGCTCGCCGGCACGTGCGGAATGCCGCCGCAGGTAAAGCTTGCCGTCACGCCCTCGGGGAAGAGCGACAGATAGCTCAGCGTCAAAAAGCCGCCGTAGCTCTGGCCGAGCGTGACCCACGGCTTGCCGCCAAAGCCCACCAGTCGCAGGTATTCAAAATCGCGCACGATGGAGCTGGCGAGGTGGCGCTTGAGGAAGTCCGCCTGCGAGCGTGCTGTATCGGCGCCGGCGGCCGTTGCGCGATCACCCAGTGCCTTGATCGTGCGTCCGTCCACGCAGCTACTGCGTCCGGTGCCGCGCTGGTCGGGAAGGACCACGCGGAAGTGCTTGACGGCCTCCTCGATCCAGCCGTCGCTTGTGGGCGACAGCGGACGCGGGCTCTCGCCGCCGGGGCCGCCCTGCAAAAACAGGAGCAGCGGCAGATCGTCGTTGATGCGGTCGGGCGCGCAAACCACGCGGTAGAAGAGCTTGATGCTCTCGGGCGCGCCGGCGATGGGTGCCGGCATAGCGCCGCGGCGCATGGTGCTGCCGACGGCCAGGAGCATCGGCTCCAGGCCGCGCCAGTCAAGGGGGACGTCGATGCTGTGGTCCTCGACGTAAAGGCCGGGGACGTGGTACGAAGTGATGAGGGCCATGTGAGTCTTCCGTTCGTTGCGGTGTTTCGGGTTGACCAATTCTACCGCCGCGGGCGAGGCCATGCGCAAATCGGCTACCATGGTTGCAAACTTCTAGGAGAAAGGGCCGCCCATGTCGGTCGATATAGCCACGTATGTCCATGATCTTGCCGTTGCCGCCAAGGCAGCGTCGGCCTCGCTTGCCACGGCGAGCAACGAGCAGCGCCAGGAGGCCGTGCGCGCCATGGCCGCAGCACTGCGCAACGGTGTCGACTCCATCGTCGCCGCCAACGAGCTCGATATGTCCGCTGCGCGCGATGCGGGTACCTCGGCCGGACTGCTCGATCGCCTGCTGCTGACGCCCGAGCGCGTCGAGGGCATGGCCGCCGGCCTGGAAAAGCTCGCCGAGCTGCCCGATCCCGTTGGCTGCGTGCTCGACCACCGCGTGCTTGCAAGCGGCGTGGACCTGACCCGTGTGAGTGTGCCGTTGGGCCTGGTCGCTATGGTCTACGAGGCGCGCCCCAACGTGACGGCCGACGCCGCAGGCATCTGCATCCGTACCGGCAACGCCTGCATTCTGCGCGGCGGCTCGCTGGCCTATCACTCGTGTGCCATGATCGCCGAGCTGCTGGCCGATGCGCTCGAGGCCAAGGGTTTCCCGCGCGAGGCCGTGTCGATGATCGAGTCCACCGACCGCGAGGCCACTGGCGAGCTCATGAAGCTCCGCGGCGTTGTCGACGTACTCATTCCGCGCGGCGGTGCAGGCCTGATCCAGCGCTGCGTGCGCGAGTCGCTTGTGCCGGTGATCGAGACGGGCACGGGCAACTGCCACATCTACGTGCATGAATCCGCCGACTTTGATAAGGCGCTCAACATTATCGTTAATGCCAAGACCCAGCGCGTAGGCGTGTGCAATGCCGCCGAGTCGCTGCTGGTCGACCATGCTGTGGCCGATGCGTTTTTGCCTGCGGTCGTTGCCGTGCTGCACGACCACGGCGTGCTCATTCACGGCGACGAGGCCACGTGCGCCGCGTGCGCCGACGCCGGCTTTGTGGAGGGCGATGACTACGTCGCCGCAACTGAGGAGGACTGGGGTCGCGAGTACCTGGCGCTCGAGATGAGCGTGAAGGTCGTAGCAGACGAGGACGAGGCCATCGCACACATCAATCGCTACGGCACGATGCACTCCGAGGCCATCGTTGCCGAGGATACGGATGCTTGCGAGCGCTTCCTGGATGCGGTCGATGCCTCGGCCGTGTACGCCAACGCCAGCACGCGCTTTACTGACGGCGGCGAGTTTGGCCTGGGCGCCGAGATCGGCATCTCGACCCAAAAGCTCCACGCCCGCGGCCCCTTTGCCGCCGAGGCCCTCACCACCTACAAATACAAGCTTCGAGGCGCCGGCCAGGTCCGCCCCTAAACCCCTCGTAAACGAAAACCACCACAAAGGTACCTGTCCCCTATGTGGTGGTTTAAGGTGGCGTGGGCGGTTAGGCCTGGAAGGTATCGCGGTCGGGGGCGAAGGACTGCATGGCCGCGATGGTGCGGTCAAAGAGCTCGGGGAGCTCCCAGCCCAACATCTCGGCGCCCTGCGAAATCACGTCGCGCGAGCAGCCGGCGGCAAAGCGCTTGTCCTTGAACTTCTTCTTGAGCGACTTGGTCGTAAAGTCCATAACGCTCTTGCTCGGGCGCATGATGACTGCAGCGCCGATCAGGCCGGTGAGCTCATCGCAGGCAAACAGGATCTTTTCCATCTGCAGCTCGGGCTTGGGCAGCGAGGTGTTGAAGTCCGACGTGTGCGTCTGGATGGCGCGAATGAGCTCGGGAGACGCACCTTCGCCCTCAAGAATCTCGGCAGCATAGATGGTGTGGTTCATGGGGTCGTCCTCATGCTCCTCCCAATCCAGGTCGTGCAGCAGACCGACGATGCCCCAAAACTCCTCGTTCTCGGGGTCGAACTCGCGCGCAAAGTAGCGCATAGTGCCCTCGACCGTCTCGCCATGGGTGATGTGGAACGGGTCCTTGTTATGTTCGTTGAGCAGTTCGAACGCGCGGTCGCGGGTGATTCCGGCGGTAAGCGGCTCTGCCATAAGAGACTCCTTGTGCTCGTGGGTATCGATAAGAATGAATACTACTAGAACAAGAAAACCACCACAAAGGTGCCTGTCCCCTTTGTGGTGGTTTTGGCGCGGATGGGTTAGTTGAGGGCGGCTTGGGCTAGGCGAGCTTCGGCGGCCTCCTCGGTGACGCCAAGGGCCACGGCGAACTCCTCGATGGAGCGGCGCTTGGCCTCCTTGAGTACGCGCATGTAGTAGGAGCTGGGCTTTTTATCAGCTTCCTCGGCCTGGCGAATGCGGTGCATCATGGTCTTTGCCACGCGGACCGTCTCGGGCGCGCCAAGCTTGAGCTGCTGCTTAAAGTGCGTCTCCTCAAGTGAGCTGTTGCGCTCGGTAAAGGTGTCGCACTCCAGCTCGTCATAGTGGCTCAGCAGGTGCTCGGCATCTTGCTGCGAGATAGCGGCGTGCAAACGGTCGGCCTGCGCCACGGGGTACATGAGGATCGTCTGCGCATGTCCCTGCTTGGTCTCGAGCAGCAGCATGGGCTGCGGTGTGTCGTCCCTAAAACCGACGACGGTGCAGACTCCCTGGCCCGGATGAATGACGTGTTGACCGATTGAGAACATGCTACCTCCAACTTATACGAATTTACGTATGTCTAGAATAACACGCTGACGTGCGCAAACCCTTACTTTATGCAGGAAAAGCACACAACTCTGATAGGTAAGAGTATTCGATAACAGACGCAGCTCATTCACACCTTTATGAATTTTCAACGCCTGCATAATCTGCAGGCAGACTGGCATCTTTGAGTGACTCCATACAAGCTGTAGTCATTTTTGTGCATATGCAATATCTATTAGCTTTACCCTGCGACAGTGCCCGTCGCTTGTGATAGAGTGCTACAAACTCTGGCTTTTGCCCTACGAGTGACCAAGAGCTCGGGGGCTTTAACACAAGGAGGATCTATGCCCGAGAAGATTGAAGAGCTGGTACGCGCTGCGCTTGCTGCGGCCCAGGAGGCCGGCGACCTTTCCGCATTTGAACTTGACGATTGCGCTATCGAGCGACCGGCTGACACTTCTCATGGCGAGTGGACCTCTACCATGGCCCTGAAGTCCGCCAAGCTGGCCCACTGCGCCCCGCGCAAGATCGCCGAGGCCATCGTTGCCCATATGCCCGAGGACCCTGCGATTGAGAAGGTCGAGATTGCAGGCCCCGGCTTCATCAACTTCTACCTCTCCGTTGCCGTCAAGAATGCCATCTTTGGCGAGGCTCGCGAGAAGGGCATGGACTTCGCTAAGTCCAACGTCGGTGGTGGCCTGAAGACCCAGGTCGAGTTCGTTTCCGCCAACCCCGTCGGCCCCATGCACATTGGCCACGGCCGCTGGGCCGCGCTGGGCGACTCGCTCTGCCGCGTCATGGACCACGCCGGTTACGACATCCAGCGTGAGTTCTACATCAACGACCACGGCTCTCAGATGAACACCTTCGGCAACTCCATCAGCACGCGCTATATGCAGCTTGCCGACATCATCGCCAAGCAGGGCGTGGATATCGACGAGGCTCACAAGATCTTGATCGCCGACCGCGACGCCTTTGTCGCCGACGAGAACGACGAGCATCCCGAGACCCATCCGTATCAGGACAACTTTGCCGAGACCCTGGGCAAGGATTCCTACGGCGGCGACTACATCATCGACGAGGCTGCCGAGTTCTGGCGCACCGACGGCGACAAGTGGGTCAACGCCGATCCGCAGGAGCGCATGGAGAGCTTCCGCGAGCGCGGCTACGTGAAGATGGTCGACAACATGCGCGACCTCTGCCACGCCGTCAATTGTGACTTCGATCGTTGGTACTCCGAGCGTTCGCTGTACGTGAAGGACGCCGAGGGCGAGACCGCCGGCACCTCCGCCGTCGACCGCGCTTTTGAGAAGCTCGACAAGATGGGCTACCTCTACACCAAGGACGGCGCCCTGTGGTTCCGCTCCACCGACCTGGGCGATGACAAGGACCGCGTCCTGATCAAGTCCGACGGCGAGTACACCTACTTCGCCTCCGACGTTGCCTATCACTGGGATAAGTTCCAGCGCGTCGACCACGTCATCGACATCTGGGGCGCCGACCACCACGGCTACATCGAGCGCGTTCGCTGCGTCTGCGACGCTCTGGGTTACCCCGGCAAGTTTGAGGTTCTGCTGGGCCAGCTCGTCAACCTGCTGCGCAACGGCAAGCCCGTCCGTATGTCCAAGCGTAAGGGCACCATGGTGACCCTGCAGGAGCTCGTCGACGAGGTCGGCTCCGACGCTGCCCGTTACACGCTCATCTCCAAGAGCTCCAACCAGATGGTCGACTTCGATATCGAGGCCGTCAAGAAGCGCGACAACTCCAACCCGGTGTACTACGTGCAGTACGCTCACGCCCGCGTGTGCTCCATTCTGCGCCGTGCCGCCGACGTTACGCCCGAGCAGGCTGACGAGATGGGCATGAAGGCCGTCGCCGCGAAGGCCATCGGTGAGAACGTCGATTACTCGCTGCTGACCGACCCGACCGAGCTCGCCCTTTCGCGTAAGCTCAACGAGCTCACCGACCTCATCGCCAGCTGCGCTCGCGACCGCGCTCCGTTCCGTCTGACGCACTTTGCCGAGGAGCTCGCCGGCGACTTCCACAGCTTCTATGCTGCCTGCCAGGTGCTGCCGAGCGAGGGCCGTCCCGTCGACCCCGAGCTTTCGCGTGCCCGTCTGGCCGCTTGCGATGCCGTCCGCGTGACGCTCGCCCTGGTGCTCACCCTCGTTGGCGTTTCCGCGCCCGAGCAGATGTAATCTGCGAGTCATTTGACCGTACAGACTTGGTTTAACTAAGCCTTGAAAGCCCGATCTCCTACGGAGGTCGGGCTTTTTTGCAAACGCCGACGTATTGACGAATTTGGAAATGCTGGAAATACGAAACTATGCGGGTTTACTACGATGAATTGAGATATTCCAACCACGCCGGCTTTTCGCTAAAAAGTGCAAGGCATCTACCTGCACTGATAATTGTCCTTGGGGGAAGCGGGCACTGCGGGGGCGCGTCAACA
>CABUJH010000052.1 GCA_902491895.1 uncultured Collinsella sp. | reverse complement strand
CGGAATCGGCTAAAGTGCGATGGCGAAATTGGTTGTTTTTACAGTAGCGCTAACACCGATCACCCCGGAAGCGGTTTGATCCGAAGCCGTTGAGGCGAACCTCAGGTCCCTTTTCTGCGAGCGCCCAGGGCGCCACACGCGTGCACAGACTGTCGGTTCGACGAAGAAGCCTCAGCCGTAGCAACGGATTGCCCAGCGAGAGATCGCCACGGGCGGATATTAAACTGCAAAGACGAGCGTCGGGAAGACACGCCGAGGTCGCCGCGGACGGGTTGATATAGGGAGAGGGCCTGACCCCATATCGTTGGGGCCAGGCCCGATTTTGCCTCTTGACAATGTCCTGCTCATATTAAAAGGAACGTCCCTATCTGCCATCTACGCGCTTGGCCATCCAGGCATGAGGCTGGCCTTCATCCTCATAGTCCACCGGGGCAATCTGCGTGTAGCCCGCCTTGACATAGAGCGGTAGCACGTATTCCTGAGCATGCAGCTTAATGAGCTTGGCACCGGCATCACGCGCGGTGGCATCACTGGCCTCGACAATCTTGCTCGCCAGACCGCGACGGCGCATGCTCGGCAGCACGGCCACGCGCCCCATAATGTAGGTCTCCCCCGCCGCGACACCTTCGTCCAAGTCGCACGCCGGCGACACCGGAGCCTCTGCGTCAGCCGCGCGCTCAAGCTCTTCGGGAAACACGCGCGAGCAACCGGCAAGCTCGCCGTCTACATAGAGCGTCACATGAATGCAGTCAGAAGCCCCATCGATCTGGTCGAACTCATTCTCGTAGCCCTGCTCGTCCATAAAAACGACGCGGCGCACCAACGCCGCGTCATCAAAGCATCCCGTCTTAAGTTGGATATCCATGGCTGCCCTTTCATTCAATGCGAACGTTAGGGACAGATATTAGCGAAAATGAGCTCCGCGCACGCTAAACTTCGCGCGAGCCTTCGCCAGGCAGTCGTAATGACCCACGTTATGGGCATCGCTCGCGATGAAGCTGTACAGGTTCTGATCGAACAGGCGCTGTGCCGGCTTTTTCTCGCGACCAAAGCGACCGCCGGCAATAAAGTCCGCCGAAGCCTGCAGCTTGCAGCCCATATCGACCAGGCGCTCCGCCACGCTTACATCCTTTTGAACCGCACGATAGCGCTCAGGATGAGCGATAATCACCTGGTAGCCACGGCACTGCAAATCGTAAATCGTGTTCTCGTACTCTCTAAACGCATACGCATCGGCATGCGTCGAAAGCTCGAGCAGAAACTCGTTGGTCCCATCGAAATGCAAGTGCTCCGCGGCATCGATACCAAGCTCAACGAGCTTTCGATGGTTGACCTCGAAGCCCATCTGGAGCGGAAAACCGTCAGCGTTATCACGCAGCAGCTCAAAGGCATCCCACATCTTGTCGTAATCAAAATAGGGATCACGGCAGTGAGGAGTGCAAACGATTCTGGTTACACCGGCCCGCTTGGCAGCCTCGAGCATCGCCAAGCTCTCATCGAGATCGGCGGCGCCGTCGTCTACACCCGGCAAGATATGGCAATGAATGTCACGCATAGGTCAGCCTTATCAACTAAACGTTTGCTCGGTTGGTGAAGATGCCCTTTTTGGAAGTCCCCTGATCGTCGGAGCCCTTCTTAACCTTCTTACCGTCCTTGGTGTAGTAAGAATAGTAGTACTCGCTGGTCTCGGTCTCACAGTAATTCATGACGGTACCGATGAGCTTGACCTTTTCGGACTTCTTAAGCTGGCCGATGGCGTTGAGTGCCTCCTCGCGCTTGGTGAAGTCCTCGCGCACCACGAACAGCGTGCCGTCGGTCAGGCTGGCAATCTCGGCAGCATCGATGAAGGTGCCGACCGGAGGAGCGTCGAAGATGACGTACTGGAACTTGGCAGACAGCGCCTTGACCAGCTTGGCAAAGCGGTGAGAAACGATGATGTCGGCAGGATTGGGAATGTGCGGCTCGGCATCGAGGAAGTAGAAGTTCTTCTGACCCGTCTCGACAATTGCCTGGTCAATGGAGATCTGCTCGGAAAGAACCGCATAGAGTCCGCCGCGCGAACGAACGCCGAGCATATCGGAAAGGGACCTGCGGCGCATATCGGCCTCGACCAGGAGCACGGACTTGCCGCTCGTGGCGATAGCCTGGGCAAGGTTGATGGAAACCGTAGACTTGCCCTCGTTGGGAATCGAGGACGTGACGGTAATGGTGCGAATGGGGTCGTCCACGCTCGCAAAGCGGATGTTGGCCAGAAGGGTCTTGGCGGCATTCTGTACAACGAGCTTATCGGTGTTCTTTGCCTTAGCCATGCCTATTTACCACCTTTCATAGCCGGAATTCGGCCAACAACGGGAATGCCCAGGAGCTCTTCTGCCTCTTCGGCACCGCGGATGCGGGTATTGAGCATGTCTGCCAAAACGACATAGGCAACTGCGATAAAGATACCAGCGAGGAACGCGACAGCAACGTACAGCATACGCTTGGGACCGCTGGGGGCTTCGGGGGTCTTAGCCTCGTCGATAACGTTGATGCTCTGGGCAGCGCCGACGTTCTGAGCGACCGTACTCACCGAGCTGGCCATGGCCTTTGCGACCTTAGCCGTCTCCTTGGCATCGGTGCCGGTAACCGAAAGCGTAATGACACGCGTGGTGGTCTCGGAGGAAACAGACACCTTGTAGTCATCCAGATCGGTGAGGCCCAGTTCATTGGCTGCGCCGCTCTTAACGCTATCGCTATCCAGCAGCGTGGCGATATCGTTGGAAAGCATCTGACTCGCCGAGAGATCGTTGTAGCTCATCTGACCGCTATCGTCGGTCTTGGCGAGAATGTACATGCTCGTCGTCGCGGTATAGGTGTTGTCCATCGCAACGAAGGACACGATGCCCATGGCGATCGCGCAGACCACCGGAAGGGTGATGACCAGCTGAAGGTGCTTCTTCAGCAGCTGGAACAGTTCGAGAAGGGTCATGCAGCTTGCCTTTCATTTCCCCAGTTCGGATTGACAAAACTGTCCGTATGTTATCGCATCTTTTTACCGAGACCAAACTCTATACATAAGAAACAGGCTCTCCTGTAAAAATGTCGGAAGCAATCGTAAAATTGCACAACAACGCCGCACCCGAAAGTCAAATGCGGCGTCTGCATCAATATCTATGTTATATCGCTATGCGAATGGCTCGTCCTGCTGTATGGGAAACGTCACCGTAATGGTGGTTCCCACGCCCAACTCGCTCGACAGATCGAGCGTGGCGTGATGATACAGGGCCGCATGCTTGACAATGGCAAGCCCCAGACCGGTTCCGCCGCGTGCCTTGGACCTACTCTTGTCCACGCGATAGAACCGCTCAAATACCTTGCCCTGTTCTTCAGGCGCGATACCGATTCCCGTGTCGGCGACCGCAAGGAACGGATGGCCTTCGTCGTTGGTGCCGCACTGCAGCGTAACCGTACCGCCGGGTCGATTGTAGCGGATGGCGTTGCTTGCCAGATTATAGATGAGCTCGTCAATCAAGCGCGACACGCCCTCGATGACCACAGGCTTGGTCTCATGACTTATCGTCACATTCGCCTGACGGGCGACCTGTTCAAGGCGCTGCTCGACCGCGTAGATGGCACGCGAGAGCTCAATAGGCTCCGTGGACCCAATGGGCACCGCCTCGCCCTCAGCTGCACGCTCGGCCTCGTCCAAGTTAGACAGCGTAAGGATATCGTTGACAAGCGCTGCCAAGCGGCCCGCCTCACGATAGATGCGACCGCCAAAGTTGCGCAGGTCGCCCTCGCCCTCGACCATGCCGTTTGCGATGAGCTCGGCATAGCCCGAAATCGCCGTAAGCGGCGTCTTGAGCTCATGGGTGATATTCGCCGTGAACTCGCGGCGCATACGGTCGTTGTCCGCCAGCACCGCCATTTGGCGCTTGAGCTCCTGGCGCTGCGACTCAATACGCTCAAGCATGGGGACCATCTCGGCATAGGCGTGCTCATAGCTACGGCGTGGGTGGTCCAAATCCACCTCTTGCAAAGGCGCGATGATGGCACGGGACTCGCGGCGCGCCATAAAAAACGAGAGTACCGCACCCGCTGCTGCGATAAGCAGCATCGGCGCCACCATCGACAGCAAAATCGCCGCAACGCCAGGCTGGGCCTGCGCCAAGCGGACAACCTGGCCGTTATCAAGGGCGACGGCGCGATACAGCATAATCTCGTCGAGCGTAGAGCTTGCGCGCTCCGCGGAACCCGAACCACTCTCAAAGGCCTCGATGACCTCGGGGCGATCGCCATGGTTGGGCAGTGTGGAAGGCGACGCCTCGTTGTCGTAGGCAACCGATCCATCCTTGTTAATCAGCGTGATGCGCAAGTCCTCTCGATCGAGGCTACGCAAGAACGGGATGGGCTCCTGCTGCTCATCGAGGGCGGCAGCAATGAGCTCGGTTTCTTGCGCCAGGTTGGCACTCGTGGCATCCGCCAAGGTGTTTTGCACAAAGAACGCACCCAGCACCGTAAACGCCACGATAACCGCCATGGCGCAGACAAAGATCGTCACAAAAACGCGGTGCGACAGCGTATGTTTTCCCTGGGGGGCGAAGACCACGGGTTACTCCTCCGATGCGGTGGCCGCGGTGTCGTCACCTTCGGCACCATCACCGGCAGAAGGCTCGGCCAAGCGGTAGCCCACGCCGCGCACGGTCTCGATGGCGCTGGCATGCTCGCCCAGTTTTTGGCGAAGCGTCTGCACGTGCACGTCAACGGTGCGCGAACCGCCGTCGAAGTCCCAGCCCCACACGCTCTGCAGCAACGACTCGCGGGTAAAGACCACGCCGGGCTTGCGCATGAGGTACTCGAGCAGGTCGAACTCGCGCAGGGTGAGCTTAAGCGACTCGCCGGCAACAGTCACCTCACGATGGCTGGGCGAGAGCACGATGTCGCCCACGCTGAGCACATCGCTTGCCTGTTTGACCATGCCGCCGCGACGCAGCAGTGCGCGGCAGCGGCTGGCGAGCTCCATGAGCGAAAACGGCTTAGTCAGGTAATCGTCGGCACCGCCATCGAGCGCCATCACCTTGTCGAGCTCGGTATCCTTGGCGGTAAGCATCATGATGGGCACCGTCGCCGTCAGGCGATCGGCACGCAGTCGACGCATAATCGCCAAGCCATCGGTATCGGGCAGCATGATGTCGAGCAGGACGGCATCGGGTACCCGTCGCGCCACGGCAGCCTTAAACTCACCGTCGCACGAAAAGCCTTCGGCCTCAATCCCCTGCTTGCGCAGCGCATAGACCGTCAAATCCCTGATGTTGTCATCGTCCTCGACGTAATAGATCATGTTGAACCCCTTTGCGGCCGGCATGACCGCATCTTAACCCTAAAGGTACCTTTACTAGATGGTATCAGCCAAAACGCCCCGTCAAATAATCCGCCGTGCGCGGATCGGTCGGATTCTTGAAGAGTTGCGCGGTGGGCGCGTGCTCCACCAGCTCACCCAGCAAAAAGAATGCGACCGAATCGGAGATACGCGCCGCCTGCTGCATATTGTGCGTAACGACCACGAGCGTGCAGGTCTCTTTGAGCTCGCAGGCCAGCTGCTCCACCACCAGCGTCGACACAGGGTCGAGTGCCGAGGTCGGCTCGTCCATCAGCAGAATGTCGGGCTGCACGGCAAGTGCGCGGGCGATGCACAGGCGCTGCTGCTGTCCACCCGAAAGACCCAGGCCCGACTCCTTGAGCTTGTCCTTGACCTCATCCCATAGCGCAGCGCGACGAAGGGAATCCTCGACCAGCCCATCCAGCACAGCGCGATCGCGCACGCCCATGCCGCGCGGCCCATAGGCGACGTTGTCGTAGATGCTCATGGGAAACGGGTTGGGGCGCTGGAACACCATGCCCACGCGCTGGCGCAAACGGCAGATGTCGTAATCGCCCAGGATATCTTGACCATCGAGCGCAATCTTGCCCTCGATGCGGCAATCCTTGATGCCGTCGTTCATGCGGTTAAAGCAGCGCAGCAACGTGGACTTTCCGCAGCCCGAAGGCCCGATGAACGAGGTGATCTGCTTGTCGCGGATCTTGATATTCACGTCCTTGAGCGCATGATGGTCGCCATAGAACAGGTCGAGGCCCTCGACATCGATGCGCGTCGGCGAGGCGGCAAGATCCTCTGCCGTGGGGCGAGTCGCATCCCCAACCTCGCGCTCGTGCGCGGCCTCGGCCTGCGCTTTCATGAGTTCTTCAAGCTCCGTGGGCTCCACAGCCGCAGCAGCCGTCATACCGCATACCTCCACATCGATATCAATTCAGCAGTATCGATAGTAGGAATCGCGGCTCATATGCACGTGAGCGCATTGTCAAGTGTTTGTAAGGGCACACTGGCTATGCGGCGGGCAGCTCGATGGTGAATATCGTGTGTTCGGGCGTCGATTCACATGCAACGGTACCGCCGTGCGCGCATACGATCTCCTTGGCGATGGCAAGCCCCAGTCCAGCGCCGCCGCGATTGGTCGCACGCGCCGCATCCAGGCGATAGAACTTCTCAAAGATCACCTTGAGCTTTGCCTCAGGGATGGGATCGCCCTGATTGATAAAGCGCACGCGCACGCCACCGCCGTCCCGGCGTCTGGCCTCGATCGTGATGTTCGAGCCCTCATAGCTATAGGCAACGGCGTTTTTCATGATGTTGTTGAACACGCGAGCCATCTTGTCGCCATCCACGAGCACCGTCAGGTCCTCGCGAATATCAACTTGGGCTTCCTTATGCTGCTCGTTGAGGATGGGATAGAACTCGTCAGCCACCTGAGCCAGCAGCAACCCCAGATCAACATAGCCGCGCGTGAGCACGATATCGTGGAAGTCAAAGCGCGTGATATCGAAGAATTCTTCGATGAGTGCATCGAGCCGGTGCGCCTTGTCGAGAGCCACGCCCGTAAAGTGCGCACGTTGCTCAACCGGCAGCTCAGGAGCCTCTTGCAGCAGCGAAAGATAGCCCACCACACTGGCAAGCGGGGTGCGTAGGTCATGTGCCAAGTACGTGACCAAATCGTCCTTGCGATGCGACTCGTCACGCAGAGCTTGCTGCACCTTGCGCCCACGGTCACGCACGCGGTTAAGGGCGCCCTCGACCTCCAAGAAGTCGCCGTCAATGTTGTCCCAGGTGTCGGGGTGATCGATCAGGCGATCTTGAATACGAGCGGCCAGCACACAATCGGCATGCTGCTCGCCCTGTTCGTAGCCCTGGTAGTACAGGGCGCGGCCGCACAAGAACAGCACGCACGCGGCAAGCGCCAGCACAAAGCCAAGCATGTTGAATACAAAGCCGGCATCGAACAGCACCGGCCCTTCGATGCCGCCGAGCGCCATGGCGCCAATCGCCAACGTCATGGCCCACGCGGCGCCGCCAATCACCACGCAGCGGCACACGATCTCAAATCGATCGATCAGCAAAATGCCGACAAGCAGCACCGCCAAGATTCCGACGATGTTGTCGATGCCAATCAGCAGCAGGCTCAGCAAAAAGAGCAGCACCGTTGCAAGCGCGCGGTTGTCGACGACCGACCTCACGTATTCAAAGAGCCGATCGGGCACCTCGAACGCTTGCCTATCGTCTTTTGTCATATCAAGATCCTCACAAGCGAAAAGCGTTATTCGATGATGTAGCCGACGCCCCAGACGTTTTTGATAAAGCGTGGCTTTTGTGCGTCGTCGCCGATCTTTTCGCGCAAGTGGCGAATATGCACCATCACCGTATTGTTGGAGCCGGGCATAAAATCCTCGCTCCACACCGCGCGGAACAGGTCCTCCACGGCCACCACGCTGCCGCGATGCTCGACCAGATACAGCAAGATTGAATACTCGGTGGGTGTGAGGCGTACCGGTGAACCGTCCACTGTCACGGAACGAGCATCGCGGTTGATCTCCAAGCCGTCGAGCTGAATGGTCGGCGACTCGGCCGCCTGTGCACGGCTACCGTAGCTGGTGTAGCGGCGAAGCTGAGCGTGCACGCGCGCGATGAGCTCCAGCGGACGGAACGGCTTAACCACGTAATCGTCCGCGCCAAGCGAAAGGCCCCCGATCTTGTCTTGCTGGGCATCGCGCGCCGTCAGCATGATCACGGGATAGGTATGGCTGGAACGGATCGTACGCAGCAGCTCAAACCCATCGATATCGGGCAGCATGACATCAAGCAGCGCCAGATCGAACTCCTGCTCCAAAATCGCCTTGGCAGCATCGGCCCCGCTATAGGCAATCTGGACATCAAAGCCCTCTTTTGTAAGGTAGATGCCAACCAAGTCGGCGATGGCCTTCTCGTCATCAACTACCAAAATGCGCTCGTTCATGCGTGCTCCTCTCGCGCTCCATTATGCCTGAGGCGACGCACGCCACACACAACAAGCGTGGGTGATTAAGTCGGCCTTAAGCACCCTTGTGCCCGTTCGGGTGCGGATGTGGGCCAAGCGCGCACGCGATGATCGCCGACGCCGGCAAACGATATACTCTAGTTTCAGAAGAGACCATCCCGTCGAAAGCGAAATCTGTGAAGTCCCTCACCTCTTTTGCAAAGCGCTCAGCCCAGCTTGCCGCCGGCTTTGTCTGCGCTATCGCCCTTGCCGCCGGCGTGCCCACCGTCGCCGGCGCCCAAGTGCTCACGACCGACAATGTTTGCGGCAAAACCGCCGATGTGCGCGGTATCACGGCCGAAAACCTGCCCGATATCGATGCGACCAATGCCCTCGTCATGGGCAAAGACGGCACCGTCTACTATGCCCGCGGCGCCGATGAGCAGGTCAAGATTGCCTCGATCACCAAGGTCATGACCGCAATCCTAACCGTCGAGAATTGCAAGATGGACGAGAAGGTCACGGTGAGCAACGCCGCAGCCACCGTGGGTAATTCGACCGCCGGCTTGCTCGAAGGCGACGAGCTTACCGTGGAGCAGGCACTACGCGGTCTGATGATTCCCTCGGGCAACGACGCCGCCATCGTGCTCGCCGAATATGTGGGCAAGAAGATCGACCCCAAGACCAAAGACGCCGAGGCCACATTTGTGAAGGCCATGAACGAGCGCGCTAAGAAGCTCGGCTGCACCGGTACGCTTTTTGAAAACCCGCATGGTCTGGACTTTGATGAGTGGGCTGGCAATATGCACTCAACCGCACACGACGTAGCGCTGATGATGCAGGAGGCCATGAAAAACGACACGATCCGCGAGGTCGTAGCGAGCGAGGATTCCTGGATCGAGGTCACGGGCGCCGACGGCACCGACCATTCGCATTCCATGGACACGCATAACTATTTGCTGGGCCAAGATGGCAACATCGGCGGCAAGACCGGCACCACCGACGACGCGGGCTATTGCTTTACGAGCGCCTACAACCGCGACGGCGACGAGATCTACACCGTTATTTTGAACTCCACCACCACCGATCAGCGCTTTACCGATACCGCCACCCTTGCCAACTGGTACTACGGCCACAAGGTGACGGTCGCAATCGCCAACACGCAGGAAAAGACCGCCAACGGCAACCCGCTTATGGCGCGCATTGGCCAAACCGACTGGACGGATAAGACAATCGACGCCACACTCGCCGATCCTACGGCGCAAGCGACCGTGTTTTCCCTTGCCGGCGAGGTGACCGAAAAGGTTAGCTACGACGATCTTTCGGGCACGGTGCATGTGGGCGACAAGGTGGGCAGTGTTACTCTCAAGCAGGACGGCACCAAAATCGCCGTTATGGACCTGGTTGCCGACGAGGAAGGCGCAGGGCCGAATCCCATTGAGTGGCTCCTTGTGAAGCTCGACCGCCTGGGCCGCCGCATCGACAACCGCCCACTCACGGCAGAAAGCGAGACCGTCGCCAAGGCGCCCGAGATGTAGGGCCGGAGCGATATCACATCGAACCAAATGAGGCGTCCAACGGGGCGCCTCATTTTTTGAGGGTTCGAATCCCCAGCTAACGTGGTTCAACTAAAAAAGGGCCCCCGATGGGACCCTTCTTTAAAGTTAAACTGGCGGAGAGCTGGGGATGTCCGGGCATGCTACGCATGCCCTCCGGCTTCAAAGCCTGGCGGCTTTTCGCCCACGGGCTACAAACGCCTTTCGCGTTTGCTTAACGCCCGCGCCCTCTCGGGTTCGAATCCCCAGCGCCCTTTCTCGATAATAAAAAAGGGCCCCCAATGGGACCCTTCTTTAAAGTTAAACTGGCGGAGAGCTGGGGATTCGAACCCCAGATGCCCTTTTGGGGCATACTCGCTTAGCAGGCGAGCACCTTCGGCCTCTCGGTCAGCTCTCCGTAACAGCCGTTCTATAGTAACCAAACAGCCGAAGTTGAGCAAGAGGGAATTTTCTAATTGCCTAGCGGCCTTTCCTCCTTGCAGTTTTCGCCCCTACCCCAGCGAGCGGTTGAGGGAGCCGAGCTCGTCGTTGCCCATGGTGCGCCACATTTGGAAGATGCAACCGCGTGCCAGGAAAAAGAAGCCGTTGTCGACCAGTTGCACAGCGGCATCTGCCAGCTGATTCGTCACGGCGGACACTGGCGGCAACTCAAGTCCAGCCTTGCGGATAGTCTCGACCGCTTCCTCGAACGTCGGAGGCTCGCTAACGCCCATCTCGTTCATAAGGCCCTGCATTTCTTCCAGCGCGCTACTGCCCGACTCCTCGCCGCGCGGCACGAGACGGTAACAAGCCAGCGCCAGGTCGAGCTGATCGCAATTCCAATAGGCAAACGCCAAGCGATAGAACAGGTAGCCGATTGCAGAACGATCGCTGGCAATACGTAGGCCGTGGCGCGCCACCTCGATAATCTCGTCAAAGCGCTCCAGACGCGCAAGCACGTTGATGAGCGCAAAGTGCGATTGCATGGACGAGCGCGCCAGATCGTAAAGATGGCGCACCTCGGGCAGCGCTCGTTCAAAGTCCTCTTGCTCGGCGTAAAAGCTGCAGATCTCGTGCTGGGCAAAGTACAGCGCATCGGGCGCACGAAGGATTCGCACAGAGCGGTCTTCTTCCAACACCGGTAGCACCATGCGCACCAGCTGGTTATCGCAAAACTGCGTTTGAACCGGACCTGTCGCCAAAAGCTCGGCGACGGCGCACTTAGCCTCCAACTCCTCGACAAGACGGGAAAAGCCTTCAAAAGCACCTGTACGGTCGACTTTTGCCTGCTCGCGCAATTCAACAACACGGGCCACGTATGGGTCATCGTCCTCTTCCATGACCTCCAACTCGTCAGCCTTATCGGCGAGCAGCAGATCGCGCAGCGCCGGCGGCAGTGTGCGATGGTCATCACGCGGACGAGCATGAACCTCCGCAGGCTCAATCGTCTCCGGAGCGGTTGACTCATACGCCTCAAGCACACGCTTGCACGGCATATCGTCCATGTCCATGCTCTCAAGATCCTTGGCGACAGGCACGCAATCGGCCAGATAGGCCGCGCGCCCAAAGAAATACGTTGCGACAACGCGCTCGCCCTGCTCACTGTCGGGAGCAGCAATCTGCACATAGCAGCGCGTGATGCAGGTGCCCGCGGCAAAACACGCTGCCGCAAGCGTGAGTGCCACGCGCGCATCGTGCTCCGCGGCCCAGATCGCACGCGTGTCCTCTTCCAGCTCGCGCCAGGCGTCATCTTGAGCGTCGTATTCACGTTGCGGCATGGCATTCACGACAGAGTGCCCAAACCGAACGAGCATAATCCCCTCGGCAACGTTTGCCCGATAGGTATAGTCGAGCCGCGTGACCACGTTGAGCGCCTCGACAATACGCGCGAAGCGGGTACGCACATCCCACTCACCGCCCGGCTGGCAAGCCACCGTACCCGGTTTGCCCCACGGGTTATCGCTCGAGGCCGTATCGAGCAGTCGGGGAACATCGTTGGTCGTCTTGGCGATATGCCACGCATCAAAGAGCGCGCAGCCCTCAAGGCTCGGCGAGGATGCCACAGGGGCCAATCCGGCCCCGATGCGCTCGAGGATGCCGGAGAGGCGGTTGAGACGGCACTCGATGGCAAGCAGCATGTCAATCTCGCCCTGGTCCAGCAGGCTACGATCAAAATTGAGATAGAACAGCTTCGACCGGTCGATGCGCGCTAGGCTCATTTCGGACTTGGCGGCAATGGTGCGCAGACGGGGCAAGTCGACCTCGCTCATAAGGGCGGCGGCATAACGCTCGATACCGCTCGGATTCTCGGCATGGTCAACGCGGTAGAGCAACGTCTCGATAGCGTCAGGTAGCGGTGCCGTGTTAAAGCCCAAAAACACCTCGACCGGCTCGGGCAACTTTACGAGCTTGATCTTGTCGACAACGTTTTGCATGTCCGCATCGAGACCGTCGGCGTCCGCCGTGTTCGCAACAGCGCTTTCGGAGTTGGCAAATATCACGTAGCGCAGGAACATCGATGCCATGAACTCGCCGTAAGGAAGGGAGCGGGCCGAATTCCATGTATCGTGATCGGACTGCTCGCGCATGGGGCCTTCGGGAGAGCCGACGGTTCGCGCGCACGTACGCATTGCACCGCTGGCTTCCCTTACCATAATCTCACCAATACTGGAATCCGACTCGTCAAGGACCAGTTCCATGTCGGGATCGTTGGGCAGCGGAGCCTCGCTAACGGGGCGGTCCACCTTGTACACCTCACCCGAAACGCTTACGTAGCCCAAAAGCGACACATGACTTTTGCCAACGAATTCGACGACATAACAAGATTCATGCTGGTCCTCGCCAAAGAGTTTCCAGACCACGCCATATGAGCGTCCCGCAGGCTGCTCGGGCATCGCCGGAAAGCGCTTCTTGGGATCGAGAAACCTGAGCTTGTATGTCGGACGCTCTGCCACGAAGTATCACCCTGATCGGTCGTTGAGAGAAGAAGTGGTCGCGGATGGGCCGCGACACCTACTCGGAATCTTACACGAGTCGACAGGAAATCGTCCGCTTCACGCCCGCGCCTCGACCGAGGTTCGAATCCGTGCGGTGCCGGCGTAAAAGAAAAGCCCCCGTTGCCGGAGGCTTCAAGTTCAATTGGTGCGGCGTATAGGATTCCGCGCATCCGCTGCGCGGATCCGCACCGGCTTCGCCCGC
>CABUJH010000051.1 GCA_902491895.1 uncultured Collinsella sp. | reverse complement strand
GGTGTATCCGCGTTGGCGCGATTGGCGAAAATGCGTTGGTGGAAATGGTGAAAATTATATTGACGCTAACAATCGGCTTATGTGCGGGGGACCGGCCCCCTACGCCTCCTCGGCCATGAGGCCGACCGCCCACACCCAGCAGGCAAGCTCGCGCGCCGTGGCCACGTTCGCCTTGTTGTTGTGGACCCCGCGCGCGAGCAGCGCCTCCCGCCTCTCGACCAGCCTCCGCACGCCCTTGGCGGCATGCCTGCGGGCGACCCGGTCCGGGGCCTGGCCCTTGGCGAGGTCCTTCGGCCGCCCCGAGCACGTCGGGTAGTGCCACGCGGCCTCGACCAGCGCCTTCCTCAGGTGTTTGTTGCCCGCCTTGGTGATCGCGCCCCTGCGGTCGCTCTCCCCGCTGGAGTGCTCGGAGGGCGTCAGGCCGACCCATGCGGCGAACGACCGGGCGTTCCTGAACCTCGAGAACGCGCCGGCCTCGAACACGAGGTCGGCGGCCGTCGCGGTGTCGACGCCCTTGAGGCAGCGCAGGGAGTCGACCCTCCTCCTCCACCTGGGCTTGCGGGCCTCGGCCTCGACGAGCCCCTCGAGCCTCGCCTTCTCCTCCGCCGCCCGCCTGACCGCGTCGACGTAGTAGGCGAGCACGTCGTTGTCGGCCCCCTCCGCGAACCTAATCGACTCGATCCAGGACCAGTGCGCCCGGGTCCAGTTGCCCTTCCTGCGGCCGGTGGGCGTCCTCTCGTCGAAGACGAGCCCGTGCCTGAGCAGGAACTTGGAGAGCCGCTGCTTCGAGCGCGAGAGGTCGTCCCTCGCGTCCTCGAGCGCCCTGGTCAGGTCGCGGGCGGCCTCGCACTCGTCGTCGGGGACCCACACCTCGACCACGTTGCCGACCGACAGCATGCGGGCGAGGAACTCGGCGTCGTTGCGGTCGTTCTTCCTGCGCCTGTCCGCGCTGGGCTTGATCATCTTCGAGACGGCGCCGACCACGCAGTCGACCCCGAGGCCGGAGAGCCTCTTCTGCAGGTCGAACCCCGTGACCCCGGACTCGTACACGCACTTGGCCTTTGGGTCCACGGACCGCACCCACTCCGCGACTGCCCCGGCGTCGTAGCCGAAGGTCGCGCAGCGCGCCTCCCCGGTCATGACGTCGAGGGAGACTGCCTTTATCGAGCGGGCGTGGACGTCGAGGCCGACGAAGGTGGTAGTATCGAGCATGGGAGCCCCTTCCATGAATGCGGCGTGGCCGCCGCGGCTGAATTAGACACTCACCATTGTCGGCCTAATCCGCGGTCTTTCATGCAGCAGGGGCTCTCAATGTTTTTATGTCCTGCTCATATCGTCTCTGCCGGCGGTTGGGGACACTCCTTGGTAATTGGTGCATCGGAGCGCTTAGACATACAGTTTTTCGATTCCGTATGTATATATGCGCGCTAATGGGTTATAAAATCTAAGTCTGAACATAGCAGGTCTGCGATGCGGCTCGGGCGACCGGGCCGTTTTTGCGGGCGGGGGTAGCGCGAAAGGACTGCACATGCGTCAATTTAAGACCGAGAGCAAAAAACTGCTCGACCTCATGATCAACTCCATCTACACCAATAAGGAAATCTTCCTGCGCGAGCTTATCTCTAACGCGAGCGACGCCGTCGACAAGCTCAACTTTAAGAGCCTGCAGGATCCGAGCGTCAAGATCGACCAGGGCGACCTGGCCATTCGCGTCTCCTTTGATAAGGATGCCCGCACCATCACGATTTCGGATAACGGTATCGGCATGACCGCCGAGGAGCTCGAGCGCAACCTGGGCACCATCGCCCACTCCGGCTCCGAGGAGTTTAAGACCGAGAACGCCGAGCAGCAGGGCTCCGATGTCGACATCATCGGTCAGTTTGGCGTGGGCTTCTACTCCGCCTTTATGGTTGCCAGCCACGTAAAGGTCGTCAGCCGCGCCTATGGCGAGGATGTCGCCCATGTGTGGGAATCCGACGGTCTTGAGGGCTACACCATCGAGGACGGCGAGCGCGCCGAGCACGGTACCGATGTCATCCTGACGCTGCGCGAGAACGAGAAGCTCGATGCCGACGGCGAGGCCGAGACCTACGATCGCTTCCTGACCGAGTGGGGCCTCAAGAGCCTGATTCAGCAGTACAGCAACTATGTGCGCTACCCGATCCAGATGATGGTGTCCAAGAGCCGTCAAAAGCCCAAGCCCGAGGATGCTGGCGACGATTACAAGCCCGAGTACGAGGACTACCAGGAGCTCGAGACCGTCAATTCCATGACACCGATCTGGAAGAAGCGCAGCTCCGATGTCGAGCAGAAGGACTACGACGAGTTCTACAAGTCCACGTTCCACGACTTTGACGATCCTGCGCGCACCATCAGCTTCCATGCCGAGGGTACGCTCGAGTACGACGCCCTGCTGTTTGTGCCGGGCCGCGCCCCGTTCGATCTGTACAGCAAGGACTACGAGAAGGGCCTGGCGCTCTACAGCTCCAACGTGCTGATTATGGAGAAGTGCGACGACCTGCTGCCCGACTACTACAACTTTGTCCGCGGCGTCGTGGATTCCGCCGACGTGTCGCTCAACATCTCGCGCGAGACGCTGCAGCAGAACCGTCAGCTCAAGGCCATCGCCAAGCGCGTGGAAAAGAAGATTACCGCCGACCTTGAGGATATGCGTGACAACGACCGCGAGGCCTACGAGAAGTTCTTTGAGAACTTTGGTCGCGGTCTTAAGTACGGCATTTACTCGAGCTATGGCATGAAGGCCGATGAGCTCGCCGACCTGTTGCTGTTCTGGTCTGCCAAGGAACAGAAGATGATTACCCTGGCCGAGTATGCCAAGGGCATGCCCGAGGATCAGAAGGCCATCTACTACGCCGCCGGCGACTCGCGTGAGCGCTTGGCTAAGATGCCCGTGGTGAAGGGCGTGCTCGACCGCGGCTATGACGTGCTGCTGCTGACGCAGGATGTGGATGAGTTCACGTTCCAGGCTATGCGTGAATACGTTGCCGCCGATATGCCCAAGATCTACGAGGACGATGCTGCCCGCGAGGCTGCCGAGAAGGCTGTGGCCGACGGTGCCGAGCCCGAGGTCGAGGATCGTCATCTGGAGCTCAAGAACGTTGCGACCGGTGATCTTGACCTGGCGACCGAGGACGAGAAGAAGGAGGCCGAGGACGCCACCAAGGAGAACGAGGACCTCTTTAGCGCTATGAAGGAGGCGCTCGGTGACAAGGTCGAGAAAGTTGCCGTCTCCGCGCGCCTGACCGATGCCCCCGCTTGCATCACCACCGAGGGCCCGCTTTCGCTCGAGATGGAGAAGGTGCTCCAGAAGGGACCCGAGAGCGCGCCCGACGGCATGCCCAAGAGCCAGCGCGTGCTCGAGCTCAACGCCAAGCACCCGGTTTTCGACAAGCTTGTCGCTGCCCAGAAGGCAGGCGACGCCGATAAGATCAAGCAGTACTCCGGCTTGCTCTACGATCAGGCCCTGCTGGTCGAGGGCATCCTCCCCGAGGACCCCGTTGCCTTCGCAGCAGCTGTCTGCAACTTGATGTAGTTAGGTAGTTACGCGGTTTTACCAAACCGCGTAACGGCTCGACGCTGCCCTCAGTTCCGCCGTTCTAACGAACGGCGGACCAGTCGACGCTGCGCGGGCGCCAGAGCGACAACTTGTCATTCAAAGAGGACGGCATGACCAGAAGGTCTATGCCGTCCTCTTTTCATGCCAAGTTGTCGCTCTGGCGCCCGCTCGCTGGCATTGCCAAAACATCGACGTTGCCGTGGTCCTAAGTAGTCATTGGGGACGTTTTTGTTTGACTAGTCGTTTAAGAACGTCCCCGATGACTATTTGAATTGCTAATTTGTGCGGGTTGTGGTTTTGTGACCTGCTGAAATTTAAGATACTGTACAACTGTACGCTAACTCATCTTCGTAGTATATTGCTACCCGCAAAACTCAGCACCATTGTGCCGTGAGGCACTAAAGCGCCTACGTACAATGGTTGTCGATAGTACGATTCGATTCAACGACAGGATGGATGGTCCAAGCGTGAGTCTCGGCAGCAAACTATCCAACGCAAAGGTCTCCTTTGCGATCTTTAAGCGCGACATCAAGCGACTGCTTGTGAACCCCGTTGCCTTGGTGGTTACTTTGGGCGTGTGCGTTATCCCCTCGCTGTATGCCTGGTACAACATCGTGGCAAACTGGGATCCGTATGGAAACACCCAGGGCATCAAGATTGCTATCGCCAACAACGACCAGGGAACCCAAAACGACTTGGTGGGCGAGCTCAACGCGGGCGACCAGGTCGTCGATCAGCTCAAGGAGAACGATCAGCTGGGCTGGACCTTCGTCGATTCGGCGGCCGACGCCAAGGAGGGCGTCGAGAGCGGTGAGTACTATGCGGCCATCGTAATCCCTAAGAACTTCTCGGATAACCTGGTCTCGATGCTCGACGGCAACTACCATCAGCCCAAGCTTACGTACTACGTCAATGAGAAGAAGAGTGCTATTGCGCCCAAGGTTACCGACACCGGTGCAAGCACCATCGAGGAGCAGATCAACTCGGAATTTGTCTCCACAGTGGGCGAGACCGTTGCCAGCATCGCCAAGGATGCCGGGGTCGATTTAAAGGACAAGGCAACCCAGACTCAGAATTCGTTGGCTGGTTCGGTATCAGAGGCATCCGGTACCTTGGGTGAGGTGCGCGATTCGATTGGCGACATGAATGCCGCCATCGATAAGACGAGTGGCGCTATCGCCTCGGCTGATGCCGCGTTGGCGGGCCTGCAGGGTCAGACGCCCTCTCTAACGCAGGCAATCGCTCAGGGCAATGACCTGCTGGGCGAGGCGCGCGCTACGGCGGGCAACTCTGTCGCCTCGCTCTCCAAGGCACTCTCGGAAGGCAGCCTTGCGCTCACCAAGACGTCAGCCTTCGCGAACGCTGCGATTGGCAAGCTGACGGGCGCGGTCACATCTACGACCACCCGCATCGACAACTCGCTTGAGTCTCTCCAAGCGACGATCGACCACAATAAGGCCGTTATCGGGCACTTGGAAATTCTCGTTAATGACACGTCGACAGGTTCCAAGGAAATTGACGCGCGCATTGTATCGACCATCGATTTGCTCCGCGAGCAGAATGAAAAGCTTCAGAGCATCAAGGACGGTCTGTCTGCGCAGTCGAGCGCCATGGCGAATGACGCCGCGGCTGTCTCGGGCGCCAGCGACGCTATCAATAACGCAATCCAGACCGGTGCGACCAACCTTGGCCAGGCCCAGACGGACCTGGGTCAAAACGCGCTGCCGAAGGCCTCGAGCGCGCTTGATTCATTTGCCGCCGTCTCGGGTGATCTGACGGGAATCGTGTCTGGCCTCACGCCTACTATTGCAAGTGCGCGCGGTACGCTTTCGCAGCTTAACGCTACGCTCGGCCAGGCCAAGACCACGCTGTCCCAGACCGATTCCTCGCTTGCCAAGGTCCAGGACAAGTTTGCGACCGCAGCCAATGACATCGCGGCGCTGCAGACCTCTGAGTCTATGGGCGAGCTCGCCGACCTTATGGGCGTCGATGTCAATGACGTGGCAGATTTCATGGCCTCTCCGGTCGAGCTGACGTCCAAGTCGATCTATCCGGTCAAGAGCTTTGGCTCGGGCATCGCTCCCTTCTACACCAACCTGGCGCTTTGGGTGGGCGGTTACGTACTCATCGCCATCTACAAGCTCGAGGTCGATCGCGAGGGCATTGGCAGCTTTACGGCGCGCCAGGGCTACTTCGGCCGTTGGATGCTCCTGGTGATCCTGGGCGCGCTCCAGGCCACCATCGTTACGGTAGGCGATCTGGTGATTGGCGTGCAGTGCATCAACCCGCTGCTGTTCGTGCTGGGCGGCATCGCCATCTCGTTCACCTACGTCAATATCATCTATGCGCTGTCCACTACGTTTAAGCACATCGGCAAGGCAATCGGCGTCATTCTCGTCATCGTGCAGATTCCGGGTTCGTCGGGCATGTATCCCATCGAGATGATGCCCGGCTTCTTCCAGTGGCTGCACCCGCTGCTGCCCTTTACCTACGGCATCAATTTGCTGCGCGAGACGGTCGGCGGCATGTACTCGTTTAACTACCTGTTTAACCTGTGCATTCTGGGCGTGTTCTTGATCGTGGCGCTCTTTATCGGTCTGCAGCTGCGTCCGCTGCTGCTCAACCTTAACCTGCTCTTTGATAAACAGCTTTCCACGACGGGTATGATGATCTGCGAGTCCAACGACCTGCCGCGCCAGCGCTACTCGCTGCGCACGGCCATGCGTGTCATGCTCGATTCCGATTCGTACCGTCGCGAACTGCTCGATCATGCGGTCGCCTTTGAACATCGCTACCCGTACTACATCAAGGGCGGTTTTGCCGCCGTGGTGGGCGTTCAGGTCCTGCTCTTTGTCCTGTCGACGGTTCTCGATATCGACAATAACGGCAAGATCATCCTGCTTGTCATTTGGATCATCTCGGTTATTGCCATCTGCGGCTGGCTTATCAATATCGAGTACATCCGCTCGAGCCTCAACACCCAGATGCGCATCTCGGCGCTTTCGGATGAGGACCTGCGCCGCGAGATGCGCGAGCACACGGCCGCCATTCCGGCCGCTCGTCGCATGTTCGGCTTGAATGCGAGCGAGCGGGGGTCTGAACCCAAGACTCAGGCTGTCAACCAATGTGGTCATCGCGATGCGGCCCATGTGCCCGAGAACGGGGATGACACGTTTGTGATGAATGAAAAGAACGCCCCGCTCGGCAAGCACTCCAAAGGAGGTGAGGCATAAATGAAGAACATCCTGCATCTGTTTAAGCGCGATGTCCAAAACGTGTCTCGCTCCGTAATCGGCTTGGTTGTCGTGATGGGCCTCATTATCGTACCGTGCCTGTACGCGTGGTTTAACATCGCCGGCAGCTGGGATCCGTACGGCAACACCGGCAATCTTAAGATCGCCGTGGTCAACACCGATGAGGGTTACGAGAGCGATCTGATCCCCGTCGAGGTCAACGTGGGCGAAAACGTGACCGCCACCCTGCGCGGCAACGAGAACTTCGACTGGGTTGTGCTCAACGATCGAGAAAAGGCCATCGAGGGCGTCAAATCGGGCGCATACTATGCGGCTGTCGTTATCCCTAAGACGTTTAGTGCCGATATGATGACGCTCTTTTCGACCGACGTTAAGCATGCCGATATCGAGTTTTACGAGAATCAGAAGGCCAACGCCATCGCGCAGATCGTGACCGAGAAGGGTTCGAGCGCCGTTCAGAACCAGGTTAACGAATCTTTTACCGAGACCATTACGAGCATCGGTCTTAAGACGGTGTCCAGCCTGCTCGATTACATGAGCACCGACCAGGTCAGCAACTTTATCGCCAACCTGTCCTCGACGCTCGGCGATTCGATTGGGGACCTGCAAGACGTTCAGGCTAATGCTTCGTCGCTGGCGGGCATTTTGAGCTCTACGTCCGATTCGTTGACGTCGGCGAGCGGTATGCTCCAGCAGACGGGTACGGTCGATGAGTCGACCAAGCAGTTGATGGAGCATGCCAAGAGCGGCATGAGCGATTCCAAAGAAGCGCTGAAGGCCGCCAACGACGCCATCAACGCCGCGATTGACGGAAGCGCGGGCTCGTTCGACAACGTGTCCGCCGAGCTTGCGAAGGCATTCGATGCCGCGAATCAGCATGTCGACCTTACGGTGTCTCAGCTCAACGATGCCGCGGCGGCGCTCAATACACGTGCCGACGATATCGACGCCACGGCCGACCAGCTCCGCGGCTTTGCCGAGCAGGTCAGTGACGAAAAGCTCCAGGAGAGCCTTAAATCTGTGGCAACATCGCTGGGCAGGATCGCGGTGGAGTATCGCAACAACGCCAAGGACCTGACGGCAACTGCTAAGTCCCTTTCTGACAGCATGGCAGAGGTCGACAGCACGCGTGCCGAGGTCGATCAGGCCATCGCCGATGCCAAGGCGGGCATTTCGGGCGCCAAGTCCGACTACGATTCCACGTTCTCGGTTAAGGCCAAGGAGCTCAAGAAGACGGTTTCGGGCATCCTGGACTCGCTCGATGGCATCTCGGGCGATCTGGATAGCGCCGTAGACGGCCTGACCGACGCATCCGGTTCGCTGGCAAAGGGCCTCTCCAAGGCTGCAAAGCTGGTCAACAAGGCTTCTGATCAGCTGGGCGAGGCGTCGGACAAGATCAGTGCGTTTAAGGACGAGCTCGATGGCGCCCTGATGTCGGACGACCTTGCCACGATCAAGACGATGATTGGCAACGATCCCGAGGGTTTGGCCGTGTCGCTTTCCGGCCCCGTCGCGCTCGATCGCAAGCCGGTCTATCCGATTCGTAACTACGGTTCGGCCATGGCACCGTTCTACACGATTCTGTCGCTATGGGTCGGCTCGATCGTGCTGGCGGCCATGATGAAGGTCTCGGTTGACGATGAGCTCATCAACGAGCTCATCCCCGTGCGCCTGCACGAGATCTACCTGGGCCGCTACCTGTTCTTTGGCGGTCTGGCCCTGCTGCAGGCAACGCTCGTGTGTGCGGGCGACATCCTGTTCTTTGGCATTCAGTGCGACAACCCGCTGCAGTTTGTGCTGGCGGGCTGGGTCGCGAGTCTCGTGTTCTCCAATATCGTCTACACGCTTACGGTGTCGTTTGGCGATATCGGCAAGGCGCTCGCCGTCGTGCTGCTGGTCATGCAGGTCGGCGGTTCGGGCGGCACGTTCCCTATCGAGATGACCGGCCCCGTGTTCCAGGCGATCTATCCGTTCCTGCCGTTCACCCACGGCATCAACGCCATGCATGCCGCCATGGCTGGCGCCTACCATATGGAGTACTGGATTGAGCTAGGCATTCTGGCGAGCTATCTGATTCCGTCGCTGGCACTGGGCGTCGTCTTCCGCCGCCCAGTCATCAAAGCCAACGACTGGATCATCGAAAAGCTGGAGGCAACTAAGTTGATCTAGTTCAGCCACGTAAACGCCGTCGGAACATCGAGGTCTTCCAACCCGATGCTTTAGCGTAGTGAATTGCGTGGGCTGCTTGGTTGTTGCTACAGTAGCGGGGCGTACCGGGGGTCCGGTACGCCCTGTTTTTATTTGACCATGAGGCGGCACGCAGCCATACGCGTGCGGACACCACGCCCAGATTGAGTGCGAGGATGTTCCATGGCCCAATACGCTGCCAACGAAATCGAAAACATGCCTGATAGCCCTGTGGCCCGTGAGGATTTGGGCGCGGGCGGTATTCCCCGGGGTGCCGGCGCACGCTCGCCGCTGTTCTGGAAAGTTCTGCTACTTTCGGTGGCGGTCATCTGGGGCTACTCCTTTACCACTATGAAGGGCGCGCTCGACACCATTCCGGTGTTCGAGCTGGTCTACGTTCGCTTTCTCCCGGCATCACTGGTTATGTTTGCCATTTTCCATAAGCGCATCATCGCTCATTTCAATGCCCGCAACCTGATCGTCGGGCTTGGCATGGGCGCGCTCATGTGGGGTGCCTACGGTTTGCAGACGATCGGCCTGGCACAGACCACGGCAGGCAAAAGCGCGTTTTTGACGGGCACGTACTGTATCTTGGTTCCGTTTGCGAGCTACGTCCTAAGCGGCGAAAGGCTTACCCGTTACAACTTGGGCGCCGCGTTGCTGTGCCTGGCGGGCATTGGCTTGGTGGCGCTCGATAGCGTCGAGTTCAATGCCGGCGATGCCATTACGCTGGGCGGCGCAGTCTTCTTTGCCATCCAGATGGCGGTGACCGCCAAGTACGGTCGCAAGATGGACATCAACGTCATCACGTTTTGGATGTTTGTGGGCAATGGTGTCCTAAGCCTGATCTCGTCGCTGTTGTTCGAGACCCAAGCGCCCTCGTCCGTGTGGACGCCGAGCTTTATCTGCGTAATGGCCTTTCTCTCGGTGGGCTGCACGTGCGTGGCGCTGCTCATCCAAAACGTTGGATTGGCGCACGTCCCGGCCTCGACGGGCTCACTGCTTCTTTCGATGGAGTCCCCCTCGGGCGTGCTGTTCTCGGTGCTGCTGATGGGGGAGGCGCTCACCTCGCGCCTGCTTGCCGGCTTTGCGCTCATCTTCCTGTCGATTATTTTGAGCGAGACGCATTTCGATTTCTTGCGCCGAAAATCACACCCGCAATTGTAAACAACTTGTTGCGCCGCCCTCCCAGGGCGGCATTTTTTATGTCATGCCCTTACAGTTGTGCCTTGCACTTTACGCTATCAAAGTGCGTGCTGCAAAAACGTTACTGGAGGGCATCTATGGCACCAGCTCTGTCCGATTTTCAACCGCAACCAGCGCCTCAGGCTACCACAGCGGCGCAGACCGCTATCGGTGACGGTCTTGTCGCAGAAGCTCAGGCTTTTGCAGACGAGCTCGCTGCGTGGCGACACGATCTACACCAGATGCCTGAGCTCGGTAACAATCTTCCGCAGACGTCTGCCTATATTCAGGCACGTCTGGACGAGATGGACATCCCCCATACCACGCTCGTCGACGGTTCCTGCGTCGTTGGCCTGATCGGTGCCGGTGCGGCCGCGGCCGCTCAGGGCAATGGCACGTGCAAGGACGAGCAGGCCGGAACGGTCGTCATGCTCCGAGGCGATATGGATGCCCTGCCCGTTGTCGAGGAATCCGGCGAGCCCTTTGCATCCACCAATGGCTGCATGCATGCTTGCGGTCACGATATGCACGCGACGGCGCTGCTTGGTGCGGCGCGCCTGCTCAAGGCCCGCGAGGCCGAGCTCGTCGACGCCAATGCCACCGTCAAACTGCTGTTCCAGCCGGGCGAGGAGACCTTTGAGGGAGCACGCGCTGCCATCGCCGACGGCTTGCTCGAGAACCCGCGTCCTCAGGCGGCTTTTGCCATGCACGTTAACAGCCAATCGCCGCTCGGCCTGGTGCTCTATGGGAGCCCGGCGCTTTCGGGCGTGTACGGTTTCCGCATCACGCTCCAGGGCAAGGGTGGCCACGGTTCCAGCCCCGAGATTTGCATCGACCCCATCACGGCGGGCGTGCATGTGCACCTGGCGCTCCAGGAGCTTATCTCCCGCGAGGTGCCGGCGGCCAAGGAAGTCGCACTTACCGTTGGTAAGTTC
The DNA here is from genome assembly GCA_902491895.1 of uncultured Collinsella sp. Classification (GTDB taxonomy): domain Bacteria; phylum Actinomycetota; class Coriobacteriia; order Coriobacteriales; family Coriobacteriaceae; genus Collinsella. Next base: position 1,987 of record CABUJH010000051.1, on the reverse strand, counting down.
GCTGGCGGCCTGGCGGCCAACGTCATCCCCGACACCTGTGTGCTCGAGGGAACGCTGCGCGGCTTTGATGTTGAGCTCATGGAGCACCTCAAGACCCGCATCGCGGAGGTCGTTAACGGCGTTGCCACGACCTATCGTACGCCGGCGACCATCGAGACGCTTTCGGATGTTCCGCCGCTTGTACTCGACAGCGATATGACTCAGGCGTCGCTTGGCTACGTGGGCGCAGTGCTGCCCAAGGCGGCTTTCTTGCCGCTTTTCCATGCCATGGCGAGTGAGGACTTCGCGCTTATCTCGAGCGAGATTCCGAGTGCGTACTTTACCGTGGGCGCGGCCGTAACCGACACGGACGAACACTTTGCCCAGCACCATCCCAAGGCACGTTTTAACGATGCCGAGCTGCCGCTCGGCGCCGCGGCCTATACCGCCGTCGCTTTGGGCTATATCGCCGACCACCGGTAGCACCCAACCTTGCCTTTCAAGCCTGCGGGCATGGCCGCAAGGCCTATGCCCTTGTCTTTCAAGGCGATCTTGGGCACTACCGGCGCCCGGCGCCGGCTATTCGTTTGTTAAATAAGGAGCAGTATGTCCCAGCAACGTAAGTTCTTCCCCGGCTGGCTCGTGGTGACCTCCGGCTTCGTGATCATGGCCACGTGCTACACGATTTTCGTCAACTGCATGAGCCTGTTCCAGCCGCTGATCGTCAGCGACCTGGGCATTTCCCTTGCGCAGTACAACATCTCCAATGCCATCTCCACCGTGGTGAGCGTTATCGGCTCACTTGTGATCGGTCATGTTGCCGATAAAGTAAGCGGTCGCGTTTTGGGATCCCTCACTGTAATCGCCACCTCTGCCGTTCTTGCCGGCATGAGCTTTGTGGGTGAGCTTTGGCAGGTCTACGTGCTCTTTGCCGTCTCGGGCTGCTTCGCTGTGGCCTCGACCCGTCTGCTCATTAGCCTTGTGACCGCCAACTGGTTTACCGCTAAACGCGGCCTTGCCATTTCCATCGCACTTTCGGGCTCGGGCTTTGGCGGAGCCATTCTCTCGCCGATCGTGAGCTCTCTTATCGTGAGTGTGGGCTGGCGCTCTGCGTTCCTGGTACTCGCTGCCGTCTGCATGGTGGCGGCACTGCCCATCACGGCTTACTCCTTCCGCACCAAGCCTTCCGAGATCGGCCTTAAGCCGCTCGGCGAGAACCCGGGCGATCCGTCCGTCTCGACGGCTGGCGACAAGGACGAGCACACGGCGCCCGAGGTCAGCGTCGGCTGGTCTCGTATCAAGAAGAGCCCGGCGTTTTGGCTGCTCGTCGTTGCCTTCCTCTTTATGGGCTTGGTCAATGGCGCCATCCTGCCCAACCAGGTTACCAACATGACGAGTGTTACCGTCAACGGCGCCAAGATTGTCACGGGCGGTCACGATCCCATGTGGGCGGGTACCGTACTTTCGGCCTACATGGTCACCGTCGTTATCGCCAAAATTTCGCTCGGTGCGATCTATGACCGCTTTGACCTGCGCTTTGGCAATATCCTTGGCTCCGTTGCGTGCATTATCGCCTGCGTGGCGCTGTGCTTCCCGACGACGGACCTCGGTCCTATAGTCGCCGCTGTGAGCTTTGGTATCGGAACGTGCATGGGCACCATCACGCCCACGATCGCGGCTTCCAAGCAGTTTGGCATGGCCGACCTTGGCAAGGTCACGGGAACCATCACCTCGCTCGAGATGGTCGGCGGCACCGTAGGTGCCATTGTCTCGGGCGTGCTGTTCGATGCCACGGGCTCCTTTGCGAGCACCTGGATCGTGTGCCTGGCGTGCTCCGTGGTTATGCTCGTGTTCCTGCTGGCATCCGAGCCCATCGCCGCCAAGCTGCGCGCGAGCGTGGCGGGGGAGTAGACGTCCGTCGCTCTTTTCTGTTCGCCCCGTTCTGTCCGTGGCCGCCCTGGAAGCCGAATGGATGCTCGTACCATCATTCGGTTTCCAAGGCGGCCAC
>CABUJH010000050.1 GCA_902491895.1 uncultured Collinsella sp. | reverse complement strand
TTAAAACCGGGCTCGAACAAACACGCCTATTGACAATGGCTTTCTCATATTAAAAGGGGAGGTGCCGGCTTTCGCAAGGCGCGAACCTACGAAAATCGCCGCGCGGCAACGCGGAGCGATGAGCTCGGTCGGGGGATAGGGCCCGCTTCGCCCGCCGGCCCGTAAATTGTATCATCCAGTGTGGAGCGTGAACGCCCGTTGCCGCGTGCGATGGGCTTGCAATAAGAGGAGAGCCATGTCGAAACAAGCGGTCGTTGGAATTGTGGCGCATGTCGATGCCGGCAAGACCACGTTGGCCGAGGCCATGCTGTTCAACGCTGGTCGTATTCGCAAGCGCGGCCGCGTGGACGATGGCGATTCGCATCTGGACACGAACGCGATCGAGCGCGAGCGCGGCATCACGATTTTCTCGTCGCAGGCCGTGCTCGACCATGGCGATACCCACGTCATGCTCGTGGATGCACCGGGGCATGTCGATTTTTCTGCCGAGGCGGAGCGCACGCTGCGCGCGCTCGACTACGCGATTTTAGTTGTGGGCGCCAACGATGGCGTGCAGGGGCATACCGAAACCCTGTGGCGCCTGCTTGCGCGCTATGACATTCCGACGTTCATCTATATCAACAAAATCGATTTGGAGAATCCCGGCCGCGAAGTTTTGCTGGCACAACTTGGGCAACGTCTTTCCGAAGGCTGCCTGGATGCCAGCGAACTGTTGGCGGGTGGTGCCGTTCAGGAGGACGCTGCTGCGTTGGACGAGGCGGCGCTCGAGGAGTTTCTCGAGACGGGTGAGCTTTCCGCCGCGACGCTGTCGCGCATGGTTGCCGAGCGCAAGCTCTTTCCCTGCTTTGCCGGCTCGGCGCTCAAGGACCAAGGCGTGGACGAGCTGCTAGATGGCATATGCGTGCTGATGCGCGAACAGGCATGGCGCCCGGAGTTTGCCGCGCGCGTCTATCGTGTCAGCCGCGGAGATCGCGGCGAGCGCTTGGCTTGGGTTAAAGTGACCGGCGGCACGCTGCATGCCAAACAGGTGATTAACGGACGTTCCGGTGCCGAGGCATGGAAGCAGAAGGTCGATCAGGTGCGCATCTATAACGGCGAGAAGTATGAGCTTGCCCAAGAAGTTGCTGCTGGCGGTATTTGTGCCGTGACGGGTCTTGCGCACGTTCGCCCGGGGGACGCCCTGGGCGCGGAGCCCGCGGGCGATGCGCCCGTCATTGCGCCGGTTCTCACCTATACGGTGCTGCCGAACGAGCACGATGTCCATACGGTGTTCCAAGCGCTGGCCGAGCTTGCCGACGAGGATCCCATGCTCGGCGTAAGCTGGAACACGCATCTTGAGCAGATTCATTTGCAGTTGATGGGCGCCGTGCAGCTCGAGGTCGTGCAGCGGGTGTTGGCCGATCGCTTTGGCCTTTCGGTTGCGTTTGAGTCTGGCGGCATTCTCTATAAGGAGACTATTTCGCAGCCGGTCGAGGGTGTGGGCCACTTTGAGCCGCTGCGCCACTATGCCGAGGTACATCTGCGCCTGGAGCCGTTGCCAGCGGGTTCGGGCGTGCAGTTTGGCACCGTGACCTCGACCGACGAGCTCGATCTTAACTGGCAGCGTCTGGCGCTCACTAACGCCATGGAGCGCGATCACCTGGGCGCGCTGACCGGCTCGCCCATCACCGATGTGCGCATTACGCTCACGGGCGGCCGTGCGCATGCCAAACACACCGAGGGCGGCGATTTTCGTCAGGCCACGTACCGCGCGATTCGCCAGGGGCTCATGCAGGCGCGTGAGGCCGGCGCGGCGGTACTGTTGGAGCCGCGGTATCGCTTTGAGCTCGAGGTGCCGGGGGAGTGCGTGGGCCGGGCGCTCTCGGATGCCACGCGCATGGGTGCCGAGTACGAGCCGCCAACGATGACAGGCGATCGGGCGAAGCTTGTGGGTCGTGTACCGGCATCAGAGGTGCAGGATTACGCGCTGGAGGTGACTGCCTACACGAGTGGTCGTGGGCATCTGTACCTGGAGTTCGCCGGCTATGCGGCATGCCATGATGCCGAGCGCGTAATCGAGACGGCCGCCTATGAGCCCGAGGCCGATCTGCCCAACACGCCCGACTCGGTCTTTTGCTCTCACGGCGCCGGTTACACGGTCAAATGGTACGACGTGCCCGCCGCGGCGCACGTAAAGATCGATCCCGCCACCTTCCGCCCCTGGCGAGCAGCAGACGCCGAGTTTTTCGGCCACATGTGACAAAGGGACAGCTCCTTTGTCACATGCTATTGGTATAACTCGGTACAAGTTGGTATAACTATTACCAGGGTTTGCCAATCCGAGGAGGCCGACATGAATCCAAATCCCTTTAAGCCCACGGCTGGCAAGCGGCCTCCGATACTCATCGGCCGCGAGTCGGTCATCGAAGATTTCGAGGAAGGGCTCGATAACGGCGCCGGAGCGCCAGGTAGGCTCATGCTCATTACGGGAAACCGCGGCTGTGGCAAGACGGTTCTCCTGCGGGAGCTGCAACGTCTAGCCAATGAGCGCGGATGGGCGGTTGTCTCCGATTCCGCTTCGCTTGGCTTATGCGATCGCTTGGCCGACGCGCTTCGCTCGAATAAACCCGTTGTGACGTCAATGGAGTTTGGGCCGTCATTTGGCCGGATGTCGGTCGAGGCGGCGCGGGCAAAAGGCGAGACGTTGCGCGGGCTGGTCAACGAGCGCCTCAAGAAGCTCGGTCCAGGCAAGGGCATACTGTTTGCGATTGACGAGGCGCAATCTGCGTCTATCGAGGAACTGGCGGCACTTGCCGTTCTCTATCAGCAGGTGCTCGGAGATCAGGATGCCACGGGCTTGTCCGATAGCGACCAGCGCGGTCTTGCGCTGATTTTTGCCGGCTTGCCCAGTATGGTTGACGATCTGCTCGAAGAGCCGAGCGTTACGTTTTTGCGGCGTGCCCAGCAGCGTACGTTGGGGGCGATATCTTTGCCCAAGGTGCGCGATTCGTATATCCAGACGGTCAAAGACGCTGGTCTTTACGTTGACGCGGAGACGGCGGACCTTGCGGCGCGCAAGAGCATGGGGCATCCCTACATGGTTCAGCTGGTGGGATATTACATGTGGCGGTCTGCTGTCCGGCGTGGCTCGCAGGTCATCGAAAGGCGCGATGTCGAGGATGGCCATACGGACGCCGTCTCCGAGTTCTACGAAGCAGTTGACGCGCCCCTGTATTACGGGCTTCGCAGTCCGCAACGCCTCTTTATCGAGGCCATGGCTGCTGACGAGGGTAAGCCGACGCGCATGGCGGATATCATTGAGCGCTGCGATCGCACCCAGAGCTGGGCGAGTAAATATCGCGCAAGCCTGATTCGCGAGCGCGTCATCGAGGCTGCCGGATACGGCCTCGTCCGGTTTACCGTACCCATGCTGGGCGAGTATATCCGCGACCGCATTTTATGGCATGAGTAGGGTGATAAAGGTGACGGAACAAAAGATGAGCCCGCAGGCTATCGAGGTGCGTGGCGCGCGCGTCCATAACCTCAAGGACATCGATATCGACATTCCGCTGGGAAAGCTCGTGGGTATTGCCGGCGTATCGGGTTCGGGCAAGAGCTCGCTGGCGCTGGGGGTTCTTTATGCCGAGGGCTCGCGTCGCTACTTGGAGGCGCTCAGCACCTATACTCGACGTCGCCTGACGCAGGCCGAGCACGCTCAGGTGGATGAGGTATTGCACGTACCGGCGGCGCTCGCGCTACACCAGCGTCCGAGCGTGCCGGGTGTGCGTTCCACATTTGGCACCATGACCGAGCTCAACAATAGCCTGCGTCTGCTCTTTAGCCGTTGTGCCCATCACGTGTGCCCGCACTGCGGGGCGCGCGTGGAGCCGAGCCTCAACGTAGCGGCTGGCCTGTCACTCACGTGCTCCGAATGCGGCCGCGAATTCTACGCGCCGGGTGCCGAGGATTTGGCTTTCAATAGCGGCGGCGCGTGTCCCACTTGTGGCGGCACCGGCGTTATGCGCGAGGTGGACGAGGCGAGCCTGGTGCCCGACGAGTCAAAGACTATCAACGAAGGCGCGGTGCTTCCCTGGGGTACGCTCATGTGGGATTTGATGAAGCAAGTGGCTGGCGAGATGGGCGTGCGCACCGATGTGCCGTTTAACCAGCTCACGTCTAAAGAGCGCGACATCGTGTTTCACGGCCCGGCGGTTAAAAAGCACATTCTCTACGTTCCCAAAAACGGCGAGGGAGCCACGCCGCTCGATTTCACCTATTACAACGCCGTCTATACCGTCGAGAATGCGCTTGCCAAGGTTAAGGACGATAAGGGGCTTAAGCGCGTGGCTCGCTTTTTGCGCGAGGGAACATGCCGCGATTGCGGCGGCACGCGTCTCTCCGAGGCCGCGCGCCAGCCCCAGGTGTGCGGCGTCAATCTGGCACAGGCGGCGGCCATGACGCTGGGTGAGGCGATTGAGTGGGTGCGCGGGGTGCCCGCATCCTTGCCGGCCGAGATGCAGCCCATGGCAGCGGATATCTGCGATTCGTTTTTGAGCGCGGCCCGTCGTCTGGTCGATCTGGGTCTCGATTACCTTTCACTCGATCGTGCCGGTGCTACGCTCTCCACGGGCGAGCGTCAGCGCGTCCAGCTCGCCCGTGTGGTGCGCAACCGATCGACGGGCGTGCTCTATGTACTGGACGAGCCTTCGATCGGTTTGCACCCTGCCAATGTCGACGGCTTGGTGGGCGTAATGCGCGATCTGGTGGATGATGGCAACACCGTGGTTGTTGTCGACCACGATACGCGCGTACTGGCGGAAGCCGACTATCTGGTTGAGATGGGTCCCGTTGCTGGAGCAGGCGGCGGCAATGTGATTGCTGCAGGCACGGTAGACGAGGTCGAGCAATCGCGGGGCAGCCGCATCGCTCCGTTTTTGCGCGCAGAGCCCAAGCGCTTGCGTCCGCAGGTGACTGACGACGACATGTTCGACCAGGGACATATCCGCATGGCAACCGATACCATCCACACCGTCAAGCCGCTCGAAGTCGATATCCCGCGCGGTCGCCTTGTCGCGGTGACGGGCGTTTCGGGTTCGGGCAAGACGACATTGGTGCTCGAGACGCTCATTCCGGCACTCAAGGCGCAGGCAGCCGGCGAGCGCCTGCCAAGACACGTGCGTTGGGTCGATGCCGAGGGCATTAGCCGCGCAAATCTGATTGACGCTACGCCCATCGGCGCCAACGTGCGCTCGACGGTGGCAACCTATGCCGACATCCATGACGAGCTGCGCCGCGCCTTCGCCCGTACGCCCGAGGCCAAGGCAGCCGGCTACAGGGCGGGCGCCTTTAGCTACAACACCGGCGCCTTGCGCTGCCCTACGTGTGACGGCACGGGCTCGATATCGCTCGACGTGCAGTTTTTGCCCGACGTCGAGATCATCTGCCCGGCATGCCGTGGTTCGCGCTACGCCGAGGCCGCCTCGCATATCCATCGCGAGGGCAAGGACGGGAGCTTGCTTACGTTGCCGCAGCTCATGGACATGAGTGTGGACGAGGCCCTCGACGCCACGGTGGGACTCAAGAAAGTCCAGGCGCGCTTGCAGACCTTGCACGACCTGGGCTTGGGCTATCTCACGCTCGGTGAGCCCACGCCGGCGCTCTCGGGCGGCGAGGCACAACGCCTTAAGCTCGCGAGCGAGATGGGCCGCGTGCAGGACGATGCCGTATTTGTGTTCGACGAGCCCACGATTGGCCTGCATCCGCTCGATGTCCAGGTGCTGTTGAACGTGTTTGACGGCCTCGTTGCCAAGGGCGCCACAGTTATCGTGATCGAGCATGACCTCGACCTTATCCGTAACGCCGATTACGTGATTGACATGGGCCCGGGCGGTGGCGATGCGGGCGGGCAAATCGTCTGCGCCGGTACGCCGGCGGATATCACGGCCTGCCCCAAGAGCATTACCGGCCGTTATCTATAGACAATGAGGCAAAGGGACAGCCCCTTTGCCTCATTGATGCCTATTTCACGCATTGAGCCGCGAGATAGTCGCGGAAGAATGGCAATTCAAATGCGACGAGCCCTCGTCCTCGTTCCCCGATGATGCCGGCATCTATCATGCGGCGTCGGTAGCGGGAGACCTGCTGCGGCGAACGCTTAAGGCGCTCGACAAGGTCAGCGGTGGTGGACTCTTCCTCGTCATCGAGCATGGTGATGAGGAATCGCTTGTCCTCTGCAGTGAGTTCCCGATAGGTTGCCGCGAGGATTCGGTCGTCCATCTCGTCGCGCGCGATTTTGATTCCCAGGTCAAAGTCGCGTGACGAGATTTCCTTCGAATCGCTTGTGAGATCCCAGGCACGGTAACCTACGAGTTGCAATAGGAAGGGAAATCCAGAGATCGAGCGAACGGCTCTATCGATTCCCTCAGCATCTGCCAGGCGATCGTTTTCCTGGATTGTGCGAATCAAGGCCTCGCGTACGTCATAGTCGGCAATGCGACCCAGATGATATTGTTGGGCGCGGCGAAGGAACGAGACCGTCTTGTGGTTCAGCAACGTAGAGACGTTGTTGGGAAGTCCCGCCATAAGCAAGGCGACGCGTTTCCCATCGGTCACAAAGTGCTGATACGTGGCTGCGAGTTGGATCATCTCGTCGAGTGTCGGGTCCACCTCGTCAACCGTGACGAGCAGACCGGTGCCCGCCTCGTTGAGCTGGTCGATGATGTCGCTCATGCGATAACGCCAGGTTGAAGCATCGTGAACGCGATTGACCTCGACGCTGCCGAGCGGTGCAATTCCGAGACCGGTGACTTCGAAGTTCTTAGACGGGTCGATAAGATGGCCGGCAGCACGTTTCGCCCCGAACTCGATTTCCTCAAGCATTCCCGGGAGCGCGGTCGTCTTTACGGCTATCCAGCCGTGGGATTCCGCTCTTGTCGCGAGCGACGACATGAGAGCGGTTTTACCGGTTCCACGTGCGCCTGAGAAGATCGAGGTCAATTCTGGGCGCCTGCGCTGACTCAAGAAGGCACGGTCCAAATCCCGAATAATCTGTTGTCTGCCAGCGAGATGGGCAGGAACCTCACCAAAACTGGGGGTAAACGGGTTCTCGAGATATTTCACACGGCTCTCCTTTCACACCGCCGTTTAACTTTATTTTACTTTAGTTAATTCTGATTAAAAGTGAGGGCTCTTTATCTGGAGCATCAATTAGGCGTGTGTGTCATCGGCGTGGCGCTTGAATGTGACAAAGGAACTGTCCCTTTGTCACATTCCCGGAAAGCTTGTCTGGCGCAAGGCTTCGTAGAGGACGATGGCGGCGCTGTTGGAGAGGTTGAGTGCGCTGATGCGGTAGTCGTCAGGGTTGACGAAGTTGCCGCAGATATCCTGCCGAAGGATGGCCTCATGGCCGTCCTCGATATGCCCCAGCGACACCTCGTGGGCTTCCCAAGTCTCGGCGTTATCAAGCGAGTCGCAATCGCGCAGCATCGGGATGCGCTCGCAGCGCTCGGGCGCCGCGGCAAGCAGTGGCTCGGGAATGCCCGAGCTCTCGCTGCCAAAGACCAAGAAGTCGCCGTCGCGATAGGTGCTTTGCGCATAGGTGCGACGAGCCTTTTTAGTCAGCAGGTGCAGGCGCTCATCGGCGGGGGAGAGGCCGTTGTGGGCAAGGAAGTCCTCCCAGTCGGCATAGGTCGTCACGTCTAAGTTTTGCCAGTAGCCCAGTCCGGCGCGACGCACCGTCTTGTCGTCGAGCGAAAACCCCAGCGGCTCCACCAGATGCAGGCGGGCGCCGGTAACCACGCAGGTGCGGCCGATATTGCCCGTATTGGCTGGAATCTCGGGCGCATACAGCACGATATTGAACATGAATCTCCTTGGCTTAGAACGAAAAACCACCACGAAGGGCACCTTCGTGGTGGTTTGGCGGCTACGTAGGCGGAAAAATGCCCGCTTGGATAAACCTAGGCGCGGTGCCAGTCGGTCAGGCAGGCATCGAGGGAGGCGATGAGCGCATCCTTGTCCATGTGACGGCCGATGATGCACAGGCTCGTCATGCGGTCGCCCGTCTCGTCGTCCCAAATTTGCATGATCTCGGGGTTCTCGTCGATGATCTTCTGCTTCTCGCCCTCGGGTGCCGAGTCAACGAACAGGCCGTTCTCCATCAGGCGCATCTGGTGGCCAGCCTGCTCGAACATGTAGCACATGTCCGGATCGCCGGTCTGCCACAGCGGACCCTTGACGCGGATGACCTCGTCGGGCCACTCCTGCTCAACAAAATCGGTGAACTTCTGCAGGTCAAACGGCTTGCGGCGCGAGTAAACAAAGGTCTCGATGTCGTACTCGAGCACCTCGGGGTCGTCGTGCTCCTCGGGATGCTCCATGGCCTCGATCCAGGCAGCGGAGTTGTAGGCGCGCATAAAGTCGAAGCGGTCGGTATCGAGCAGTTCCTCCATGGGAACCTCGCCGTTTTGGGCCTCGACGATCACGGCGTCTTTCTGCAGGCTGCGCACGATGGCCTTGAGCTCGGCGATCTGCTCGGGCGTCACGGTATCGGTCTTATTGAGGATCAGCGTGGAGCAGAACTCGATCTGCTGGATGAGCAGGCTCTCGATGTCGTCCTCGTCGATATCCTCTGCCAGCAGGTCGCGGCCGCCGTTGAACTCGTCGTACATGCGGGCGCAGTCGACCACGGCCGCGATGTTGTCGAGCGCAAGCTTGGGCTCGCCGCCCACCTTGGCCTCGTCGCAGAAGCTCGAGATGGTGTAGGCGATGGGGATGGGCTCGCAAATGCCCGAGGCCTCGATGATGATGTAGTCGAAGTTGCCCGAATCGGCGATGCCCTGCAGCTGGTTGGCCAGGTCATCCGAAAGCGTGCAGCAGATGCAGCCGTTGGTGAGCGGGATGAGGTCGTCGGTCTCGGAAAGGCCGCCGTCAGCGATGAGGCTGGCATCGACGTTGATTTCGCCGATGTCGTTGACAATCACGGCGGCGCGGATGCCGCCGTCGTTAGCGAGGATGTGGTTGAGCAGCGTGGTCTTGCCGGCACCGAGGTATCCGGTAAGCATGATGATCTTCACGGGTTTGTTGGGCATGTGCCCTCCTTTGTTAGACATGGCTTACAGCTGAATCATATGCCAAACGCCTGCTCTTATACCCACGCGCCGGCAAATAACACAAGCTACTCCCAGGCTCCCCATACATCGGGGCAATAACCGACGGTGGCCTTTTTGCCGTTGCGCACGATGGGCTCGGCCAGAACCTGCTGGTTCTCGAGCAGTTTATCGAAGCGCTGACTGGGGGTGAGGTGCTGAATGAGCGCGAGCGTCTCCTCGTCCTTGGCTTTGGGGTTGAGCAGCTTGTCGATGCCGCCGACCGCCTGCATCACGCTCGTGAGCTCGCCCTTGCTCATCTCCTTTTCCTTAAGGTCGATAAACTGCACCTTAATGCGGCGCTCCTTAAAATAGCGCTGGGCCTTCTTGGTATCGAAGGACTTCTTGGTGCCAAAAATCTGGATATTCATGTTCCGCCGCTCTATCGAATGAAGTTGGTCCTGGCGCGATCGCCTTCGGGGGCTTTGATGCCGGCGGCCTGTCCTGCCTCGATGCAGCGAAGGAGCCAGGCCATGTTTTTGCCGATGTTTCGCATGGTGGCCAGGCCCTCGGCGTCCTGGGCGGCCTCGCCCGGCATGGCACCAAAGACGTTGTTCCAGTACGTGGAGGCCACCACGGGCATCTGGTTGATAGTGAAGTACTTGTTGAGTACATCGAAGGTGGTCGACGTGCCGCCACGGCGGGCGACGGCGACCGCGGCACCCGGCTTGTGCGCAAAGGCCTTGCTGCCAGCATAGAATGCGCGGTCGAGAGCCGAGAGGATGCGTCCGCTGGGATGCGCATAGTAGACGGGGGAGCCAAAGACAAAGCCATCTGCCTGCTCGGCGGCAGCGATGAGCTCGTTCACCACGTCATCGTCAAAGGTGCAGCGACCGCCAAGTTTGCCGCACTGGCCGCAACCGATGCAATCGCGAATGGGCTTGGCGCCCAGCTGAAACACCTCGGTATCAATGCCTTCGGCATTGAGTTGCTCGGCGATCTCGGCGAGTGCGCGGGCGGTGTTGCCGTTTGCCTTGGGGCTGCCATTGACCAAAAGAACCTTCATCACAAACTCCCTCTGCTGTCGGTGAATTCTGCTGAGAATTATCTCACGTTGTGTGCGATGACGTTGGCATGGTGCGGGCGATGTTTATCCCGCAACGTTCTTAAGGGCGTTCATGCCTAAGGCCATCTAGGGGCATTGCGGTACGGCATGGGGGATGCATCGGGAAACGTTCGATAAATGCTTATAAACACGTTTTTGACGGCATACGTTGACAGATATACTTGTTGAGTTCAAAAGCATGGGAACGGAGATGGTTGCATGACACAGCCGGAGACATCACACACGGTGGGGCTTGCGCTCGAGGGAGGCGGCTACCGCGGTATGTATACGGCGGGCGTGCTCGACGTTTGGATGGAGCACGGTTTGACCTGCGACCATATGGTGGGCGTTTCGGCGGGCGCGGCGTTTGGCTACAACTTTAAATCGCGGCAGATTGGGCGCGCCATTCGCTACAACAAGGCCTATTGTGCCGACAAGCGCTATGCGAGCGTGACAAGCTGGCTGCGAACCGGTGACATGTTCAATGCCGATTTTGCCTATCACGAGGTGCCCATTGAGCGCGATCCCATCGACTTGGAGGCGTATCGCGCCTGTCCCATGCGATTTACGTGCGTGTGTACCGATATCGAGACGGGCAAGGCTGTCTATCACGATTTGCCGTATGGCGACGAGCGCGATATCGAGTGGATCCGGGCGTCGTCTGCTATTCCTGTGGCGACGCGTCCCGTTGCTATTGACGGGCATAAGTATCTGGATGGTGGCGTGGCTGATTCTATCCCCAGCGCATGGCTGTTTGCGCAGGGGTATGACCGCAATATCGTGGTGCTCACGCAGCCGGCGGGCTTTGTGAAGCAGCCCAACAGTGTGATGTCCATGCTGCGGCGCGTGTTCCGTCACTATCCGGAGTTTGTCGCAGCGCTTGAGCATCGGCATGAGGTCTACAATGCCACGCTCGATGACCTGGCACGTCGAGAGGCTGCCGGCGAAATCTTTGTGGTGCGGCCGAGCGAATCGGTGAAGGTGCCGTCGCTGTGCCGCGAACCGGATGAGCTCGAGCGCATCTACCAGGTCGGCCGCCACGATGCAGAGGCGACTTTGCCGGCGTTGGAAGCGTATCTGGCGGGGTAAGGGTCGCATACGGAAAGCGCATCCCGGAATGGAGGCCCAAACTGGGATGCGCTTTCCATTGCTGAAGATATGAGGCTGCGAATCAGCTGTTCGGCCTATGCCTATGCCTGCTGCCAGGTGTCGACAAGCTCCTTGGCTGCGGCATGGGGGTCGTCGGCGCTGCAGACGGCGCTTACCACAAAGAAGCCGTCGACGCCGGTGGCCTTAAGCTGCGGCAAGTCGGCCGTCTTAACGCCGCCGCCCACCACGATGGGCACGGGGCTTGCCGCGTGGAGTGCGGCAAGGTCCTCAAAGCTCTTGGTGATGATAGAGCCGTCGGCCGCGCGTCCGCAGTCGCGCTTGGTCTCGGTCTCGTGGAGCGGGCCGATGCCCAGGTAGTCGACCAGGCTCATGTCGGCGGTCTTGACGTACTCGAGCATCTCCTCGCAACGGGCCGAAAGGCCCACAATGGCATCGGGGCCCAGCAGCTTGCGGCAGACCTCGACGGGAATGTCGCTCTGGCCTACGTGCACGCCATCGACGGCAATGCCCTGCTCGCGCGCGGCAAGCACACAGTCCAGACGGTCATCGATTAACAGGGCGACCTGACCGGTCTTGCCGGCCTGTGCGATTGCCTGCGCGGCGTCGTCGGTCAGCGCAATGATCTCGCGGGCGCTTGCCACCTTGGAGCGCACCTGAATGCAGGTAAAGCCGGCGTCGAGCGCCTGGGCCACCACATCGCCCACGGGGCGTCCGAGGGTGTTTTCGGGGCCGAGCACCAGATAGGCCGAGATATCAAGGTTGTCGCGGATGCTCATCGTGCTTCCTCCTGCTTTTTGATCTGCGCTTCCATGCGCTCGAGTTTGCCGGTCATGGTGTCGGTAAATCCAGGTCGAATATCGGCTTTGAGCACGACTTCGGTTCGGATGCCCTTGCTCGCTAACACAAAGGTCGCGTCGCGCACGACCTGCATGACCTCGTCCCAGTCGCCCTCGATCTCGGTGAACATCGAGGTGGTGCGGTTGGGAAGGCCGCTCTCGCGAATGACGCGCACGACCTCGGCGACCTCGGCGGACAGTTCATCGCCGGTGCCGCACGGGGCGATGGCCACAGCGACGAGCGTGTTCATGCCGGCATTGGTTGCGGGCTCGGACATGGCTTATGCCTCCTCGAGCTCGAGTTGGTTATCGGCGATGTCTTGGGCGGTTGCGCGGTAGAGCTCGTCGATAAAGGCGACCTTAAAGCTTGCCGGGGCATCGGCGACGGCGGCGGCACGCGTGCCGGCGACGTTGTAGACGGCGGTACCGCAGACGGCTGCCGTAAACGGATCGGCAGCGCAGGCGTACACGGCCAGCACGCCGCCCTGCGAGCAACCGCAGCCGGTAATCTTGGACATGAGCGGGCTGCCGCCGTGGGATTTGGCCACGGTCGTGCCGTCGGTAATCAGGTCGACTTCGCCCGAGACCACAACGGCGCCGCCGGTGTAGCGAGCGAGCGCCACGGCGGCATCGCGGGCGGCGTCGACCGTGTCGGTGGTATCGACACCACGTACGCGGCTCAGATCGGCCGACTCGCCCTCAAGACCCCACAGGCCGGAGAGTGCGATGATCTCGGAGGCGTTGCCGCGTACGATGGCGGGCTTGTACTGCTTGAGCTCGTTTACCAGCTGGGTGCGCAGGCTACCGATGCCCAGACCCACCGGATCGAGCACCCAGGGCTTGCCGGCGTCGTGTGCCGCCTTGGCCGCGCGGGGAATCGTCTGCTCGTAGATGGGGAAGAGCGTGCCCATGTTGAGATAGATTGCGCCGCCGCCGGCAACGAGCGCCTCGCCCTCGTCGGGAAGATAGACCATGGCGGCCGAGCCGCCCACGGCGAGTTGCGCGTTGGCGACAAAGTCAATCGTCACCGTGTTGGTGATGGAGCCGGCCATCGGGTTGGTGGCGCGAATCTCGTCCACGGCCTTGACTACCTGTTGTTTAAGCTGTTTCGAATCAATCACTGCACATGCCTCCTTGGCATAGAAAAGGGGCGCTGTGCATAGACAGCGCCCCTGTAAAGGCGGCATGCTCCCTACGCCAGCATTAACTGACAGGTTCAAAGGATTGGGCTCCAT
>CABUJH010000049.1 GCA_902491895.1 uncultured Collinsella sp. | reverse complement strand
TTGCTGCACTGACTTTTCTGAATACCGGGCTCGAATTAGTTAACCTAGCTCCCGGCATTCAGAAAATCTAAGTGCCAAAAAATAAGATTTTTTGACTCCGTGTTGTATAACCCGCCATTCGTGGGTACCATTCAACGCGTACGCAAACAAAAAGGGTTAATTCGCGTGGCATAACCACGCGGCCCAAAAAGGAGGAGACAAGCATGTCGTCTTTGAAGCCGCTTGCAGATCGTGTTCTGGTCAAGCCCGACGAGGCCGAGCAGAAGACCGCTTCTGGTCTGTATATCGCCAGCAACGCCCAGGAGAAGCCGCAGCGCGGCACCATCGTTGCCGTGGGCGCCGGCAAGGTCAACGACAAGGGTGAGCGCATCCCCATGGACGTCAAGGTCGGTGACGTTGTCATCTACGGTAAGTTCGGTGGCAACGAGGTCAAGGTCGACGGCGAGAAGTATCTGCTGATGCGCGCCGACGACATCTACGCTGTCGTCGAGGCCTAGTCTCGTCAGAATCTCTGATTCGTCTTTGAACGCGCCCGCCGCATAGGACTCGGAAGCGGCGACGCGAGTCACATTTCTTTTGGAGGATTACCTACCATGGCAAAGAACATTACGTTCAACACCGATGCCCGCGCTAAGCTTGCCAAGGGCGTCAACACTCTGGCCGACGCCGTTACCGTCACCATGGGTCCCAAGGGTCGCTACGTTGCGCTGCAGCGCACGTTCGGTGCCCCGACCATCACCAACGACGGCGTTTCCGTCGCCAAGGAGATCGAGCTCGAGGATAACATCGAGAACATGGGTGCTCAGCTGGTGAAGGAGGTCGCTACCAAGACCAACGACACCGTGGGTGACGGCACCACCACCGCAACCCTGCTCGCTCAGGCCATCGTCAACGACGGTCTGCGCAACGTCGCCGCTGGCGCTAACCCGCTGGCCATCCGTCGCGGCATCGACAAGGCCGTCAACGCCGCCGTCGCTGAGATGAAGAAGCAGGCCAAGCCTGTCGAGACCAAGGAGCAGATCGCTTCCGTCGGTACCATCTCCGCCGGTGACCCCGAGGTCGGCGAGAAGATCGCCGAGGCTATGGAGGTCGTGGGCAAGGACGGCGTCATCACCGTCGAGGATTCCCAGACGTTCGATATCACCATCGACACCGTCGAGGGCATGCAGTTCGACAAGGGCTATGTCTCCGCTTACTTCGTCACGGACAACGACCGCATGGAGGCCGTGATGAAGGATCCGTACATCCTCATCACCGACCAGAAGATCTCCAGCGTTCAGGACATTATGCCCGTTCTCGAGGCTGTCCAGCGCGCTGGCCGCGGCCTGCTCATCATCGCTGAGGACATCGACGGCGAGGCTCTGCCGACCCTGGTCCTCAACAAGATCCGTGGCGCCCTCAACGTCTGCGCCGTCAAGGCTCCGGGCTACGGCGATCGCCGCAAGCGCATCCTCGAGGACATCGCCGTCCTCACCGGTGGCCAGGCTGCCCTGGACGAGCTGGGCGTGAAGGTCGCTGACATCACCGCCGATATGCTCGGTACCGCTAAGTCCGTCACCATCTCCAAGGACAACACCGTCGTCGTCGGTGGCGCTGGCTCCAAGGAGGCCATCGACGCTCGTATCGCTCAGATCAAGGGTGAGATGGAGAACACCACCTCTGACTTCGACCGCGAGAAGCTCCAGGAGCGCCTGGCCAAGCTCTCCGGTGGCGTTGCCGTCATCAAGGTCGGCGCTGCTACCGAGTCCGAGCTCAAGGAGATCAAGCACCGCGTCGAGGACGCCCTGCAGGCAACCCGCGCTGCTGTCGAGGAGGGCATTGTCGCCGGTGGCGGCGTCGCCTTCATGGACGCTGCTCCTGCGCTCGACGCCGTTGAGCTCGACGACCCCGAGGAGAAGATCGGTGTCGACATCGTCAAGAAGGCTCTGACCGCTCCGGTCGCTACCATCGCCAAGAACGCTGGTTTTGAGGGCGCTGTCGTGGTCGACAAGGTTGCCGAGCTGCCTGCCGGCCAGGGTCTCAACTCTGCCAACGGCGAGTGGGGCGACATGATCGAGATGGGCGTCCTCGACCCCGTCAAGGTCAGCCGCGTCACCCTGCAGAACGCTGCTTCTGTCGCCAGCCTGATCCTCATCACCGAGGCCACCGTCTCCGATGTGCCCAAGAACACTCAGCTTGAGGACGCTATCGCTGCTGCTACCGCTGGTCAGCAGGGCGGCGGTATGTACTAAGGCCGACAAGGTCTAGAACTCCCACCGGGAATCCGGGGGTGTGACGGGGGTTTCTCTCCGGAACGTCCTCGGTTAGATTGGGACCCCTTGTCCTGCTCCTTTGGAGCCGCGGACAAGGGGTCCTTTTTGTGCTGAATTATTGTTCAACTTTTCGAAATCTCTCATTTGTTCGACTTTAATCGACTGTCTGCTCAATTGAGTGGCGGGCTCGTCTCGACTCGCGTCTTGCAAGTTCTTGGGTAGACGGCTTGCTCGAGGTTTATGAAAGGGGCCGTCCCGCGGGACGGCCCCTTACTTGCTATCTGACTTTGGCAGGATCGAACTCATTCGATATATCTTCGATGCCATCAGATTGAAGAATGAGCTCGCTAGGCAGATGGTGGCCCATCGGATCGATTAGGAAATCGAGTCCTGCCCTTCTGGCCGTTTTTGCGACTGGGATGAAGTCTGTGTCACCAGCTATGAGAACGATTTGATCAACAGTTCTCCCATGGGCGAGCGAGGCGACATCGAGTCCGATTCTCATGTCAACACCGGATTGCTTTAACCCAACGAGGGTGAAATCTTCCTGCCCGAGGTCGGTTGTTGTCAACTCACCCTTGAGTAGCTTCTTGAGCGATTCTTGTTTCAAGTTGTAATGCGCGTTCGCTGAGCGTAGTTCGCCCATGCGCATCGCAACTTTCCTCTTCTCCCCGAGGGCTGCGTGGAAATCGGACATCCATACATTGGAGGGATGCTTCCGGCTGAACACGGTATTGTGTTCGTCCCAGGGCTGCTTAAAAGTGCCGTTTTCTAGTGGTGGACAATTGTAGAAGAAGATTCTGTATAGGGAGCGGTCGCCGTATTCTAGCGTCATCTTTCGTTTAGCGGATATGTGCCGCAGGGCATAGGCATGACATTCCGATGCGCGCTTTTCGGGTGAAGTGTCTCCCCATAGCCTGCGCGCTCGTTTCAGGAAGAAATTTCCATCGATTAGGACAGCGGTTCTTGTCATGATATCTCCTGCTACATGAATTGACCCCCGAGCTGTGGTACTCCGGCTAAAGATTGGAGCCACTGTCGGAGGTCTTCAAAAAACGGAGGACAGGGAGATGGCGGAAAACCTAATTTCTCTGTCTGGCTTGAGTCTACATCCATTGACTCAGCAATTTGTGGTGGAATTCGGGTTAGATTGTGGAATCGCGCCCTTTGCACTTCGGGGAATTCTGTGTTGACTGCCCTTCTTGATCTTTCGTACTTGCCTGCGATCAGTTGTTAGCGTGCTGCAGCATTGTTGTTGCGCCGCTCTATCCCGGGCGTATTTGTGGGGCGTTTCCCTACCATAAATTACCCTTGGCATACTTGCGTGAAAACCTGCCCGTGCTACACTTGCAATTGCTGTTTCAGGGCGGGGTGAAATTCCCCACTGGCGGTAAATCGGGCGATGTCAAAGGGACACCGTGGCGCAGGTAAAGTGCCTGCGGCCGAGCCGATGAGTCCGCGACCCGTGTGTGCGTTGGTTCGCATGCCGGCTGAACTGGTGAGATACCAGTACCAACGGTTAGAGTCCGGATGAAAGAGGCAGGTGATCTTATGTCTGAACAGTCGCAGCATATCCATTTTGAGAACACGAATAGGTGGAGCACCAAACAGCTCGTTACCATGGCGTTGATGTGCGCCTTGGGAGCACTGTTTATGTATGTGCAGCTGCCCATCCTTCCCTCGGCGCCGTTTTTGACGTATGACCCGTCGCTGGTGCCGGCGATGGTGTGTGGATTTGCGTACGGCCCTGGTGCCGGCACCGCTGTTGCCGCTATGGCGATCGTTATCCATGCGCTTACCACGGGCGATTGGGTCGGTGCGCTTATGAACCTGGTGGCTACGCTGGGCTATATTCTGCCTGCGGCTATCGTCTACCAGAAGATGCACACCTACAAGGGTGCCGTGATTGGCCTGGTGCTCGGCGTCATTGCCGCTACGGTGCTTTCTATGGTTGCGAATCTGACCATTGGCGTTTGGTTCTGGTATGGCTCGGCCGATGTGATTCTGCCGCTCATGCTTCCCGCCGTTTTGCCGTTTAACCTCATCAAGACCGTGCTCAACTCGGTGTTGACGCTGGCGGTGTATAAGGCAGTCTCCAACCTCATCACGCCTAAAAAGGACCAGGTCAAAGGCCGCGCATGATTGAGTGTCGGGGCGTTTCCTTTAGCTATGACGGTGCTGCACTGGCGCTCGATGGCATCGATCTGAACATCGAGGATGGCGAGTTTTTCTGCATCCTCGGCGGAAACGGGTCGGGCAAGTCGACGTTTGCCAAGCATTTGAACGCGCTGCTGCAGCCCGATACGGGAACGGTGTGCGTCAACGGCATGGACGCGTCCGATCCCGAGTTGGTCTACGACATTCGTTCGACCGCGGGCATGGTGTTCCAGAATCCCGATGATCAGCTGGTGGCAACGCTTGTCGAAGATGACGTTGCGTTCGGTCCCGAAAACCTTGGCGTGCCATCGGCGCAAATTGCGCAGCGCGTACGCGAGGCGCTGAAGGGCGTGGGCCTGGTGGGCTTTGAGCGCCACGAGACCCATGCGCTCTCGGGCGGACAAAAGCAGCGCGTGGCGCTTGCCGGCGTGCTCGCCATGGAGCCGCGCGTTCTCATTTTGGATGAGGCCTCCTCGATGCTCGACCCGCGCGGACGCAAGGGTCTTATGAAGGCTTGCCGCGCGTTGCACGCTCGCGGCATGACTATCGTGATGATTACGCACTTTATGGAAGAGGCTGCCGAGGCCGATCGTGTCGCCGTGTTTCAGACGGGACGAGTTGCCATGCTGGGCACGCCCGAGGAGATTCTGACGCGGGCGAATGAACTCGCTCAGCTCAACCTTGACATGCCAGAGTCGTGCCGTTTGGGCATGGCGCTTCGTGCGAAGGGCGTGCCTGTTCATTCGCAGGTGCGTGAGGCAGATATGGTTGCCGAGGTTGCGCAGGTCTATACCGAGCGAAGTGAGGCGGGCACCGCGGGGCAGCCTTCCGCGCCCCAGTTGGAAATCGCTGACGGCACTGTTTCGGCAGACAACGAGGAAAACGCGTCGGAGCCCGTCATTGAGCTATCCCATGTTTCGTACAGTTATTCGCTCAGTCCGCGCGAGCGCCACCGCTGGCGCAAGCGCTCGACCACTGCGGACACATCGAGCAAACAGGCTCTCTGGGGAAACGACCCCAGCAGCCCGTGGGCGCTGCGCGATGTATCGCTGACGGTGCGTCGCGGCGAGTTCCTGGGCTTGGCAGGTCATACCGGTTCGGGTAAGTCGACGCTGATTCAGCATCTCAACGGCCTGATTCGTCCCCAGGAGGGTTCCGTTTACGCATTGGGGCTCGACCTGGCAAACAAGAAAGATGCCGCCGCGGTTAAGGCAAAGGTCGGCGTGGTGTTTCAGTATCCAGAGCGTCAGCTGTTTGCCGAGACCGTGGCACAGGACGTGGCGTTTGGTCCGCATAACCTTGGCTTGCCGCAAGATGAAGTCGACCGTCGTGTCGAGTCATCGCTCTCACGCGTGGGCCTCGACCTTTCCACGGTCGGCGACAAGAGTCCCTTTGAGCTTTCGGGCGGTCAGCAACGGCGTGTGGCATTCGCCGGCGTGCTCGCCATGGAGCCCGAAGTCCTGGTGCTCGATGAGCCCATGGCGGGGCTCGATCCGGCTGCGCGCAGGGATTTCCTTGAGCTTATCGATCGACTTCACCGCGATGGCCTGACCGTTGTCATGGTTTCGCATAGTATGGATGACCTGGCCAATTGCTGCGACCGTATCGTCGTAATGAACGAAGGTGCGGTGTTTGCCGAGGGAACCCCCGTGCAGGTGTTTGCGCATGCCGATGAGCTCAAGTCGATCGGCTTGGGCGTACCTGCTGCTCAGCGCATGGCGTTGGCGCTCGCGGAAGCGGGCGTGCCGCTGCGTCGCGGCGGGCTCTATACGGTTGAGTCGTTGGCCGACGAGTTGGTAGATTTGCTGATCGGTCGCTCGGACGGTCCTTCTAACGTCGCGGACATTGCTAAATCCAAGACGGTCTCGCGAGAGGAGGGCTGCTGATGGAGGCGTTTTCGTTTGGCAGTTACTATCCCGGCGATAGTGCAATCCACCGCCTGGACCCGCGAACCAAGTTGCTCTTGGGCTTTGTGTTTCTGATCACGACGCTCACAGTCAGCAGCTTCCGCGGACTGGTCCCGGTCGCAATCTTCGTTGTCCTGATCTATACCGTGTCCCGGGTGCCGTTGCGCCGGGTCCTATCATCGATGGCGCCGCTGCTGGCAATCGTCGTCGTGGTCGCGGTGCTCAACTTGTTTGCCGATCAGAGTGGGCGCATCTTGTGGCAGCTCGGCTTTCTGCAGATAGGCGAGGGCTCGCTGCGTTCTGCGGCGTTTATGGCGTGCCGCCTGACGTTGATGATGGCCGGCATGAGCGCCATTACACTCACCACGCCGACGCTCGACCTCACCGCGGGCTTTGAGCGCCTGCTCGCGCCGTTTGCGCGTGTGGGACTTCCTGCGCACGAGCTCGGCATGATCATGGGTATCGCGCTACGCTTTATGCCGCAGTTTGCCACTGAGATGAAGCAGACGGCCGATGCACAGGCAAGCCGCGGAGCGCGCGTGACGGGCGGTCCGCTCGGCGGCGTGCGTATGCTCGGCAGTGTGGCGATTCCGCTGTTCACGGGCGTGTTCCGCCATGCCGAGACGCTGTCTGCCGCCATGGATGCACGCTGCTATCACGGCGAGCAGGGCCGCACGCGCCTGCATGCGCTTGCATTTGGCCGCGGCGATGCGTTGGCGGCGGTAGTGACGGCGTTGCTGCTCATCTGCGTCATCGTCATCAATCTTCAACTTGTTTAGGCGCGATTCGGGCGCAAGAAAGGGGTCCCTATGACCGACAACGACCGCACGGCTCAGCTTGAGCGCGCCTGTTCGTATCTCAGGCGCATTCCGGCGTGGTATCTGGCCACGACCGATGCAAGTGACGGGCATCAGCCTCGCGTGAGGCCGTTTTCGTTTGCCATGGTCGATGACGGTAAGTTGTGGTTTTGCACGTCGCGCGACAAGGACGTGTGGGCGGAGCTGAGTGCGAATCCCAAGTTTGAGGTATCGGGCTGGAAGCCGGGGGAATGTTGGATCGTATTGACCGGCGAAGCCGCACTTGAGGACGACGCAGTTGCGAGCGACAAGGTGCGTCAAGCGGGTTTTAAGCACATGGTGGGCATTGGCGAGGAACACGAGAGTGCCAACGACGGCCGCCTTGCTTTCTTTTCGGTCCGCAATATTGCCGCGCGCTTCTGTGATATCGACGGCAGCGAGGAGCGCCTGGAGCTCTAGCTCGCACAAACCAGGTTCCCAAACTAACTAGTACAGGAGGAAACGTGGACGGATTGAATACGGTGTTGGAGTATCTGACGTCGGTGCCGGCATGGTATTTGGCGACGAGCGTTGACGGACAGCCTCATGTGCGTCCGTTTTCGTTTGCGCAGATCCAGGATGGCAAGCTGTGGTTTGTAACAGCGCGCACCAAAGATGTGTGGCAAGAGCTGCTGCAAAACCAGCGCTTTGAGGCCACGAGTTGGTGGCCGGGCCATGGTTGGTTGATTCTGCGCGGGCGTGCGGGGCTGGAAGACCGGGCTTCGAGCGAAATGCGCGAGGCCGGATGGAAACATCTTGAGCGCTTGAGCGAGCACTATGAGGGGCCTAACGACCCCACGCTCGTCTTCTTTAGCGTCGAGGATCCCGAGGCTTTTATCTGCAATCACGACAAATGGGTGCCGGTCGAGCTCTAGCCAGCTGGCTCATCCTAACAACTTGGTTTTCGCATGGGCGGGCCCCGTATTGCCCGGCGCCGTTAGGAGCGCCGGTCAATACGGGGCCCGCTCCATTTGTCAATTCCTTCAAGCGAATGTGTCGGGAATGTTTCAATGCATGAATATACAAGCCATTTACGTGTTCATGCATCTTTTGGTGCTAAAGTTTCAACCCACCTCATAACGACCGCTAATAAATGCGCATCGGTGCATAAATCGCAGACAAGGAGTCTGATATGTCTTTGAAGGTTGGAATCGTCGGCGCGGCTGGATATGCCGGAGCCGAGCTCATTCGCCTCGTACTCGGCCATCCCGAGTTTGAACTTGTTGCCATTACGTCCAACGCCGATGCCGGCCAGCCGCTGTCCGCGGTGTATCCGAGCTTTGCTGGCGTGAGCGATCTGGTTTTCACCACGCATGACGCCCCCGAGCTCAAGAGCTGCGATGCGGTTTTTCTTGCCGTGCCGCACACGGCTGCCATGGCACAGGTGCCCGCGCTGCTTGCATCGGGCGTCTCCTGCTTTGATCTTTCGGCCGATTACCGTCTGAGCGACGCGTCTGTCTTTGAGGCATGGTATGCCGCCGAGCACACGAGCCCCGAGTTGCTCAAGACCCGCGCTTTCGGTCTGCCCGAGCTGTTCTGCCAGGACTTAGAGACCGCTGCTTCCAGCCATGCCGCTGGCAGGCCCGTGTTGGTCGCCTGCGCCGGTTGCTATCCCACCGCAACGAGCCTTGCTGCCGCTCCCGCCGTGCGCGCCGGCTGGGTTGCCCAGGGTGGCCCTGTGATCGTTGATGCCATCAGCGGTGTGACGGGCGCCGGTAAGTCCTGCAACGCCCGCACCCACTTTTGCAGCGCGGACGAGAACCTGGAAGCCTATGGCGTAGGCAAACATCGCCATACGCCCGAGATCGAGCAGATCCTGGGCCTGACCGACCGCGTCGTCTTTACTCCACACTTGGCACCGCTCAAGCGCGGCCTGCTTTCCACGGTGACGATGCCGCTTGCGCCGCAGGCCATCGACTCCCTGGCTCTTGAGGATGTCGTCGACTATTACAAGCAGTTTTACGCTGGACGCACCTTTGTGCGCGTGCTCGATGCCGGCCAGCAGCCCAAGACGGCTTCGGTCGTCGGCACCAACGCCGCCCAGATTGGCCTTGCGTTCAACAAGCGCGCGGGCGTGCTGGTGGCGACGGGCGCCATCGACAATCTGTGCAAGGGCGCTGCGGGCCAAGCGGTCCAGTGCGCCAATATCGTCTTTGGCTTTGACGAGCGACGAGGCTTGCCCACAGTGGCGTGCCCGGTGTAGCACATTCGATTGTTAACGATTTGGTAGTCGGGCATCGAGTGGGGCGCCACTCTTAAGCTGGTCTCATGATCACGACTGGCATGGCGCACCAACCGATGTCCGTTTTTTGTTTGACATAAGGAGTCATAAAGACGATGAATACCGAGCTGTTTGATATCAAGATTCGCGCCGTCGAGGGTGGCGTTACGGCAGCGGCCGGCTTTAAGGCCACGGGCATCCATGCTGGGTTCCGCAAGAACCCTGAGCGTCTGGATTACGCGCTCGTCGTGCCCGATAAACCCTGTCCCGGTGCTGGCGTGTTTACCACCAATCGCTTTTGCGCGGCGCCCGTGCAGGTGAGCCGTGCCAACCTGGGCGGTGCGGACAAGGGCTACGGTATCATCGCTGGTGTTTCAATCAACTCCGGCAACGCGAACGCCGCCACGGGCGAGACCGGCCTTGCCTGCGCGCGCGAGACCTGCAACATCGCATCGCAGGTTATCGGCTGTGAGCCCCAGCAGATTCTGGTTGCCTCCACGGGTGTGATTGGCCAGATTCTGCCGATCGACACGTTTGAGACCGCCATTCCTGCTGCCTACGAGGCGCTCTCAGCCCACGGTGGCGCCGATGCCGCTCGCGCCATCATGACGACCGACACGCACTCCAAGGAGTACGCCGTGTCCTACGTCAGTGAGGCCGCGGGTCATGCGGGCAATGTCTATACGGTAGGCGGAATGTGCAAGGGCTCGGGCATGATCATGCCCAACATGGCCACCATGATTGCAGTTATCACCACCGATGCCCCCGTCGAGCCTGCGGCACTTCATGCCCTGCTGCTCTCGACCGTCAAGCAGACCTTTAACAAGGTAACGGTCGATTCCGACACCTCGACCAACGACACCTGCATCATGCTTGCCTCCGGCGCCGCTGCCGCAGATGCCGAGCCTATCGTCGAGGGCTCCGATGCCTTTGGCGAGTTGGCATTTGCCGTGCACGAGGTGTGCGAGAGCCTGGCGCGCAATATCGCCGCCGATGGTGAGGGCGCATCCAAGCTTGTTACGGTCAACGTTACCGGCGCCGTGAACGACGAGGAAGCCGATATCGCCGCCCGTGCCGTTGCCAACTCGCCGCTCGTTAAGACCTGCATCGCCGGCCACGACTGCAACTGGGGCCGTGTTGCTATGGCGCTTGGCAAGTGCGGCGTGAAGTTTAATCAGGAAGACGTTTCCATCGACATGATGGGCATGCCTGTCTGTCGCGACGGTCTGACTGTTCCCTTTGATGAGGACGAGGCTCTACGACGTTTCGAGGCGCCCGAGATCGTGATCTCGGCCGACCTGGGCGCAGGCGACGCGGCAACGACTGTGTGGACCTGCGACCTCACGCATGAGTACATCTCCATCAACGGCGATTACCGTTCCTAGATTCCAGGCACGCTGCGCATCTTGCCGCGATTGCGGACAGCGGAGCACGGCGCGATAACGATACGAAAGACGAGGCAGATTATGAAATTCGCACGCGATTGTCGTTCGAGCGAATCCAACGAAGCAACCGCGCAGCTGCTGTTCGAAGCGCTGCCGTGGATTAAGAACTTGACCGGCAAGACGGTTGTTATCAAATATGGCGGAGCCGCCATGGTTGATGAGCAGCTGCGCCGCGACGTGATGAGCGATATCGTTTTGCTCAAGATCATCGGTATGCGCCCCGTCATCGTGCACGGCGGCGGCAAGGCTATCAACGAGGCGCTGAGCCATTACGATATTCCCGTCGAGTTTAAGAACGGCCAGCGCGTGACCACGCCGGCGATTATGGATATCGTGCGCGAGGTGCTGGGCGGCAAGGTCAACCAAGAGCTGGTTGCTGCCATCAACCACCACGGCAACCTGGCCGTGGGCGTGTCGGGCAGCGATGCCGGCACGCTCATCGCCGAGCCGCTCGACCCCGAGCTCGGTCGCGTGGGCAAAGTGACGCACGTCAACACCGACTATATCGAGCGCTTACTCGATAGCGAGTACATCCCCGTCATCGCTACCGTCGCGGCGGGGGAGGACGGCGGTTTCTTCAACATCAACGCCGATACCGCCGCCGGTGCCGTTGCCGCGGCGCTCCACGCGCATAAGGCAATCTTTTTGACCGACGTCGATGGCCTGTACAAGGACTTTAGCGACAAGGACTCGCTTATCTCCAACCTAACGCTCGACGAGGTTAACGAAATGCTCTACGGCGACGAGGTCGATAAGGGCATGATTCCCAAGCTGCGTGCGGCTGTCGATGCGCTTACCGCTGGCGTGTTCCGAGCCCACATCATTAACGGTACTACGCCGCATTCGCTGCTCCTGGAGCTGCTGACCGATGCCGGCGTCGGCACCGTGATCCATTCCACCGAGACGGCTTACGAGTTCGATACGCATCCGCATCCGCTTTCGACGTTTGCTGCGCGTCTGACCGAAAACCTTGACGAGGTCGAGAAACTTCAGACGGTCTAGCTGACCCGCAGCCGCCCCATTCCTACACCCATAGCCCCGCGCCGGCTGGCGCCCAACGAAAGGCATCCCATGTCACTTGCAGCTCAGCAATCGCTTGAATCCCATTACGTTATGCATACCTTTGGCCGCTCTCCGGTCGAGTTTGTCGAGGGTCACGGCATGAAGCTCACCGGCGACGATGGCCGTGAGTACCTCGACTTTCTTGCCGGCATCGGCGTGTGCAGCCTAGGTCATGGCGACCCGGCTGTGCTCTCGGCGCTCGAGGCACAGACCAAAAAGCTCATGCATGTCTCCAATTACTTCTACATCGAGCAGCGCGGACAGGTCGCGGCGCTGCTGTCCAAGCTTGCTAACGACGACGTAGATGGTGCGCGCGTGCTTGCCGATGCCATTGTCGCCGGCGATGAGACCACGGCAGCTGCTCTTGGTGCCCCGGCTGCGGATGAGCAGGTTTGGGAGACCTTCTTTGCCAACTCTGGCGCCGAGGCCAACGAGGGCTCGATGAAGCTCGCGCGCCTGTACGCCAAGCGTGCCGGTAATGGCGGCAACACCATCGTGTGCATGCGCGGCGGGTTCCACGGCCGTACGCTCGAGACCATTGCCGCCACCATGCAGGATTGGCTGCAGGACAGCTTCCGCCCGCTGCCGGGTGGCTTTGTGGCCTGCACGCCCAACGATGTCGATGAACTGCGTGCGATCTTTAAGCAGCTGGGCAGTGAAATTTGCGCCGTGATGCTCGAGCCGATCCAAGGTGAGAGTGGCGTGCACCCTATGACCGAGGAGTTTATGGCGGCAGCGCACGACCTGGCACACGAAGTGGGCGCCGTGCTTATCGCCGACGAGGTCCAGTGCGGTATCTTCCGCACGGGTAAGCCGTTTGCGTTCCAGACTTATGGCGTGGAGCCTGACATTATGAGCCTTGCCAAGGGCATTGCTGATGGCGTGCCCATGGGTGCCGTCGTGGCAAAGAAGGAGATTGCCGACGTGTTTAAGCCGGGCGACCACGGCTCGACCTTTGGCGGTAGCTGCTTGGCCGTCGCGGCGTGCGCCGCGACGCTTTCCGCGCTTGTGCACGGCGACTACGCTGAGCATGCCGCCAAGGTGGGCGCCTATATGGAGCAGGCGCTGGCTAAGCTTCCGCATGTGGTAGAGGTGCGTTGCCGTGGCCTGATGCTCGGCTGCGATTTGGATGATGCCGCGGGCGACGCGCATGATATTGTTGCCCGCGCGCTGGCTGCCGGTGCCGTGATTAACGCTACGGGTGCCCATACGCTGCGTTTCTTGCCGCCGCTCGTCTGCGAGGAAGCCGACGTGGACAGTCTGATCGAGATACTGTCGGGTGTTTTGGGCTAACGCGGCGCAATAACTCAATTTGGACCGGGTTCCGGACTGCGGACGTGCCCTATGCGGCATGATTCAGCGGTCTGGAACCCGTTTTGCCTTAGATTTGCTAAGGCAGGGAGACCTGCTGGTCAAAAAACATCAAATATGAGTACTGTTACAGATTTGGTAGCAGCAATTTTGGACTAATAAGGCCAGATGGCAAGTCGAAATGGCGATGAATACACGATTTTGATCTGACTGTTAGTCCTTATAATGGACATATGTTGCGTAACCTAAGCAAACACTATCTGTTTATATGTTGCAAGCAAAGTAGCAGTACTCATTTTTGCCATTTTTTGACCACGGACCTTGAAATAAGGGGTCCTTAGGGTTCGAATCCCATGCGCCGGGCACAAAAAAGAAAGGCCTCCAACACCGGAGGCCTAACAATTCAATGGTGGGCGATGAGGGATGTCCGCGTGCGGCTGGCGCCGCCCGCATCCGCTTCGTCGCTCCGCGCTCCTCGCGTGCTGCGCTGGAAAACGCTTCGCGTTTCCTCAGCTTCGCACCCTGTCGGGTTCGAATCCCTCTGCGATGGGTCCAAAAAAGAAAGGCCCCCATTGCTGGGAGCCTGAACTGCACCCCAAAACTTGGACGGCTTAAATAAAAGCTACGCCGCAAGGGACTGTCTCCGGAACTCCTCCGGGGTCAGTCCCTTCAGTTTA
>CABUJH010000048.1 GCA_902491895.1 uncultured Collinsella sp. | reverse complement strand
AGAGCATCCTCATCGAGGATCCGTCGGCGTGGAAGAATCTCAACTGACCAGATCCGCCCGGCAACTTCCTTAAGATGCTTACAATAGTGACGAGACCCCCCGACAATATCGAGCATAGGGGCCGCATCGCAGATGTCAAAGGGATCGTAGCCCAGCTGGTATGCCCTAAAGCTTGACCAGCGGTATGCTTCGAGAGAGTCGATCGCACCTTTCACAGGATTGAGATGGATATAATCGAGTAGCTGCACCGCCTGTGTGTCCGACTCAACCGCAACACGCGAATAGCGATTGTCAAACAGATGGCCCGTTCTTCCCGTTTTCCCATTGAAATACTTAGCATACGCCGTCAGTGCGCACTGCATTGCCTTTGAAAGGTTGTCATATGGGTCATCAACCATCAAATGGAAGTGGTTGTCCATAAGGCACCAAGCCAACACTGCCACTTTATGGCGTGCAAACCTGTCCGAGATGTCCGATAAGAAACGATATCGGTCAGAGTCATCTTCAAAAATAATCTGTTTGGAGTTGCCACGGTCAAAGACGTGGTAATAGCCGGTGAGCGAAACGGCGCGGGCACATCGGGGCATAATCTCTCCTTTCAAAACTGAACAGGCAACACCTAAAAGGAGAGAAGGAACGCGAAATGCTGAGCCTGTGACCTATTTATATCCAATGATCGGCAAAAACAGGTTCAGAACGGCAAAATGGCAAAACGATGTCTGTCCCAAATGAGTGAAAGCACTCATGAGAGTCTGTCCCCAATGAGCGGGGCGATGCAGCAGGCAGATAGTTTTAGTTAAAACGCTTCATTTTATTGAAGCGTTTTAGTGTGCCTTTTAGAGGAATCTTACCGTTCACCAAATAATTTCTTGCTATCATGCAAGGCGTAGGGTAAATCTCCGATCGCAAGGAGACACAAATGGTGAAAAAGTCACCGGAAAACACTACTCCCGCAATTGTGGACAACGTAGAGGCGCTTGAGGCTAAGCTCGCTCAGATGCGAGAGGCCCAGGCGCTTTTTGCTACGTACACGCAGGAGCAGGTCGACAAGATCTTCTACGAGGCCGCCATGGCCGCCAACAAGGCTCGTATCCCGTTGGCGAAGATGGCCATCGAGGAGACCGGCCGCGGCGTTCTTGAGGACAAGGTCATCAAGAACCACTACGCCGCAGAGTACATCTACAACGCTTACAAGAACACCAAGACCTGTGGTGTCCTGGAGCGCGACGAGGCTTACGGCATCACCAAGATCGCCGAGCCCATCGGCATCGTGGGCGCCGTCATCCCGACGACCAACCCCACCTCCACCGCGATCTTCAAGACGCTGATCTGCCTGAAGACCCGCAACGCCATCATCATCTCCCCGCACCCGGCTGCCGCCAAGTGCACCATCGCCGCCGCCAAGCTCGTGCTTGACGCCGCCGTCAAGGCCGGCGCCCCCGAGGGCATCATCGGCTGGGTCGATGTCCCCTCCATCGAGCTGACCAACATGGTCATGCGCGACGTCGACATCATCCTCGCCACCGGTGGCCCGGGCATGGTCAAGGCCGCTTACTCCTCGGGCAAGCCCGCCCTGGGCGTTGGCGCCGGTAACACCCCGGTCGTCATCGACGACACCGCCGACGTGCTGCTCGCCGTCAACTCCATCATCCACTCCAAGACCTTCGACAATGGCATGATCTGCGCTTCCGAGCAGTCCGTGACTGTCATCGACAGCATCTATGACCAGGTTAAGGCCGAGTTCCAGAAGCGCGGCTGCTACTTCGTCAAGCAGGGTGCCGAGATGGAGGCCCTGCGTGCCGCCATGTTCAAGAACGGCGCTCTCGATCACCGCATCCCCGGCATGGCCGCTGCCAAGATCGCCGAGCTCGCCGGCATCGAGGTTCCCGCCAAGACCAAGATCCTGATCGCCGAGGTCACCTCCACCGACCCCGCCAAGGAGGAGTTCTCCCACGAGAAGCTCTCCCCGGTCCTGGCCATGTACCACGCCAAGGACTTCCAGGAGGCCGTCGACAAGGCCGAGCACCTGGTGCTCGCCGGTGGCCCGGGCCACACCGCCTCTCTGTACGTGCACCCCGCCCAGGCCGAGAAGATCAGCCTGTTCGAGCACGTCATGAAGGCCTGCCGTATCGTCATCAACACCCCGTCCTCGCACGGCGGCATCGGTGACCTGTACAACTTTGGCATGAAGCCGTCTCTGACCCTGGGCTGCGGCTCCTGGGGCGGCAACTCCGTCTCCGAGAACGTTGGGGTGAAGCACTTGATCAACGTTAAGACTGTGGCCGAGCGCCGTGAGAACATGCTGTGGTTCCGCGCTCCCGAGAAGGTCTACTTCAAGAAGGGTTCCACGCCCGTCGCCCTCGACGAGCTGGGCAACGTCATGGGCAAGAAGCGTGCCTTCATCGTCACCGACCAGTTCCTCTTCAAGAATGGCAACACCCGCGCCATCGAGGCCAAGCTCGACGAGATGGGCATCGCCCACGACTGCTTCTACGACGTCGAGCCCGATCCGTCGCTGCAGTGCGCACGTCGCGGTGCCAAGCAGATGGCTCTCTTTGAGCCGGACGTCATCATCGCCGTCGGCGGTGGCTCCGCTATGGACGCCGGCAAGATCATGTGGATGATGTACGAGCACCCCGAGTGCAAGTTTGAGGACATGGCCATGGACTTCATGGACATCCGCAAGCGTATCTTCACCTTCCCCGAGATGGGCAAGAAGGCCTACTTCGTCGCCGTCCCGACCTCTTCGGGCACCGGTTCCGAGTGCACGCCGTTCGCCATCATCACCGACAAGGAGACCGGCATCAAGTGGCCGCTCGCCGACTACGCGCTGCTCCCCAACATGGCTATCGTTGACGCCGACAACTGCATGACCGCCCCGCGCGGCCTGACCGCTGCCTCCGGCATCGACGTCATGACCCACGCCATCGAGTCCTACGTCTCCATCATGGCTTCCGACTACACCAAGGGCCTCTCCGAGCGCGCTGCCAAGCTCGTCTTTGAGAACCTGCCCTCCAGCTTCACGAACGGCGCCAAGGACCCGCACGCCCGCGAGGAGATGCACAACGCCTCCTGCATGGCCGGCATGGCCTTCGCCAACGCCTTCCTGGGCCTCAACCACTCCATGGCCCACAAGCTCGGCGCTTTCCATCACCTGCCCCACGGCATCGCTAACGCCGTCATCCTGACCCGCGTCATGCGCTACAACGCCGCCGAGGCTCCCGTCAAGATGGGTACCTTCTCCCAGTATCCTTACCCCAACGCGCTGCACAACTACGCCGAGATGGCCAAGTACTGCGGCATCGAGGGCAAGGACGACAAGGAGGTCTTCGAGAACTTCATCACGAAGCTCGAGGAGCTCAAGGACTTCATCGGTGTCAAGAAGACCATCGCCGACTACGGTGTTGACGAGCAGTACTTCCTCGACACCCTCGACGAGATGACCGAGCAGGCATTCAACGACCAGTGCACCGGCGCTAACCCGCGCTACCCGCTCATGAGCGAGATCAAGGAGCTCTACCTGGACGCCTACTACGGCCGCGAGCCCCAGGACTACGCCGTCTGCTAGTTTTTAGCACGGTTTTTTGCGGCGGGGGTGCACGGGTGTTTCACACACCCCCGCCGTCGCTTCTATCGCATCGTTGAAAGGATGCAACCATGCTGCTACCCGATTCCAAGACCGAGCTCGTCCGCCGTGGCAACAAGGTCGTTTACGACCTGGGCGACAAGATCGTCAAGGTCTTTAACGAGACCAAGCCTGTCTCCGACGTGTTCAACGAGGCTTTGAATCTTGCCCGCATCAATGAGTGCGGCATCCGCAGCCCCAAGGCTCTCGAGGTTTCCCAGCTCGAGAACGCCAACGGCTGGGCGCTCGTGACCGAGAAGGTTCCGGGCACCACCCTTGCCGAGAAGATGACTGCCGAGCCCCAGCGCTTTGGTGAGTACCTCGAGATGTTCGTCGACCTCCAGATCGAGATCCACGGCTACACCTCCCCGCTGCTCAACCGTCAGCGCGACAAGTTCGCCCGCATGATCGACAGCCTTGATCAGCTCAATGCCACCACGCGCTACAACCTTCAGGAGCGTCTGGACGGCATGACCAAGGAGTTCAAGGTCTGCCACGGCGACTTCAACCCCTCCAACGTCATCGTCGGCGACGACGGCCAGCTCTATGTGTGCGACTGGGCACACGCTACCCAGGGCTCCCCTGCTGCCGACGTTGCCACCACCTACCTGCTCTTTGCCCTCAACAGCAAGGATCAGGCCGAGGCCTACCTGGAGCTCTACTGCGACCGCGCCGACATGCCCATGCAGGTCGTGCGTCAGTGGACGAGCATCGTCGCCGCTTCCGAGCTCGCTCGCAAGCGCAACGTGAACGATGAGTTCCTGAAGAACTGGATCGACGTCGTCGATTATCAGTAATATCTGAGCGATTCATTTCGCATCGGAGGCACAAGGAAAACCCCGCAGCTCGAATGGGCTGTGGGGTTTTCCTTTTAGATATCGAGGATGCCACAAGATAAAAGGACGGCCCCGCATCTCCCCGATCTGGAGAAATGCGGGGCCGTCCCGTATATCGAACTACAAGCGAAATCGTCGATTAACGGCGTGCTGCCTTCACAAGCTCGGCGACCTTGGCGACGACCTCGTCGATCGCCACATCCTCGCGCTCACCCGTGGCACGGTCCTTGAGCTCAACGGTGCCATTCTTAAGGCCACGCTTACCCAGAACGACCTGATACGGGAAGCCCATAAGGTCGTTGTCGGCAAACTTAAAGCCGGGACGCTCGTCGCGATCGTCGACGACGACCTCGATACCCTCGGCACACAAGCCATCAACAATCTGCTCGCAGACGGTAGCGCACTCTTCCTTCTTGGGATCAAGCGGAATCACCGCGACCTCGTACGGGGCAACGGAGACCGGCCAGACGATGCCGTGCTCGTCGTTGTGCTGCTCCACAACGGCAGCGAGCGAGCGGGACACGCCCACGCCGTAGCAGCCCATGATGAGCGGCTTCTCCTTGCCGTCCTCGTCCATAAAGGTGGCACCCATGGCCTCGGAATACTTGGTGCCCAGCTGGAAGACCTGAGAGACCTCGATGCCGCGGGCAGCGGAGAGCGGCTTGCCGCAGTGCGGGCAGGGGTCGCCGGCGACAACGGTGACCAGATCGGCCCACTCATCGACGGTAAAGTCGCGCTCGGGGCAGGCACCGGTAAAGTGATAATCGACCTCGTTGGCACCGCAGGCCCACTGCTTGGAATCGCGCAGGCTCTCGTCGCACACCAGACGAATGCCATCGGGCAGGTTAACCGGTCCGATAAAGCCCTTGTGCAGACCGTTCGCCTGAAGCTCCTCGTCGGTCATCATGCGATAGCCCTTGCCAAAGACGTGCTCGGCCTTGCAATCGTTGAGCTCGTGATCGCCCGGAACAATGGCCACGACCGGCTTGCCCTCGGCGTCGATGAGTGCCAGCGACTTGCGCGTGCCGTTCTCGGGGAACCCAAAGAACTTAGCAACAGCCTCAATGGTGCCCATGCCCGGAGTCTCGACCTTGGTGAGCGTGCCATCGCCGGGGCCCTCGGTCACAACGACCTTGGTGCTTGCAGCCTCGTCATCGGCAGCAAAACCGCAATCGTCGCAGTAGACGAGCGAAGCCTCGCCGGCGTCGGCAAGAGCCATGTACTCGACGGAAGTGTCGCCGCCGATCTCGCCGGAGTCGGCGACAACGGGCAGAGCCTTGATGTAGCAGCGCTCGCAGATGTTAGCGTAGGCCTGCTTCATCTTGTCGTACTCCTCCTGCAGGCTCTCCTGCGTGGCGGAGAAGCTGTAGGCGTCCTTCATGATGAACTCGCGACCGCGCATCAGGCCAAAGCGGGGACGGAACTCGTCGCGGAACTTATCCTGGATGTGGTACAGGTTAACGGGCAGCTGTTTGTAGGAGCGCAGCTCGTTGCGCACCAGGGCCGTGACGGTCTCCTCGTGCGTGGGACCCAGGACGAACTCGCGACCATGACGATCGTCAAAGCGCACAAGCTCCTTGCCATAGGCATCGATACGACCGGACTCACGCCACAGCTCGGCATCGACCATGATGGGCATCATGAGCTCCTGGGCGCCGGCAGCATCCATCTCGTCGCGCACGATGTTCTCGATCTTGCGGATCGAGCGCCATGCGAGCGGCAGATAAGAATACAGACCGGCGGCCTCCTTGCGGATCATGCCGGCACGGAGCAGCAGGCGGTGGCTGGCGAGCTCAGCGTCCGCCGGATCCTCTTTAAGCGTCGGCGCATAGAGCTTAGACATATACATTGCTCGAGTCATTTACTTCTCCTCAATAAGTTTGTCGACCTCGGCCATCAGCGCGTCGACAATTTGATCCTCAGCTACTTTACCAATGATCTGGCCATGCGAAAAGAGCAGGCCCTGACCTCGTCCGCAGGCAACGCCCAAGTCGGCGTCAGAGGCCTCGCCGGGGCCATTGACCGCGCATCCCATAACGGCGATCGAAAGCGGCGCGGAGTAGTTCTTAAGCCGCTCGGTGACCTCCTCGGCGATGGGAATGAGGTTAACCTGGCAGCGGGCGCACGTGGGGCACGAGACAATCTCGGGACCACGGCGACGCAGGCCCAGCGACTGCAAAATTCCCCAGGCGACCGGCGGCTCCTCAACCGGATCGGCCGTGAGAGAGACGCGCATGGTGTCGCCAATGCCTTCGGAAAGCAAGATACCCAAGCCTACAGAGCTCTTGATGGTGCCCTGGAGCTTGGTCCCCGCCTCCGTCACGCCCAGGTGAAGCGGAACGTGGGGAATCTCACGCGACAGGGCTCGATAGGTATCGAGCGTCGTTTGCACGCTATGGGCCTTGGCCGAAAGCACAATGTTCGTAAAGCCGCGGTCCTCAAAGTGCTTGACGAAGCGCTCGCTCGACATCACGAGCTTTTCGGGCTGCGTAAGGTCGTCGCGCTCGGCGATATCCTGCTCAAGCGAACCGGCATTGACGCCGATACGAATCGCGCACCCAGCGGCGCCCGCGGCATCGATCACGGCATCGACCTTGGCCCAATCGCCAATGTTGCCGGGATTGATGCGGAGCTTGGCAGCACCGGCCTCCACAGCGCCAATGGCCAGCTTGTGGTTAAAGTGAATATCGGCGACGATCGGCACCGGAGACTCAGCACAGATGGTGCGGAAACCCTCAAGCGCGGCCTCGGTGGGCACGCTCACGCGCACGATATCGCAGCCAGCCTGCACCAACGC
Source organism: uncultured Collinsella sp. (assembly GCA_902491895.1). Lineage (GTDB taxonomy): Bacteria > Actinomycetota > Coriobacteriia > Coriobacteriales > Coriobacteriaceae > Collinsella. The sequence continues at coordinate 7,193 of CABUJH010000048.1, read as the reverse complement.
GCACACTTGCGCAAGCGTTGCCTGGGCATCAGCGGTATCGGTGCAGGTCATGGACTGAACCACGACCGGAGCGCCACCACCGATCTGCACGCCGCCCACATGCACGGGGCGCGTCAACTCGCGAGGCAAAGGATGGGATAAAGACAATCCAAACACTCCCCTACAGAATAAATCGAAGGATGTCGGAACGAAGCATATAGACAAACAGCAGCACAAAGAGCGCGATGCCCACATAGCTCACAATCGTCTGGACCTTGAGCGGAAGCTCGCGGCCAGCAATCTTTTGAATGATCTCGATGACCAGCTTGCCGCCATCGAGTGGTGGGATGGGCAGCAGGTTCATAAAGCCAAGCGAGAACGAAATGAGGGCGGCAAACGAAAGGAACGTGGCAGGGCCGGCAGCAGCAGCCTGTGAGGACATAACGCTAATGCCCACGATCGAAGAAGACTGATCGAGAATCTCCATCGTATGCTGCGGCTGGAGCAGGCGCATCACGCCCTCCGCTGTCTGCACGACATAGGAGAACGAAAGTCGAGCCGACGTGATGGGGTCTAAACGGACCACCTGCGTAGAGGCATACACACCTAGGCGCTCGTCCTCTTTGAGCGCAACCGCGGTCGAATGCTGCTTGCCGTCACGCTCGTACTCGATGGCGATATCGTCCTTACCGGCAGCCTTACCGATGGCATCGTAAACGTCCATCCAGGTAGAGCACGATACTCCGTCAACCGAAAGGATCGCGTCGCCGCCCTCGATACCCGCCTTGGCGGCAATAGACCCCTCGTCAACCTGACCGATCACGTTGGTATCCATCGGCACGGTGACACCCGCAATAGAGTAGATGCTCATAAGCAGCAAAAAGCCCGTCAGGATATTGACGAGAATGCCCGCGAGCAACATAAAGGCGCGCTTGAGAAAGCCCTGGCCAAGATAGGTGTGCGAACGCTCTTGTGCAAGGAACTCGGCCTCGCCGCACGGCAGCTCCCACACATCGCCCTCGGCAGTTGAATGTTCGCGATCGAAACGGCGGCCGTCAAAGGTGGTGTAACCCGCCGCGTCTCGCGGCAGCGTCTGATACTTGGTGGGATAGTAGCTCGGCGAGGGCTTCTCCCCTTCCTCATACCAAGGCGCGATAGAGCCCCAACCCAAGAGCAAGGCGCATGCCTCGAGCACAACCTCCTCGGATAGCTCGAGCTCGGCGGCAAGGTCGGCCACGGTCACGCGACCATGACGATAGATAGCCGCGAGCACGCGATCGGCACACGAGACGTCGGTCGGATCCATACCGCAGATGGCAGCGTAGCCGCCCAGCAGCAGCGGGGTCACGCCAAACTTGGTTCCAATGCGACGCGACGTGTAATGGATGTCAAAGCGGCACGGCAGGCCCAAAAAGAACTCGGTCACGCGGACGCCGCAGGCACGCGCCGCCAAAAAGTGGCCGCCCTCGTGCAAAAACACAAGGACGGAAAGCATCAGCAGGCCCCAAAAGACCGATGAGAGAACGCTCAGAACAGTATCCATAAAACGAAAAAGCAATCCTTATGGGTTAGGAACGGGTTGCGGCGAGCACCTGCGCAGCCTTTTCACGCGCCCACGCATCGATGTCGCGAAGCTGCTCAAACGAATCGACCGCCTGCATATCGTGGACATCCATGCAGGATTCCACAATGCGATCGATATCGGTAAAGCTGCAGCCATCGTGCAGGAAGGCATCGACGGCGACCTCGTTGGCGGCATTGAGCACGCACGGCATGGTGCCACCCGTCTTGCCGGCACGTTCGGCCAGTGCCAGACAGCGGAAGGTATCCATGTCGGCAGCATCAAACGTGAGCTGCCCCAGCTCGCGGAAATCGATACGAGCCGCCGGGGTATCCCAACGCTCGGGATACGAGAACGCGAACTGAATGGGAATACGCATGTCGGAAGCACCGAGATGCGCCATCACGGAGCCGTCGGCGAACTCGACCATAGAGTGAATCTTGGACTGACGCTGCACGACCACGTTAATGAAATCGAGGTCGCAGTTAAACAGATGCATGGCCTCAATGCGCTCCAGGCCCTTGTTCATGAGGGTGGCGGAGTCGATGGTGATCTTGGCACCCATGGCCCACGTGGGATGTGCGAGGGCATCGGCACGCGTCACGCGGTCAAGCTCGTCGCGGGTGCGGCCAAAGAACGGACCGCCCGAGCAGGTGAGCCAAATACAATGAGCCTCGCGTGGGTTCTCCCCCAGATAGCACTGGTAGATGGCGGAGTGCTCAGAGTCGACTGGAATAAGCTGGCCCGGTTGCGCCAACGGCATAAGCAAGTCGCCGCCGACGACGAGGGACTCCTTGTTGGCAAGGGCAAGGCGCTTATTTGAGGTTAAGGCCGCATGGCTCGCCTCGAGACCGGCGGCACCCACAATAGCGACAAGCACGCAGTCGACATCGTCGCGACACGCAAGCTCGCAAACCGCCTGCGCGCCAACGCCGAGCTTCGTTCCCTCGGGCAACTCCTGCAGCACGGCGTCATCGCCATGAGCGACATCGGCCACGGCAACCGCCGAAACCGAGAACTCGCGGGCAGCGGCAACAAGCTCGGAGGTACTGGAGTTAACGGACAGCGCCGTCACCTGCAGGCGATCGGCATGCTGGCAGCACACATCGAGCGCCTGGGTACCGATAGAGCCCGTACAACCCAGAATGGCAACGCGAAGGCGTCCATCGGAGCCATACGTCGTCTGGAAGGACATTACAGCACGCCTCCGATCATCAGCATCAGCTGCGCGGTGATGCAGCCGAAGATAAGCGAATCGCTACGATCGAGCATGCCGCCGTGGCCCGGGATAAGGTTACCGGAATCCTTAACGCCCACACCGCGCTTGATGCGCGACTCGATAAGGTCGCCGATAACGCCCAAAATGGACACGACCACGCCGCACAGCAGCGCATAGGGCAGGCTGAGCTTGTAGAAGTGCGTCGCCCACAGGATGAGCCAAATCAAAACCGAGCCCAGGATGCCGCCGACAAACCCCTCCCAGCTCTTTTTGGGAGAGATCTTGGGAACCATCTTGTGTTTACCGATACGGCTGCCCACGATGTAGGCAAACGAATCGGAGACCCAAAGGGACGCACAAACGCCCACCGAAAGCAGGGCGCCGGCAAAACCGGGCACGGCATCGCGCAGCAGCACGATAGCCGACAGCATAAAGCCAGTGTAGATGGGACCCATGAGCGTCACGGCCACATCAGAGATGCGGGTACGCGGCGACCAGACATACCAAATGCCCACAGCGAGCATCAGGGCAAAAAGCAGGGCATTCAGCAACATCGAATCGCCCAACGCCGACAGCGGAAAGAGTACGGCGGCAGCGATACCCATGCGCTCGTTAGCCATCTTGCCATCGAGCCTTGTCATACGGAAAAACTCATAGCAGCACAGACCGCTCATGACAGAAACAAAGATGGCCGTGGGCACGATACCCAAAACCAGGCACAGGATAAAGACAACGGCATAAACGATACCGGCGGCGGCACGGGTAATAAAGCCCGCAAGCCACGAACCGGTGCCGCTCTTTGCTGCAGGTGCTCCCGCAGCGGCAGCCTTGCGCGCAGGCGCCGCGGAAACTGGCGTCTTGGGAGCAGATGCCTTGGGACGATCGGACACGATTAAGCCTCCTCGGTCTTGCTCAGTCCACCAAACCTACGGTCACGGCCCTGATAGGCCAAAATGGCGTCGACAAGGCCCCAACGATCAAAGTCGGGCCAATAGGTATCGGTGACATAGAACTCGGAATAAGCCACCTGCCACAGCAGGTAGTTCGAAAGGCGCAGCTCACCAGAGGTGCGAATCACAAGCTCAGGATCGGGAAGACCGGCGGTATAGAGGTGGGAAGCCACCATGTCGTCATCAATTGCGGCAGGATCGATCTTACCGGCGGCAGTGTCGAGTGCGATTTGACGGACAGCGCGGGTAATCTCGGCACGCGCGCCGTAGTTGACGGCAAGCGCCAGCGTCATACCGGTGTGATCGGCGCACTCGGCAAGACCGCGTTCAAAAACGTCGCGGGTCTTCTTGGGCAGCGCGGAAATGTCACCCAAAAAGACAACGCGCACATTTTCGCGCTTCAGAAGCGGAAGCTCGTCGATAAACGTCTTGGCAAACAGGTGCATCAGAACGTTGACTTCGTGCTGCGGGCGGTTCCAGTTTTCGGTAGAAAAAGCATAGGCCGAAAGCACATCGACGCCCAGACGCACGCAGGCGGTAATAATCTCACGAAGGGAGACGATACCCGCCTTGTGGCCCTCGGTGCGTGCAAGACCGCGCGACGTGGCCCAACGACCGTTGCCGTCCATGATGCACGAGATATGGTGCGGAATGTTATTGAGGTCAAGGTCGGAAAAACCGACGCCCGCAGGGGCGTCGGCAAAGTACTCGACCAGTTTATGCTCGTCGTATTGCACCTTAGATCTCCATGACCTCGGCTTCTTTTTCCTTCAGAAGCTCCTCGACCTTGGCGACATACTCATCGGTGTGCTTCTGGACCTTAGCCTGCTCGCGACGGACATCGTCCTCGGTGAGCTCCTCATCGCGCTCGAGCTTGTTGTTGAAGTCGCGACGGATGTTACGGATAGACACCTTGGCCTGCTCGGCGTACTCGCGGCACTCCTTGACGAGCTCGCGACGGCGCTCCTCGGTTGGAGCCGGGAACGGCAGACGAACGACGGTGCCATCGGAGTTGGGGGTAATACCCAGATCGGAAGCGCCGATGGCCTTGACGATAGCGTTGATGAGTGCCTTGTCCCACGGCTCGATGAGCAGCATGTGGGCCTCGGGGGTCTTGACGGCGGCAACCTGCGTGACCGGCGTGGGAACACCGTAATAATCGACGGTGATGTCGGACAGAATGTTGGCATTGGCGCGGCCGGTACGGACCTTGGAGAAGTTATGCTTGAGGGACTCGAGCGACTTGTCCATATGGGCGGTGATGTTCTCTGCCATGCTTAATCCTCCTGATAGACGAGCGTGCCGACGGGCTCACCCGAAAGCGCGCGCTTGACGGTGTCCTCGCCATCGATGTTGAGGACCAAAATCGGCATACGGTTATCCTGGCACAGTGCCGTAGCCGTGGAATCCATAACCTGCAGACCGCGGACGAGAACCTCGTGATAGGTAATCTTGTCAAAACGGACGGCATCGACGCACTTGACGGGATCCTTGTCGTAGATGCCGTCAACCTTGGTGGCTTTAATCAGAATCTCGGCGCCGATCTCGCACGCACGAAGAGCCGCGGCGGTGTCGGTCGTAAAGTACGGATTGCCCGAACCGGCGGCAAAAATAACGACGTTGCCCTTGGAAAGGTGGTTAATGGCGCGACGGCGAATATAGGGCTCGCAGATCTCGTTCATCTGGATAGCGCTCATCACGCGGCAGGGAACATCGTTATGCTCGAAGGCATCCTGCAGGGCGAGCGCGTTCATAACGGTTGCCAGCATGCCCATGTAGTCGGCCTGAGCACGCTCCATGCCACCGGCAGCGCCTGCCATGCCGCGGAAAATATTGCCGCCGCCGACAACGACGCCGACCTCATGGCCAACGGCGAGCAGCTCCTTGACCTGCTTAGCAAGATGGTCGGTAACCTTGGGGTCGATGCCATATTGGCCGTCGCCCATCAGCGCTTCGCCGGAAAGCTTAAGAAGCACGCGTTTATATCGGATGTCGGACAAAGCGATCCTCCTTTAGATTGAACTCTCAACATTCTATCAAAGGCTCTAAGAAGAGCCATGAAAAAGCAGGCTGTGAGTAAAACCCACAGCCTGCTCATTACCAGCTACAAGAGCTTATTTACTCGCCACGGACCAGACGGTCAAAGGCAACGACGGTAATGGTGTCGCCGAGCTCCTTGGAGACCTGCTCAGCGTACTTCTTGATGGTGAGGGAGCTGTCCTTGATGAACTCCTGCTCGGTGAGCACGGACTGCTTGTAGAACTTCTCCAGACGGCCGACAGCCATCTTCTCCTGAATGGCCTCGGGCTTACCGGACTCGGCAGCCTGAGCCATGTAGATCTGCTTCTCGTGCTCGACGGTCTCGGCCGGAACCTGATCGCGGGTAGCGCAGATCGGGGCGACGGCGGCAACCTGAAGGGCAACGTCGTGAGCGAAGGTCTTGAAGGACTCAGCCTGAGCGGTCTCGGCCTTCTCGAAGGCGAACTCGACGAGGACACCAATCTTACCACCCATGTGGATGTAAGAAGCGAGAGCGCCGTTCTCGGCCTTGCGGGCGGCGAAGCGGGAGATCTTCATGTTCTCGCCCATGATGTGAATCATCTCGGTGAGCTCGGAGGAAACGGTCTCCTCGCCCATCGGCTTCTCGAGCAGAGAGTCGACATCGGCCGGCTCGGTGGTAGCGACAACCTCAGCGACCTTGGAAGCAAAGCCGGTGAACTTGGCGTTAGAGCCAACGAAGTCGGTCTCGCAGGAGAGCTCTAGCAGAGCGCCGGTCTTGCCATCCTCGGAGACGAACGCGGCGACAGCGCCCTCGTTGGTCTCACGGCCAGCCTTCTTGGCAGCCTTGGCAAGGCCGTTCTTACGCAGAACGTCGACAGCGGCGTCCATGTCGCCGTCAGCCTCGACGAGAGCCTTCTTGCACTCCATCATCGGGGAGTCGGTCATCTCGCGGAGCTGCTTGACCATAGCGGCGGTAATCTGGGCCATTGTGGTTCCTTTCAAAGAGATGAAAAAGAATTAACTAAGACTGATTTACTCGGCCTTGGGCTCAGCGGCCATCTCGGCCTCGGAGACCTGCTCCTTGCCGGAGCCAGCGAGGCAGGCGTCAGCCATGAGCTCGCACATAAGGGTGACAGCGGAGATAGCGTCATCGTTGCAGGGGATGCCGTACTCGACCTCGTCGGGATCGGAGTTGGTGTCGATCAGGGCGACGACGGGGATGTTCAGGCGCTGGGCCTCCTTGATGGCGTTCTCCTCGCGCTTGGTGTCGATGACGAAGAGAGCCTGGGGCAGACCCTTCATGTCGCGGGCGCCACCGAGGTTGGTCTGGAGCTTAGTGAGCTCCTTGCCGAGAACAGCCTGCTCCTTCTTGGGCAGAACAGCCATGCGGCCGTCCTCGACCATGGCCTCGAGCTCCTCCATGCGGTTGATGCGGGAGCGCATGGTCACGAAGTTGGTCAGCATGCCGCCGAGCCAACGCTGG
>CABUJH010000047.1 GCA_902491895.1 uncultured Collinsella sp. | reverse complement strand
CTTTTTCTTAGCGGTCTCAGTCATAGTTCTCATCCCCCCTTCATAAATCATTTACTGATCTCGCCAGAAGCGGCTCTTCCGTGCCGTGCCTGCCGCTTGATGCGAGATTATTACCAGATAAAACTGCTCGGGGTGTGCAGCAATACACCCCGAGCGAGATGCTAGATGCTCTTACTTGAGCGTGGCGTACATGACAGCCTTGATGGTGTGCATGCGGTTCTCGGCCTCGTCGAAGACCTTGGAAGCGGGGCTCTCGAAGACCTCGTCGGTGACCTCCTGCTCGGTGATGCCGAACTGCTCGCACTTCTCGGCGCCAATGGTGGTGTTGGTGTCGTGGAAGCTGGGCAGGCAGTGCAGGAAGATGGCACCCGGGTTGGCCATAGCCATGACCTCGGAGGTGACACGATACGGGGTGAGCTGAGCGATGCGCTCGGCCCAGACCTCGTCGGGCTCGCCCATGGAGACCCACACGTCGGTGTAGATAACGTCGGCACCGGTGACGCCGTCCTTGACGTCGGTGGTCAGCTTGATGGTGCAACCGTTGGCCTCGGCGATGGGCTTGCAGGCCTCGATGACGTCGTCGGCGGGCATGCACTCCTCGGGGCCGCAGGCCACGAAGTTCATGCCGAGCTTGGAGCAGACGACCATGAGGGAACGAGCGACGTTGTTCTTGCAGTCGCCCATGAAGACGAGGGTCTTGCCCTTGATGTCGTAGTTGAAGTTCTCCTGGACGGTCAGGATATCGGCGAGCATCTGGGTGGGATGCCACTCAGTGGTCAGGCCGTTCCACACGGGCACGCCGGACTTAGCAGCGAGCTCCTCGACGTCGTCCTGGGCAAAGCCACGGAACTCGATGCCGTCATACATGCGGCCGAGAACACGGGCAGTGTCCTCGATGGACTCCTTCTTGCCCATCTGCGACGAACCCGGATCGAGGTAGGTGACGCCCATGCCCAGATCCATGCCGCCGACCTCGAAGGCGCAGCGGGTACGAGTGGAGGTCTTCTGGAAGAGCAGAACGATATTCTTGCCCTCGAGATAGCGGTGCGGAACGCCAGCGCGCTTCATATCCTTGAAGTTCTTGGAGAGCTTGAGCAGGTACTCGATCTCCTCGGTGGTGAGGTCGAGAAGCTTGAGGAAGCTACGGCCGGAGAGGTTAACACCCATGGTTCGATTCCTTTCGAAGAAATGAATTACGTAAGTATTAGTGTTGCCCGTTTAACGGGCGAAGCCGGTGCGGTTGTAGGGGGACCGCACCGGAAACGGAAAGACTTAGAGGTCCTCGCGCCAGAAGGGCATGCTCATGCAGCGCGGGCCGCCGCGGCCGCGGGAGAGCTCGGCGGAGGGCACGACGAGAAGGTCCAGGCCCTCCTTGTACAGCACGTCGTTGGTGACGGTGTTGCGGGCGTAGACGCAGATCTTGCCGGGCTCGACGCACAGGGTGTTGGAGCCGTCGTTCCACTGCTCGCGGGAGGCCGCGATCGGGTCGCCGCCGCCGCAGGGGATCAGCTTGACCTGGTCGACGCCGGTGGCGTCCTCCAGGACGTGCTCGAGGGTGTCCTCGATCAGGCGGATGTTCACGTCGCCCGGGTTCTTGCCGGCGGTCAGCTCGTAGACGCGCAGGGTGCCCATGATGGCGGGGTGGATCGTGAACTTATCGACGTCGATCTGGGTGAAGACCGTGTCGAGGTGCATGAAGGCGCGCGAGACCGGGATGTCGAAGGCAAGGATGCGCTCGACCTTGGAGTCGGAGTTCCAGAAGATGTTCTGGGCCATGACGTCGATAGCGGCGGCCTGGGTGCGCTGGGAGATGCCGACGGCGAGGGTCTTCTCGTTGATGTTCAGCACGTCGCCGCCCTCGGTGTGGAACTGGCAGTCGCGGCGGAAGTACAGGGAGACGTCCTTGTAGTCGGGGTGGTACTTGAAGACGTACTTGCCGTACAGGGTCTCGCGGTTGCGGGTGACCGAGTACATGCGGTTGAGGTTGACGCCCTCGCCGACGACCGCGAACGGGTCGCGGGTGAAGTAGAGGTTGGGCATCGGGTCGATGATCAGGTCGGACTCGGACTCGGAGTTGACCAGGGAGTCGAGGGTCGTGGACGCCGTGAGGGGCATGTCGATCTCGGCCTTGGTCATGCCGGCCATGGTCTTCTTGACGAACTCGAGGTTGTCCTCGATGGAGTCCAGCTTCTCGCGGACGATCTGCGGCATGTGCTGGCCGCGGATGCCGGCCTCGGCGATGTACTGGTCGGTGAACTCGGCGCGGGCGCCGGGGACCTGGTCGAACACCTCGGCGACGAGGTTCTCGAGGTAGAGCACCTCGACGCCCTGGTCCCTCAGGATCTGGGCGAAGGTGTCGTGCTCCTGCTGCGCGACCTCCAGGAACGGGACGTCGTCGAACAGGAGTCGCTCGAGCTCGTCGGGCGGCAGGTTGAGGAGCTCGTCGCCGGGACGGTGCAGGCAGACCTTCCTGAGCTTGCCGATCTCGGAAGGCACGTGCAGACCTTTCGTCATGGCCTCCTACCTTTCTTTCGGGCCTTACTGGCCGAATGTATCAGCGCCCCTCCATATGGGACGCTGCTTGCTGACAGCTCTAGTTATATCCAAATTCCATTCGTAATGCTACCTCGCCCCCGAACGGTCAGCAAAGTACGATGAACGGTATATCGCATATGATTTCCCATGATGCACTTCAGTTTTGTAAAGCAGATTTTCCTAGGTAAACGTTATTTTTCTAGGAAATCAAGCTTGAACACTCAAAGTTATCCATGATTCAAAATTGCATAGTGAAAACGGTTTTCTGCATATAAATGACGCTTGTCCTCGATTCGACCTACATTCGATTATATTCAGCTTACTATCATTCTTATTCATAGATTCTCACCAGTTGAGTGAGGATATGGATCGTTTGCGAACGAGCAGGGCGTCAGTCCTATGACTTGTCAGCGTAAGAAGTAGGTAAAGATACCGTTCACGCGATACGTCCGTGCCAGTGGTCGACTAAATTGAGACAATAGTGAATTAGAGTTAGGCTACCGTCCCCTGCGGGGACTGAACGGACAGATGCATATGCCGAGCAAAATCGAAAAGAAGCAAAAGGCCGCCAAACTGCGCAAGCCGCCGCGCGACTTCTCGTACACGCAAAACCGAGAGCTTAGCTGGCTGCGCTTTGACAACCGCGTGCTTGACGAAGCCTTCGACGAGACCGTTCCGCTGTTCGAGCGTCTAAAGTTCGTGTCGATTTTCGAGTCCAACCTCGACGAATTCCTTATGGTGCGCGTGGGCGGCCTGTCCGATCTGGCGGAGCTCAAAAAACAGCCTGTCGACAACAAGAGCAATATGACCGCCTCAGAACAGGTCGATGCCGTCATGGAAGAGCTGCCCGGGCTCCTTACCCGTTGGGAGTCCATCTTTAAGAGCATCGAGGACAAGCTTGATGCTCTGGGCGTTCACCGCGCCCGCATCGATTCGCTTACGCCCGAGGAGCGCACCTTTGTAACCCGCTACTTCCAAGCCTACGTGTCGCCGGTCATCTCACCGTTGGTCATTGACCCGCGCCACCCCTTCCCCAACCTGCGCAACGGCGCGCTCTATCTGGCTTGTGGCCTGGACGGCGTCACCGACGAGGAGAGTCTGCTGGGCCTTATCGAGATTCCCGCCTCGATGAACCGCGTGGTCGAGATCCCCTCGCCCACCGGCACCTACTCCTACATCTTGCTCGAGGACGTCATCCTCGCCTGCCTGGATAGCTGCTTTGGCTCCTATAAGCCGCTGGATCGCGCGCTGATCCGCGTCACCCGTAATGCCGATATCGACCCGGACGGCGAGGGCGTCGAGGAGGAAGAGGATTACCGCCAGCACATGAAGCGCATCCTCAAGAAGCGCTTGCGCCTGCAGCCGGTGGTGCTCGCCGTATCGGGCTCCCTCGAAAAGCCAACGCTCAAGACCATCCGCAAGGCGCTCGAGCTTTCTCGCCGCTCGGTCTTTACCTGCGATATCCCCCTTGACCTGAGCTACGTCTTTGGCATTGAGGGCAAGATTCCCGAGCATCTACGCAACGAGCTGCTCTTTACGCCGTTTAAGCCGCAGCCCAACCCCGCCATCGATATGTCCCGCTCCATTCGCGAGCAAGTGCTGCAGGGCGACAAGCTGCTCTTTTATCCCTACGAGGCCATGAATCCGTTCCTGGACCTGGTGCACGAAGCAGCCTACGACCCCGAGTGCATCTCGCTGCGCATCACGCTCTACCGCGTGGCCAAACAAAGCCGCCTGTGCGAGTCGCTCATCGATGCTGCCGAAAACGGCAAAGAGGTCACGGTGCTCATGGAGCTCCGCGCACGCTTTGACGAGCAGAACAACATCGAGTGGGCCGAACGTCTGGAAGAGGCCGGCTGCACCGTTATCTACGGCTCCGAGGGCTTTAAGTGCCACTCCAAGATCTGCCAGCTCACCTATCGTGAGGGCATGGCGCTCACCCGTCTCACGCTGTTGGGCACCGGCAACTTTAACGAGAAGACGGCCAAGCTCTACAGTGACTTTATGCTCATGACCGCCCATCCCGGTATCGGCGAGGACGCCAACCTGTTCTTCCGCAACCTGTCGCTGGGCAACCTGCGCGGCGACTACCGCTTCCTGGGCGTGGCGCCCGCCGGACTGAAACCGCTCATCATGCGCGGCCTGGACCGCGAGATTCAGCGCGCCCTTGTCGGCGAGCCCGCCCGCGTGTTCTTTAAGCTCAACTCGCTGACCGACCGCGAGGTTATCGATAAGATCGCCGAGGCATCGTGTGCCGGTGTGCGCGTAGACATGATCATCCGCGGCATCTCGTGTCTCAAGCCCGGTATTCCGGGCAAGACCGAGAACGTGCACGTGCGCTCCATCGTCGGACGTTTTTTGGAGCATGCGCGCGTCTATGCCTTTGGCGTGGACTCGGACATGATCTACCTGAGCTCGGCAGACATGATGACGCGCAACACCGAGCACCGCGTGGAGATCGCCTTCCCCGTGCTCGACCCCACCTGCCGCGCCCTGGTGCACGAGTACATGGGAATGCAGCTGCGCGACAACGTGAAGGCACGCAGCCTGACGAGTGGCGGCACCTGGGTTCCGGTTGAGCGCAAAGAGGACGAGAAACCCTTCAACTCGCAGGAAGCTCTGCTGGAGCGCGCGTATCGCAACGCCGAGGCCGCCGCGCAGCAGCGCGCACAGGAGAAGGAACGCGTGGCCGAAGAAGCTATCCAGGCCGAGGTTGAACATGGGGCAGCTGCCAAACCGGAAGTGGTTGCAGCTCCCCCGGTGAATGAGCCCGAGGCTGCCGCAGAGCCCGCCATGGAGAAAGCGCCCGAGCCCGCTACCGCGACTCCGGAGCCCGCCGCCGAGGCAAAGCCCGCCCCAGCTCCTGATCCGCAGCCGGCCACGCCCAAGGTCCAAGAGGTCCAGGCGACCGTCATTGAGCCCGAGCCTGCACCTGCACCTCAGCCCGAGCCGCAGGTCACCAAGTCCGCACCCGGGACGAGTGCCCGTCGCGATAAGCCCGCCGGCAAGACCAAGGCCATCGAGCGCCATCGCCCCGGTCGCGTGCGCATGGGCCTGGGTCTGATCGGCCTGGGTCTTAAGACGCTCATTACCGGCAAGACGAAATAGTCGTTTGTAGAAGCAGTTTGTAGAAGCGCCCCGCATTTGAGGAAAGCCTCGGATGCGGGGCGCTTTTCCCTGCTACCATGGTGCGAACAACAACGCGAATGACAGGCAGGAATATGAAGCTCACTATAGAATCGATGACCTACGGCGCCGACGGGCTGGCGCACGCCGACAACGGCAAGGCCGTCTTTGTGCAGGGTGCCGTGGCAGGCGACACCGTCGAGGCCGAGGTCGTACAGGACGGCAAGTCGTTCATGCGCGCCCGCACCACCGAGATTCTGGAGCCAAGCCCCGATCGCATTCAGCCTCCCTGCCCCTTCGTGGGCATCTGCGGCGGCTGCTCGTGGGGCAATCTCTCACGCACGGCACAGCTCGCCGCCAAGGAGCAAAACCTGCGCTCCACGCTCGAGCGCATCGGCAAGTTCGCTCCTGAGCAGGTCGATGAGTTGGTACAGCCCATCTGCCACACCAAGGACGACTGGGGCTACCGCAACAAGATCGAGCTCGAACCGACCGTCGTCAACGGTCGCGTGCGCCTTGGCATGCACGGTGTCGACCCCAGCAAAATCGTGACCGTCGATATGTGTCCGCTGTTCGATAAGCGCTTCCCGAAGGCACTCAAATCGGTCGTCGGCGCACTCAACTATCTAAGCGGCAGCCATGACTTGGGACTCGAACGCGTGGGCATTCGCGCATCGCGCCGCACCAAGGCACTCGAGGTCGCACTCTGGACGCCCACAGGCTCTTTTCCGCGCTCGCAGGTCTCCCGCGTGCTGGCGGACGCCACTCATCCCACGAGCATCGTGCGCGTGATGAGCAAGGGCGAAAAGAAGGCCCGCCGTGTCTCCAAGGTCGAAATGCTCGCCGGAGAGGGCTCATGGACCGAGAATATCGCCGAGGGTCAGATGCGCTTGTCTGCCCCGTCTTTTTTTCAGGTCAACACCAAGGGTGCCGAGATTTTGATCGAGCTTGTCATGGAAGCGCTCGACCCGCAGGAAGACGAGCTTGCCGTGGACCTGTACTGCGGTGCCGGCACCTTTACCCTGCCGCTCGCCCGCCGCTGCGACTTTGTCGCCGCCGTCGAGGCCTACGGCCCCGCTGTGCGCGACCTGCGCCGTAACCTGGAAATCAACAAGCTTGATAACGTCGACGTCATTGGCGGAGACGCGGTGCGCGAGTTCCCCGACCAGGATGCCGACATCTTGGTGGTCGACCCGCCGCGCGCAGGCCTCGCCCCCGAGGCGATCGACCTTATCGCCAGCACGAGTGCCCGCGATGTCGCCTACGTGAGCTGCGACCCGACCACCCTGGCGCGCGATCTCAAACGCTTTGTCGAAGAAGGTACCTTCTCCCCCGTAAAGATCACGCCAGTCGACCTGTTCCCACAAACCTTCCACTGCGAGACCGTCGTCCACCTTAGGCGCAACTAGACTGTTTGCCCAAGACCACGCCCGATGATTTTTCTGAGACGGGGATAATAATAAATTTGCTCCGAATGATTATTTAATCCCCGTCCCGAAATTGAACCGCCCCCTCATTTCTTGAACATTAGAAATGGGGGCTTCTTTATGGACGGGAGAGTCAGGCACGACGCCACGCTGAGGACTCTTGCAGCAGAGCTTTGCGACAGGGGGTACGGGCGCGCCGAAGGCCGGCGGGAGGCCGAAGGGTGCCCGGACCCGGCCGGGGCCAGCGGCGTGCGAGGGCAAGCTCATGCGACGGAGCTGCTGCCCGAGCGCCTGAAGGACGAGTTCTACAGGAACCGAACGTGGCGGAGCTTCGAGGAGTTCAAGCGGGACCTCGAAGCCTATACCGTTCACTGGAACAAGAGGAGGCGGGTTACGCAAAAGGGACTGACCCCGGAGGAGTTCCGGAATCAGTCCCCATGTGCGACATAGGTCGCTAATTGACCCGTCCAAGTATCGGGGCGAAGTTCATTTCAGCGCCGTTTGAGAAAGCTAGACGCCTTCGGGCAGGTTATCCCGGACACGGGGCGGCCGCCTCGACCGACCTCGGCCCTCGCCCACCTCAACTGCTCCTCAATTACATAGAGCTGGTCGAAAAGGGCGCAAGCTAGTGGGCGCCTTCCTCGTCGTCGTTGGGTCGGTAGGTGATGAACTCGATAACAAAGGCCAGGACGGCAGAAACGAGCGAGGCGATGATCGCGAAGATCATGTGGGAGATCCCGGCGCCACCAGGGGTCCCGTCGATGAAGTTGAGCAGGTTGAAGACGCCGAGGCCGCCCGAGATGTACATGAGGGCGCCCGTCATTCCCACGATGGCGCCGCCCACGGCGGAGCTCAGGCATGCCACGACGAACGCGCGCTTGTTGGGGAGGGCGATGCCGTAGATGCCAGGCTCGGTGACGCCGAAGAAGAAGGCGGAGATCATCGCGGGAAGGGCGATGCCGCGGAAGCGCTCGTCCTTGTTTCTGAGGTACATGGCAAAGATGACCGCTCCGAGCGCGAACCCGTGGCCGATGGTGGCGGCGAGCACGCTGTCGTGGCCGAGGGTGTTCAGGTTCATGATGGAGATGGGGATGAGGCTCCAGTGGAAGCCAAAGATGACGAGGCACATCCACAGTCCGCCGACCAGGGCGCTGCCCAGGACGGAACCAACCACGGGGAGCTGGAAGATGAACGAGAACGCCGCGCTCAGCAGGTTGGTGATGAGGGTGGCCACCGGGCCGATGACGAGGTAGCCCAAGACGATGGAGACCGTCATCGTGGCGAGCGGGACGAGGAACATCTTGAGCGCAGTCGGCATCCAGCTCTTGAGCCAGCGCTCAAGGATAGAGCCGAACCACACCATGAGAAGGACGGGAATCACCGAGCTCACGTAGCCGGACACGGGCATGATGATGGGGAGCCCGAGGGCGGTGGCGTACCACGAGAACGTGCCGGCCACGCCGAGGTCGATGCTGCCGAGCGCCTCACCCGAGGTCAGGGCGACCATCGTCGGGTAGAGGAGCGCCACGCCGATTGCCACGCCGGTGAACTCGTTCATGCGAAACTTGCGCGCGGCACTGAACGCCAGGGCGACGGGGAGGAAGTAGAAGAAGCCGTCAGCCACGGTGTAGAGCAGCGTGTAGAGGCCGTCGTTTGCAAAGGCCGGGACGAAGTAGGTGATGAGGGCAAGCAGTCCCTTCATGATGCCTGCGGCGGCAAGCGGTCCCAGGATGGGCTGGAAGATGCCAGAGATGAGGTCGATGACGACGGAGGCAACGGTCTTATCGCCCTGGGGCTCGTCGTCGGCGCTTACGCCGCCCGAGAAGTTGCCGGCCTCCAGGACCGCGTCGTAGACGTCCTCGACGATGTTACCCACGACCACCTGGTACTGGCCGTTAGCCTGGATGACCTGGATGACGCCCTTGAGGGTCTCAATCTTGGCCGTGTTGGCGCGGGACTCGTCCTTGAGCTTGAAGCGCACGCGCGTGATGCAGTGCGCGACGCTGGCGACGTTCTCGGCGCCGCCTACGTTCTCGAGTATGGATCTGGCCAGATCGTCGTATTTTTCAGCCATTATTATCTCCTTAGCGATATTGCCCGGGCGGCTAGCCCAGGTCGCCTCCGTTGGTGGCGATGGCCTGTTGGTACCAGTAGAAGCTCTTCTTGCGCCTGCGCTCGAGCGTGCCGTTGCCCAGGTTGTCGCGTTCCACGTAGATGAAGCCGTAGCGCTTCTCCATCTCGCCGGAGCCCGCGCTCACGAGGTCGATCGGCCCCCAGGTGGTGTAGCCGAGCATCTCGACGCCGTCCTGCTCGATGGCGTCGCGCATGGCCTCGATGTGCTCGCGCAGGTAGGCGATGCGGCAGTCGTCCTCGATCGTGCCGTCGGGAAGCACCTCGTCATAGGCGCCGAGGCCGTTCTCCACCACAAAGAGCGGCTTCTGGTAGCGGTCCCAGAGGTCGTTGATCGTGATGCGGAATCCCAGCGGGTCGATGACCCAGCCCCAGTCGCTCGTGCGCACGTAGGGGTTTTCCACGCCGGCGAAGGCGTTGCCCTCGGCGACGCCGCCCACGGAGTCGGGGTCGCCCGCGGTGCAGCGCGAGGAGTAGTAGCTAAACGAGATGAAGTCGACGGTGTTCTCCGCAAGGATGCGCTCGTCCTCGGCGGTCATGCCCACGTCGATGCCCTCGCGCTCGAGCATCTTGAGCGCGTAGCCGGGGTAGCGACCGCGCGCCTGCACGTCCACGAAGAAGAGGTCCTCCTGGTTCTTGACCTGCGCCGCGCGAACGTCCTCGGGACGACAGGAGTAGGGGTAGTAGCTTCCCGCGGCGAGCATGCAGCCCACCTTGTTCTCCGGATCGACCTCGCGGGCGATCTTGGTGGCCCAGGCGCTCGCCACGAGCTCGTTGTGCGCGGCGCGGTACTCGGCCTCGCGGGCATTCTCCCCGGGCTCGAGGACGATGCCGGCACCCATGAAGGGACGGTGTAAGATCATGTTCATCTCGTTGAACGTGATCCACCAGCGCACGAGGCCGCGGTAGCGGTTGAAGAGCACCGTCACGAGCCGCTTGTAGAGCTCGATGAGGGTGCGGTTTCGCCAGGCGCCGTACTTCTTGACGAGGTGGATGGGGCAGTCGAAGTGCGTGATGGTCACGAGGGGCTCGATCCCGTGCTCGCGGCAGCAGCGGAACACGTCCTCGTAGAAGGCGAGCCCGGCCTCGTTGGGCTCCTCCTCGTCGCCATTGGGAAAGATGCGGCTCCAGGCGATGGAGAGGCGAAAGACCTTAAAGCCCATCTCCGCGAAGAGGGCTATGTCCTCGCGGTAGTGGTGGTAGAAGTCGATGCCCGTCTGGGCCGGGTAGTAGTACCCGGGCTCAAAGTCGAGCATGCGCCTCAGGCCGCGGCTTACGTCGTTGCGCTCCGGCCCGTGTGGGATGACGTCGACGTTGGCAAGGCCGCGGCCGCCCTCGTCATAACCTCCCTCGCATTGGTTGGCGGCGGTGGCTCCTCCCCAAAGGAACCCTTTTGGAAATGGCATGGTGCCTCCTTCTCTCTGGCGCCCCCATCTCTGCGGGGGACGCTTTATAACGTCCTTGCGGCCTCGCGCGCCGGGTCCGTGGCCCTTTCCCTGATGCGCGCGGGCCGCCTGTGAAGGGGTGACTAGCTGACGGCTTGTCCTGCGGCGGCGCGACGTGCCTCCCGGCCTCCAAGCAGGGAGGGGACTTGTGCCAGGCACACGCCGGCGAGGATGATGGCGACGCCCAGCCACTCGACGACGCCGAGCGGCTCGCCGAGGACGATCATGGCGATGAACAGGCCGGCGAGGAGTTCCGCGGCGGCCATGACAGTGGAGAGGCCCGCGGGCAGGTGCGGAGAGCCCATGCCGAAGAGCAGGACCGGGCAGAGCAGGCCGAAGAAGCCGGCGATGACGGCAAAGGGCAGGATGCCCTGGGCGAGGACGCCCGAGACGACGTAGTCCGGGCACACCGTGAGCGACATGACCACGGAACCCGCGCATACGATGACGCCACGCTGCTCGGACGAGCAGGGGGCCTCGACCTTGCCGGAGAGGGTGACAAAGAGGGAGCAGGACACGGCCGCCCCCAGCGCGCAGAGCAGGGCCACGGGGTCGTACCCGGTGATGCCGGTCTTGTAGACGCCGCTGGCGAACACCGTTCCGAAGACGATGACCAGGGCGGAGACCACTTGGAGGAGCCTCGGCGGCCGGCGCGTCATGACGGTCTGCCACACGAGCCCCAGCCACGTGAACTGGAAGAGGAGCGTGAGCGCCACCGGGGCGGGCAGCACGCTCATGGCGTAGCAGTAGAGGATTGAGGTGAGGCAGGTGAGGGCTCCCAGGACCATGAGCTTAAGGGCGAGCTTCCAGCCCACGCGCTGCCAGCGGTGCCCGAGTGCGTGCCCTGCGAGCGTGGCGAGGGCGAAGAAGATGCAGCCAAACCACGCCTGGCTCGCCACCACCTGTGCCGAGGTGAAGCCCGCGGCGTAGGCGAGCTTGTAGGTCGTGGCCATCGCGCCGTAGCAGGCGCCGCCCGCAAAGACCTGGAGCGCCGCCTTGGCCTGTCCCGCGCCCGTGGCTCCTGCCCCGGCGGCCTGTTGCTTGATTGTGTTTGTTCCTGCCATTAGGCTCCCTTCCGTCTGCTGTCTTGCAGATGCACGTCTCGTGCGTCTGTTCCCTGCAGTCGGAAGGTGGGCTCGTGCGGTCTTCTGGCGGTGCATGTGGTACCTGCTGCCAAGACGAAAAAAGCCACGCAACCGACTGCTCGGTTGCGTGGCAAAAAGGTGGCTAGCGCCCAGAAAAGTCCACGCGTTTTTAGACTGGGACAAAGTACTACAACAGGTGAGATTCCGTCAAGAAAAAACCGAGGAAAAAAGTGAGCCTCTGCCCGCCGTACCTATGGCAGTCGTTCCCCAAACGGGGCGGTGCTGTTGGGGACTGTCTCGATCTGTAACAGTAAGACCCGGTTTTGGTCCGTAGATGTTACAGATTTAGACGTTTTGTCGGGGCGGTTTCCGTTTGTCTTGATCTGTAACAGTTAGGGTCAAAAGTGGGTCTAGATGTTACAGATTGAGATTGTTGAGGATGGGTGAGGATAGCTAATTCGGACGGGGCTATTTTAAACATTGGGAAATCGAGCGTGGCAAGCGGAGGTCTTCGGGGTATAAGACGGCTAATTGTATGCCGTCTATGAAAGGAACCCTCATGCCCAGCGTTGCCGTTCTCGCCGCCGATGGCTTTGAAACTATTGAGTGCTTGACCATGGTCGACGTCATGCGTCGCGGCGGCGTGCGTGCCACGCTCGTCTCGATTATGCCCACGCGTGAGGTCGTAAGCTCGCTGCAGATCCCCGTGACCTGCGATGCGCTCTTTGATGAGATCAACTTTGACGAGTACGACTGCGTCGTGCTGCCCGGCGGCCTACCCGGTGCCACCAACCTGCGCGCCGATCAGCGCGTCTGCGACGTGGTCTGCGAGTTCGCCGCGACCAAGCACGTCGCCGCCATCTGCGCCGCCCCGTTTATCCTGGGCGAGCTCGACCTGCTCGAGGGGCGCCACGCCACGTGCTTCCCTGGCTTTGAGAAAAGCTTCCCCGAAGGCGCCTATACCGGCGAGAAGGTTACGCAAGACGGCAACATCATCACCGCTAGCGGCATGGCCCAGTCGCTCCCCTTTGCGCTTGAGCTGCTGCGCACGCTCGCCGGCGACAAGGCCGTCGAGAAAGTCGCCGAGGGCATTCAGCTATGATTTTGGCTTCGCAATCACCGCGCCGCATCGAGTTGATGCGCGAGGCGGACTATGACATTCGCATCATTCCTGCCGATATCGACGAAACGCCGTTTGATGGCGAGGCCCCGCTTACGCTCGTTGAACGCTTAGCACGCGCAAAAGCCGCCGCCGTTGCCGCCGAGCATGCCGAGCCCAATGAGCTAACGGTCGCGGCCGACACCATCGTCACCTTTGACGGCAAGATTCTGGGCAAGCCGGCAACCGAGGACGAGGCGCGCACTATGCTCCGTGAGCTTTCGGGCCGCACGCACCAGGTCGCAACCGGCGTCTGCATCGTTAAGGCAGGCGATACGGCCGCCCCGCATGCCGCCGAAAGCCTGTCCTTTGTCGATGTGACCGACGTGACGTTCTACGAGCTCACCGACGAGCAGATCGAGCACTACGTCGCCTCGGGTGAGCCCATGGACAAGGCCGGCGCCTACGGCATTCAGGGCACAGGAGGACGCATGCTCGTGCACGATATTTCGGGCGACTTCTATAACGTGGTGGGCCTACCCATCGCCCGCGTCGCGCGCGCGATTCAAAAACTCTCGTAATTGCATCTGGCGCTGGGTATCCCCCGGCGCCTACAATTTTGGCGTACCGTACGGATCCCGACCGGGCACAAGGCGCGGCGGAAAACCGATAGGAGTTAAACATGGATACACTGCTCGAGGCCATTGACGTCTGCGATGTCGATGGCTTTTGCTATGGCAACTATACGGACGAGGAGGCCGGCACCGGTTGCACCGTAATCGTGGCACCCGAGGGCGCCACCGGCGGCGTTGACGTTCGCGGCGGTGCTCCAGCATCGCGCGAAACCGACCTGCTGCGACCCGAGAACACCGTCGACAAGGTCCACGCCGTCTGCCTTTCGGGTGGATCGGCCTTTGGCCTCGAGGCTGCAAGCGGCGTCGCTCGCGAGCTTGAGAGCCGCGGCATCGGCCTTCCCGTCGGCCCCACGCAGGTGCCTATCGTGTGCTCCAGCTGTATCTTCGACCTCGCCTTTGGTAACCCCACCGTGCGCCCCGACATTGAGGCCGGCATCGCCGCCGTGCGCGAAGCACTCGACCACACCCCCACCAAGCTCGAACAGGGCAACGTAGGCGCCGGCACGGGCGCTACCGTGGGTAAGCTCATGGGGCCTGCCACCTGCATGAAGGCCGGCCTTGGAGCTGCCGCCGTGGCACTCGGCCCCATCAAGGTGGGCGCCGTGGTCTCGGTCAACGCCTGCGGCAACGTTGTCGACCCCTTCACCGGCGAGTGGGTCGCCGGCATGCGCGCCGCAGCCGATAGCGACCAGATCGTCGACATGGAACTCGCAGCCTTTGCCGCCGCCGGATCCATGCAGATGCCGCTCGACCGCACCAACACCACCATCAGCTGCATCGTCACCAACGTGGAACTCACTAAGGCACAAGCCACCAAGGTCTCCCAGATGGCCGCAGACGCCTACGCACACGCCATCCGCCCCACACACACCACCAACGACGGCGACACCATCTACACCCTCGCCAGCGGCAAACTGGGCGCCCAGGCAAGCGCCGCCGTTCCCCTAGACCTGCTGGGCATGCTCGCCGTAAGGGCCCTGGAAACCGCCATCGTAAACGGAGCCAAAACCGCCAAAACCTCCCACGGAATCCCAGGTGCTGCGAAGTAATCTCACTCGACCGTCGGTCGGAGGCGGGCGGGC
>CABUJH010000046.1 GCA_902491895.1 uncultured Collinsella sp. | reverse complement strand
AGATCGTCTCCCGCGACATCGTCGGCGAGACCCACGGCTCCATCTTCGACGCCACGCAGACCATGGTCTCCGACCTCGGCAACGGCCAGTCCCTGGTGCAGGTCACCTCTTGGTACGACAACGAGAACTCCTACACCTCCCAGATGGTCCGCACCATCAAGTACTTCGAGAAGTTCGTCGCCTAAGTGACGCTTCCCTAGGTAGCTTTGGGGCGCGGTTGCAGCTTTCGGGCCGCGGCCGCGCCCTTTTTGTTGACGGGGGAGCAGTCGGTGTCCGCCTCGCACGGCGCCGCCACCGCCCTCCCACAGACAACGAAAGGATCCGATATGGCCTTTACCAAGAAGACCGTCCGCGACATCGACGTCGACGGCAAGCGCGTCCTGTGCCGCGTCGACTTCAACGTGCCCATCAAGGACGGCGTCGTGGGCGACACCACGCGCATCTCCGCCGCGCTCCCCACGATCAAGTACCTCGTCGAGCACAACGCCCGCGTCATCCTCATGAGCCACCTCGGCCGTCCGGCCGGCACCGGCTTCGAGCCCGAGCTGTCGCTCAAGCCCGTCGCCGAGAAGCTCGCCGAGATGAGCGGCCTGCCCGTCTCCTTCGTCGCCGACACCTACGGTGACGAGGCCGAGGCCGCCGTCAACGCCCTCGAGCCGGGCCACGTCCTCGTCCTCGAGAACGTCCGCTTCGACAAGCGCGAGAAGAAGAACGACCCCGAGATCGCCAAGCGCCTCGCCTCCTACGGCGACGTTTTCGTGCTCGACGCCTTCGGCACCGCCCACCGCGCCCAGGGCTCCGTCGTGGGCCCTGCCGCCTACATCCCGGCCGTCGCCGGCTTCCTGCTCGAGAAGGAGGTCGACACCCTGACCTCGATCTTCGCCGAGCCCGAGCGTCCGTTCGTCGCCATCGTCGGCGGCTCCAAGGTCTCGTCCAAGATCGGCGTCCTCGACCACCTCATCGACTCCGCTGACACGCTGATCATCGGCGGCGGCATGGCCTACACCTTCTTCCTCGCCAAGGGCATGACCGTCGGCCAGTCCCTCAAGGAGGAGGACTGGGTCGAGCGCGCCGGCGAGATGCTCAAGAAGGCCGAGGACAAGGGCGTCAAGATCCTGCTGCCCGTCGACAACCGCGTTGCCGACCACTTCGGCGAGGACGCCGTGCCCGAGGTCGTGGCCTCCGACGCCATCCCCGATGACCGCGAGGGCATGGACATCGGCCCCAAGACCGAGGAGCTCTACGCCGAGGCCATCAAGGGCGCCAAGACCGTCTTCTGGAACGGCCCCATGGGCGTCTTCGAGTTCGACAACTTCGCGCACGGCACCGAGGCCGTCTGCCGCGCCGTCGCGGACTCTGACTGCACGTCGATCATCGGTGGCGGCGATTCCGTCGCGGCCGTCAACAAGTTCGGCCTGGCCGACAAGATGAGCTGGATCTCCACCGGTGGTGGCGCTTCCATGGAGCTCGTCGAGGGCAAGGCCCTTCCCGGAGTGGAGGCGCTTCTCGATGCCTAATCGCACCCTTCTTATCGCTGGTAACTGGAAGATGAACAACGACGTCGCCGAGGCCGCCAAGCTCGCCGACGAGCTGGCTCAGGCTCTGCCCGAGGTTCCGGCTGGCGTCGAGGTGCTCGTCTGCCCTCCGACCATCGACATCACCACGGTTCATGACCGCATTCAGGCTGCCCCCATCGCCCTCGGTGCACAGAACGTGTACTGGGAGGCCAAGGGTGCCTTCACCGGTGAGTCCTCTTGCGACATGCTCAAGTCCGCTGGCTGCACCTACTGCATCATCGGTCACTCCGAGCGTCGCGACTACTTCCACGAGACCGACGAGGACCAGAACAAGAAGGCCAAGGCTCTCGTTGCCGCCGGCCTTGTTCCCGTCTTCTGCTGCGGCGAGTCCCTCGAGGTCCGCGAGGCCGGCACCTATGTCGAGCACGTCGTGAACCAGGTCAAGGCTGGCCTTGCTGGTCTTGAGATCACCTGCCCCAAGCAGGTCGTCGTCGCCTACGAGCCCATCTGGGCCATCGGCACCGGCAAGACCGCTACCGCCGAGGATGCTCAGGAGGTCTGCGGCGCTATCCGTGAGACCCTCAAGGAGATGTTCGGCGAGGAGCTCGCTAACGGCATCCGCGTGCTGTATGGCGGTTCCGCCAAGCCCGGCAACATCGCCGAGCTCGTCGCCAAGCCCGACGTTGACGGCGCCCTCGTGGGCGGCGCTTCGCTCAAGGCTGCCGACTTCGCCTCTATGGTCGTCAAGGCAGGCGAGTAGGACATATGGCACAACGTCATCTTCCTGCACTCCTGATTATCATGGATGGCTGCGGCCTTGCTCCGGCCGATGGCGAGAACGCCGTCGCCGCTGCCAAGACGCCCTTCCTTGATGGCCTGTACGAGAAGTACCCCCACACCACGCTCGGTGCTTCGGGCGAGGACGTGGGCCTTCCCGACGGCCAGATGGGTAACTCCGAGGTGGGTCACCTCAACATCGGTGCCGGCCGCATCGTGTTCCAGGAGCTTTCGCGCATCAACAATGCCATCAAGGACGGCTCCATCGCCAAGAACGAGGTTTTCGTCAAGGCTATGGACGATGTCAAGGCTGACGGTAAGACTCTCCACCTCATGGGCCTTATGAGCCCTGGCGGTGTTCATTCTCACATGAACCACGTCGAGGCTCTGGTCAAGATGGCTGCCGAGCACGGTGTCAAGACCGTTCGCGTCCACGCCTTCATGGATGGTCGCGACGTTGACCCGCAGTCCGGTGCCGGTTACATGAGTGAGTTCTGCGCCTTCCTGGCTAAGATCTCCGAGGAGACCGGTTGCGACGCTCGCGTTGCCACCGTCTCGGGCCGTTATTGGGCCATGGACCGCGATAATCGTTGGGAGCGCATCCAGCGCGCCTACGACGTCATGGTCAACGCGTCCGATGCCGATACAGACCCCGTTGCCGGTATCAAGGCCTACTACGAGAAGGACCCGCGCGGCGACGAGTTCGTCGAGCCCTTCGCTGCCCACAACGAGGGCATTCACGAGGGCGACGCGGCCATCTTCTTCAACTTCCGTCCCGACCGCGCTCGTCAGATGACCCGCGTGTTCACGGACAAGGAGTTCGACGGCTTTGAGCGCGAGCAGATCAAGCTTTCGCATTTTGTGACGATGACCGAGTATGATCCGACGTTTGACGTCGAGGTCGCCTTCCCCAAGACGTTCCCCGAGAACGTCCTGGCCGACGTTATCGCCGCCAATGGCCTGAAGCAGCTTCACACCGCCGAGACCGAGAAGTACGCCCACGTGACGTTCTTCCTCAACGGTGGCATCGAGGAGCCCAAGGAGGGCGAGGAGCGCGTGCTCGTCGCTTCCCCCAAGGTTGCTACCTACGATCTGCAGCCCGAGATGAGCGCTCCCGAGGTTACCGAGAAGCTCGTCGCCGCCATCAACGAGGATCGCGCTGATTTCTACATCGTGAACTTCGCGAACTGCGACATGGTTGGTCACACCGGTGTCTTCAACGCTGCCGTTAAGGCCGTTGAGGCTGTTGACGATGCCCTGTCCAAGGTTGTCCCGGCGATTCTCGCCAAGGGCGGCTTTGCACTGATTACCGCCGACCACGGCAACGCCGATCACATGTTTGACGTTGCTTCCGACGGTTCCAAGCATCCGTTTACGGCTCACACCACCAACCGCGTGCCGTTCATCATCGTTGATGAGAAGGCCAAGCTCACCGGTATCGAGGACGGCCGTCTTTCCGATATCGCTCCGACCATGCTCACCATGGCTGGTATTGAGCCTTCCGCCGAGATGACGGGCCGCGTGCTCGCTACCGAGGCCTAATAGAAAACAAATACCGTTTTCTAGCAAGGGGGTTGTCCACAACCGGACAACCCCCTTTTTGGTATTTCTGCCATTTCCACCCCGTCATTGAGTGGCAGGTAGGGGAGAGCGGGGGATTGTGGTACAGTACTGGAGTTTGAACTGTTCTATTAAGGAGCTTATCTATGGGTCCGTTCCAGATTCTTCTGTTTGTCGTTTGGGCTGTTTCTGCCGTGGCGCTGACGATTCTCGTCCTGATGCATTCCGGTAAGGGTACCGGCGTTTCGGATATGATTGCCAGCTCGCTGTATAACTCCAGCTCTGCCACGGGCGTTATGGAGCAGAACCTTGACCGCCTGACCGTCATCATGGCTGTCGTGTTTGCCGTGTGCGTCGTGCTGTGCATGTTCTTCTTCCCGCAGGGCATCGTGGGCTACTAATCACGAGCCGCATAAATACTTGAAAAGGGTCCCGCAAGTGCGGGACCCTTTTTGTTTACATATTTGTAACAGAGTCAAAATATCCTCATATACTTCGCCCAACTAAAGAAAATCTCGACCGTTAACCGGAATTAGCCCCAAATCGTGCATAAAATGCGCTACTGTATTGCAATACGTTGGTCCGCTTTGTATAACCAGCCAAAACGGCGGACCGCGTTTGAATGGTTCGATTGGGCTGTCTTGACGTTGCCCGACCGAACTTACTTTGTCCTATCTCATAAGGAGGATGGCATGGCTGATTCTATGTTCCACCAGCCCGTTATGGGTCGTCGCGCCTTTGTCGGCGGTACCCTTGCTGCGAGCTCCATGGCTTTTCTTGCCGCATGCGGCAAGAAGGGCGGCGACGCTTCCGGTTCTGAGTCCGGTTCGACGCTGAACTTCTACATCAACAACCCGGTCTGCATCGACCCCTATAACGTCCAGGAGGACCAGGGCACTCAGGTCGAGTACCAGCTCTTTGATGCTCTGACCTCTTATGACGCCGAGAAGGGCGAGATCGTTCCGCTGGCTTGCGAGTCCTTTGAGGCCAACGACGACGCCACCGAGTTCACCTTCAAGATCAAGAAGGCCAAGTTCCACAACGGTGACGACGTTACCTCCAAGTCCTTCAAGCTCGGTTGGGAGCGTCTGGTCAACACCAAGTCGGCCATCGCTACCGAGTACGGCCCTTCCGAGGTCTCCTATCACCTTTCTATGGTCGAGGGCTATGACGACCTGCTTGCCGGTAACGCTACCGAGCTCAGCGGTGTTACTTGCCCCGACGATGAGACCCTCGTCGTCAAGCTGTCTTCCGCTTACGCCGACTTCCCCTTCGTCGCCTCTCACCCGGCTCTGGCCCCGGTTCCCGAGTGCGCCGAGTCCGATGTCAAGAGCTTCTATCTTGCACCGGTCGGTAACGGCCCGTTCATGATGGACGGCAAGTGGGAGGATGGTCAGGAGATCAACCTCAAGAAGTTCGACGATTACTATGGCGACAAGGCCAAGATCGATGGCATCCACTTCCAGGTCATCAAGGACATGGAGACTGCTTACAAGGAGTTCCAGGCCGGTAACCTCGATGTCTGCGACGTTCCCGTTGCTCAGATCGATGCCGCCAAGAAGGATCGCGGCGTGTCCAAGGACGGCTACACCATGGGTGACGGCGAGCGCATGCTGCTCGGCGCCGAGCCTTCCACGTACTATCTGACCTGCAACACCACGGCCGAGCCGTTCAACAACGCCGACCTGCGTAGGGGCATCTCCCTGGCCATCAACCGTGAGGCCATCTGCAAGACCATCTTCAAGGGTACCCGTACCCCTGCCGACGGCATTGTTCCTCCGGGCATCGATGGCTACAAGGAGGGCGCATGGGAGTTCTGCGCCTACGATGTCGACAAGGCTAACGAGTACCTCGACAAGGTTGCTCCCGCTGGCGCTAACGGGGATCGTGGCATTAGCGTGACCCTTTCCTACAACCAGGACGGCGGTCACAAGGAGATCATGGAGTCCATCATCGGCGACCTCGCCAAGGTTGGCGTTACCGCTGTCTCCGATACCCCTGAGTGGTCTGCCTTGCTCGAGCAGTACCAGAACTTTAACTATCAGTTCGGTCGTCTGGGTTGGATTGCCGACTACCCGATTATGGACAACTTCCTGTATCCGCTGTTCCACTCCGACTCCCTCGGTGGCGACAACCGCTCCGGTTACAACAACCCCGAGTTCGACGCCAAGGTCAACGAGGCTCGCACCACGGTTGACGACGAAGAGCGCGTTGCTAAGATGCAGGAGGCCGACGCTATGGTCGCTGCCGACTGCCCGGTCATCCCGGTGATGTTCTACACGCACACCATCGTCGGCTCCGATCGCATCAAGCACCTCTATGTCGATCCGCAGAAGCACGCTGAGCTGGGTACCGCTGAGCTCGCCTAAGAGTTTGCAGCTTCCGTGAGGGTCAAGTATTTACGTAGACCTCATGGGAAACATACAGTTCTCCCTAACCTGGGGTAAACTGGCTGATGGTAATTTTGGGATGCCGGTCTGGCGATCGGCATCCCATTTAGGTTAATCCCTAGATAGGGGAGTGGTATGGGTAAGTACATCGTTAAACGTGTGCTTCAGTTCATCCCGGTATTTTTGGGCGTTACGCTGATTCTGTTCGCCCTTCAGAATATCGTGCCGGGAGATCCGATCAAGCTGATCGGTGGAGACAAGGCTCTGTCCCCCGAGGTGGAGCTTCAGCTTCGCGTCCGCTATCACCTGGTCCAGTCGGACGAGGACGGCAACGCGATCCTTGACGAGAACGGCGACCCCGTTCAAACGTCGCTCGTGGACCGTTACTTGTATTACATGAACGGCCTGCTTCATGGCGATCTGGGCAATTCGTATCAGCGCAAGCTGCCGGTTACGGAAATTTTTGCCCAGAAGTATCCGTATACGGTCAAACTTGCCGCGTGCGCCATCGTGCTCGAGGCAATCATGGGTATCGGTGCGGGTATCATTTCGGCGGTAAAGCGTTATTCCTTCTGGGATATTTTGGTAACGCTCACCACGTCGATCCTCGTTGCGGTCCCGGCCTTCTGG
Source organism: uncultured Collinsella sp. (assembly GCA_902491895.1). Lineage (GTDB taxonomy): Bacteria > Actinomycetota > Coriobacteriia > Coriobacteriales > Coriobacteriaceae > Collinsella. The sequence continues at coordinate 7,718 of CABUJH010000046.1, read as the reverse complement.
CTCGGTATGTTGCTGCAGCTGTTCTTTGGCGTCATCCTCAAGGACGCTACGGGCGGTGCAATCTCCATGCCGATCTCGGGTGCCGGCGGTTCCAGCTCTCAGTATCAGGATTGGATGCACTATGTGCTTCCGACCATTACGCTGGCTTCGGTTTCGACCGCTTATGCCGCCCGCATTATGCGCTCGCAGCTGCTTGACGTCATGAACCAGGATTACATCCGTACGGCAAAGGCCAAGGGTCTCTCCAATCGCGCGATCATCGTCAAGCATGCGCTTAAGAATGCACTCATCCCCGTCGTTACCTATATTGGTGTCGACTTTGGTGGCATGCTTTCGGGCGCCATCCTGACCGAGACGGTTTTTAACTGGCCCGGTATCGGCTATGAGGTCTATCGCGCCATTAGCATGCGTGACTGGCCCATCGTTATGGGCGGCGTTACGCTCATCGTCGTCGTCGTCATGGTGATTAACCTGCTCGTCGACATTAGCTATGCATTCCTCGACCCGCGCATCCGCCTTGGCGGTCCGTCGGATAAGGCCTAAGGGAGGTACGTCTCATGCAGGAAACTGATTCTCAGTCTCAGGAGCAGGCTACCGCCACCAAGGCCGCATCTGCTCCCGCCAAGTCCCGCACGCTGTGGGGTGACGCTTTTAAGCGTCTTCGCAAGAACAAGCTCGCCGTTATCGGTGTCTGCTGGATCATCATCGTCGTTTTGGTTGCCCTGACCGCAGATCTGTGGGCTAAGCCCTGGCTCGGTTCGCCGACGGCTTCCGACTCGACCACCATGGCCGAGACGTCACTGCTGGCTCCGTGTGCAGAGCACCCGTTTGGCACCGACGCCCTTGGTCGCGACATTCTCGTCCGCGTTATCTACGGTGCACGCGTTTCGCTTTCCGTCGGTATTATGGCCACTGCGATCTCCACGCTGATAGGTCTGGTCATGGGTGCTCTGGCCGGTTTCTACGGCGGCATCTGGGATACGATCATCATGCGCTGCGCGGATATCTTCCTGGCGTTCCCGTACGTGCTGTTCGTTGTCGCCATGATCGCCGTTATCGGCCGTGGTCTTCAGAACGTCTTTATCGCCATCGGCATTCTCGGATGGCCTTCGATTGCGCGCGTCTTCCGCTCTGCAATCTTGACGGTCAAGGAAAACGACTATGTTGACGCTGCGCGCGCGATGGGTGCATCTGATGTTCGTATCGTCGTGCGTCACATCTTCCCGAACTCCGTCGCCTCCATCGTGGTCTACGCGACCATGAACATCGGTGGTGCCATTCTGACCGAGTCCGCTCTGTCCTTCCTCGGCATGGGCGTTATTCCGCCTACGCCTTCGTGGGGCTCCATGATTCAGGACGGTCAGCAGTATCTTCTGACCGCTCCCTGGATGATGATCATGCCCGGTCTGGCAATTCTCTCGACGGTGCTCGCCTTCACCCTGCTGGGTGACGGTCTGCGTGACGCCCTCGACGTCAAGATGAAGGACGCATAAGGATGAAGAAGAACAAGAACTATGTGGACCTGAAGGACCAGCCGGTTCCCGAGGGCCAGCATCTGCTCGAGGTCGATGACCTTAAGATGTATTTCCACACCGAGGATGGCGTTGTTCGCGCTGTCGACGGTGTCTCCTACACGCTCGATCGCGGCGAGACCCTGGGCGTCGTCGGCGAGTCCGGCTCCGGTAAGTCCGTGACCGCCATGACCATCATGGGCCTCATCTCGATGCCTCCGGGAAAGATTGAGGGCGGCGACGTTCGCTATCGTGGTCGTTCTATCCTCGAGATGACCGAGGAAGAGATGCAGCACATTCGCGGTAACGATATCGCGATGATCTTCCAGGATCCTATGACCTCCTTGAACCCGGTCTACAAGATCGGCAAGCAGGTGGGTGAGGGCCTTCGTCTGCACCGTGGCTACTCCAAGCAGGAGGCGCTCAAGCGCGCCACCGAGCTTTTGGACCTCGTTGGCATTCCTGAGCCCGAGAAGCGCGTCAATGAGTATCCGCACCAGTTCTCCGGCGGTATGCGTCAGCGCGTCATGATCGCTATGGCTCTTGCCTGCGATCCCGATATCCTGATTGCCGACGAGCCCACGACGGCTCTGGACGTTACCATTCAGGCTCAGATTATCGAGCTCATGCAGGAAATGCAGGAAAAGAACGGCAACGCCATCATCATGATTACCCATGACCTGGGCGTCGTTGCCGATATGGCCGATAAGATCATGGTTATGTACGCCGGCCGTCCCGTCGAGTTCGGTACTGCTGAGGAAATCTTCTACGAGAGCCGTCACCCCTATACCTGGGGCCTGATTCGCTCCATCCCGGAGCAGGCTATCGATGAGAAGAAGCCGCTTACGCCGATTCACGGCAATCCGCCTTCACTCATGAACCTGCCCGAGGGTTGCGTGTTCTCGCCTCGTTGCCCCTATGCGACCGATAAGTGCCGCAAGCAGCGCCCCGAGCGTGTTGTCACCGAGTCCGGCCACTATTCTGCGTGCCATTATTCCGGTGACCCCGAGTTCCTCAAGAACGCTCCTGAGACGTCCCGTACGCGCAAGGATTCCAAGAAGGGAGGCGAGGCGTAAATGGCAGACAATAACGAGCGTACTCCGCTGCTGAAGGTCGAGCATCTTTCTAAGGAGTTCCCCGCAGAGTCCGGCATGTTCGCCAAGCGTTTTTCCAAGCGCGTCGTCTCTGCTGTAAATGACATCTCTTTCGAGATTTATCCTGGCGAGACCTTTGGTCTGGTTGGCGAGTCTGGTTGCGGCAAGTCCACCACGGGCCGCACCATCATGCGCTTGACCAAGCCGACTGCCGGTAAGGTGTTCTTCCAGGGCAAAGATGTTGCCGAGATGAGCAAGCATGAGATCAAGGACATGCGTCGTGAGATGCAGTTTATCTTCCAGGATCCTTATGCTTCGCTTAATCCTCGTATGACCATCGGCGAGATTGTCTCCGAGCCCATGACCATTCACGGCGTGGGCACCAAGGAGGAGCGCATTGAGCGCGTCCGCGAGCTTCTCGACGTTGTCGGACTGAACCCCGAGCACATTAACCGCTATCCTCATGAGTTCTCCGGCGGTCAGCGTCAGCGTGTCGGCATTGCCCGTGCATTTGCGCTGAAGCCTAAGCTGATTATCTGTGACGAGCCGGTTTCCGCTCTGGATGTGTCCATTCAGGCCCAGGTTCTGAACCTGCTCAAGGAACTGCAGGACAAGTTCGGTACCGCGTATCTGTTTATCGCTCACGACCTGTCCGTCGTGCAGCACATTTCCGATCGCGTTGCCGTTATGTATCTGGGTAAGATGGTTGAGGTTTCGGACTGGAAGACGCTCTATAGCGAGCCTCACCATCCGTACACGCAGTCGCTGCTGTCTGCCGTGCCGGTTCCCGATCCGGATATCCAGAAGACCCGTAAGCGCATCATCCTCGCCGGCGATCCGCCGTCACCGCTGGATCCGCCGACCGGCTGCCGTTTCCACACTCGCTGCCCGATCGCGCAGGGCATCTGCTCTGAGAAGCTTCCCGAGTTTAAGGAAGTCGCACCGGGTCACTGCTGCGCGTGCCACTTCGCGGAGCCGTTCCCGATCAAGGAATCGCACATCGACCTGTAGCCGGTTGTTATCGTCCGGGCCCGCGCTGGACTTAGTTTTCAGAACGTCCTCGACCATGGAAACCCCCTTATCCTGCTCCTTCGGAGCCGCGGATAAGGGGGTTTCCTGGTCTGCGGAATGTTCTGAAAACTAAGTCCAGCGCGGGCCCTGCGGCAACGCGGCAGGGAGGGGTGCGATTCCTTGATCGCTCACTTAATCTAATAGGAAAGTTAGTGAGGCCGGAGCTTTAGCTCCGGCCTCTTTATATAAGGGCTCGGCAAAGCCGAGCCACCAAATTTGCATCAGCCCCCAGAACATGTTTGAGAACTGTGCCTGAAGTATGTATCTGCAGGCCCCGAATCGGTGTTCCCTCCCGGCGCATTCCGCAGGGGGAGCGATATTTTGCAGCACGAAGTGCGCAATAAAATATCGCTCATGCCCGAGGACGCGCCGGGAGGCAACACCGATTCGGGGCCGAACATATAGATCTACCAGCGCATTTACAAATTCGTAAACTTTTTTGAAAAAAGTGCTTGCACAGTTCTCGAATCATAGGTTATTATCTTCTTCGTTGAACGCGCGGGTCCAACAAAACGGACCGCGAATCAACAACATAGCATGTCGGAGTGGCGGAATTGGCAGACGCGCTAGCTTGAGGTGCTAGTGACCGCTTTTTGGTCATGCGGGTTCAAGTCCCGCCTCCGACACCATCGCATTTGAGAAGCCTCTTCGGAGGCTTTTTTGTTACCGATAGACGGTGGGGTCCACGATGGAAACGCTTGAACGCAACGAGTGGGCAGACGTTGCCCAACTAGTCGAGATCACGAGCGATGCTGTCATCATCTGTGAGCTCGACGGAACCATTCTGCATGTGAATAATCGCTTACTTGGTTTGATGTGCGAGGAACGCGCCGACGTCATCGGTGGAGATGTTAAAGACGTCCTGTACTCATCCGCTTTTGAACGTGCGACGGAACATCGTCTGCCATTTGAAACTGATGGCTCCGAGAACGAACTGATGCTCAAGCTGAGTGACGGCTCCTTTATCCCCGTCTTGGTTCGTGCGGGCTCCGTGACGCCTCCACGCATCTTTGGGCGCCGCGCGCCACGTGTCCTGGTGGCGCTCCATAGCATCGAAGAACAGTATTCTCACGACCGTCAACTCAAGCGTGCGTTATCGGAGCTTAGAGTGGCGAACAAGCGTCTCTCTGGCACGCTCTCGGTCATTATGAGCACTGTGGGCTCCGATGAGTTACCCAGCCTGCTTGATACTGTTTTGAACCAGCTTGTAGGAACGCTCGATGCTTCGGGTGCCGCTATCTATTTTTCTGAGAGCGGCGGTTTTAAACTTCGCGGTGTTTCCAAGGAGCTGTACGACAGCTACCTGCCTGAGTTTTTGCCGTATGGCGCTGGCATTCCGACGTATGTTCTTCGTGAGTCGCGTGCCTGTCGCTTGTCGATTCAACAGGACCTTGAGGGCGATAAGGCCGCCTCCGGTATGTTCATGGACTTGGACAATCGTTCTAAGCACCTGTTGCGCGTGCAGGATATGCCTCCGCACCGCAGCGAGATCTGTCTTCCCGTTTTTTACGGTACGCAGATCCTTGGCGTGCTGGAAGTTGGTTGGAAACGCCCCCAGGCACCGCTCGCCTATGACGTTAATGTACTCGAGGTCATTTGCGATTACTTGTCTATCCAACTGGTCGGCATGGCATCGAGTCTTCGCTCTCGTCGCACGGCCGAGCTTGGCCGCTCGCTCAATGTCTTACGTGATGAGTTGTTTACCTTTCTAGACGATTCCGTCGCGGCTACCCAGGCGGTATCGTCCGAGATCTGCAATATGCTCAACTGCCATTTTTGCCCTGTTGAGTATGACGCCAGTCTGGATTCCTACGTCATAGATTTTGAAGGCGGCAGTCGCGTTGCTTTGCCGGACGATCCCGAGAAGCTTTTCTTTTCCACGACGGCGCCAGCGGCACGTCTGGGGGCTGGCCCTGATGGCTTTGAGGCATCTGTTTTGGGGGGTACGAGTGCCGAGGACCTTAAACACGTCCGTATAACTCGCGTTGACGAATCGATGCCTATGGGAGGCTGGCTTAGGGCGCATGGTCTGCCTTGTCAAGGTCTCTACGTCGACTCCGGCATCGAGGCGGGGCACCCGCGCTCTGAGGGCGATGGCAAGCACAGTAACGACGCGATTGTTCCTGCTTCTGTTGCGAAGAGCCCGACGACGCGCGCGCTGCTGCTTCGTGATTGTAGCCAAGAGCCGATTGATGACCTTGAATATGACTACTTGGTGCACTTGGCGCATGACTTTGAACTGATCTACGAAGGCGAATCTCAAAAGCGCGAGGAGCGCCATATCGCTCAGACGCTCCAGATTGGCATGAGAAATTCCCTGGGGGATGTTCCGGGTATCGCAACCGATTCGGTGTACCTGTCGGCCACGAATTCGGCGTTGGTCGGAGGCGATTTCTATACGCTCATTCGTCTTCCCGACGACTGCGCCGTCATGATTCTGGGTGATGTGTCTGGCAAAGGCATTGAGGCCGCATCGATGTCCGCGCTCGTCAAGACGGCCCTGACGGCATATGCCTGGGAGGGCGCTGGACCGGCCCGCATGGCACGCTCCCTTAACAGCATGCTCATGGGCTTTTCGAGGGTCGAGACGTTCGTGACGGCCTTTATCGCCAAGATTGACCTTAAAGCCGGACGCGCAACGTATTGTTCGGCGGGCCATCCTCCGACCATGGTCATCAGGCCAGAGTCGATGCCGCTGGGTGGCGGCGAGGCCCGTGGGGGAGAGGTTGAGCTGCTTGGATGCCAATCGGGCGTAATCGGTGCCTTTGAGAGCATGGTGTACGAGACAGGCGTGTTTACGTTTGCCCCCGGCGACATGCTCTTCATGTATACGGATGGAACGATTGAGGCCCGCGACCGCACCGGAGCGTTCTTTGGCGAGCAGCGCTTGCGCGACCTTCTGCTCTCTGTCTCGGGTGAGGGCGTATCGGGCATTTGCGGCAAGGTCTTGGGCGAGCTTGACCGATTTACCGAATCGGCGCTGGACGATGACATTGCATTGGTGTCCCTTGAGTTTTTACGGGGTCGTTCATAGACGACGCTGGGCGGGCTGAATCCGTACGGTTGGGGAAACGAATGCATCGAGTGGGCTTTTTTGGGGAACCATGGTCGTATGAATGAGTGGAATGACATAGCGGTTTTGACGCCACCAGGCGATATCGACATCGCCACGGTGCCTGCGCTGCGTCGGCGGTTGGATGCTTTGATTGGCCGCGGCGTGCGTCGTGTCGTCATCAACTGTCAGGCTGTTAGCTTTATCGATTCTACGGGCTTGGCATTCCTGCTTACGCGCGCTCGTGAGCTTATGAGGCGAGAAGGCCTGCTTTCGCTCGTCAATGCATCAGGTGAAGTTGTTCGCTTTTTGGAGATTGCTCGTCTTGTCGATATCCTTCATGTCGTGGGGCCGGCACGGGAGTCAATTCCTGCCATTCCGGTGGGGGAGCTGCCTCGCTGGAGTAAGAGCGTTGAGGTCCGTCAGGGTATCGAGAATCTTCCATACTACCGACATCGCATCGCCGAACTCCTTGAATCGCTTCCGTTGCGCCGTGACGAGCGCTACGATGTCGCATTGGCGTCGGGGGAGGCGCTGGGTAATGCCTATGACCATGCGGGCGGTATCGGGTGCGTCCTGACGGTTCAGGCCTATGGCGATCGCGTTGTGGTTGAGGTGCTTGATCGAGGTGCCGGCTATTCTATCGATGAAACGAACGAGCCGGTCACATCCGAGGAGCGCGGACGTGGTATCAAGCTCATGCGTATGCTCGTCGATAACGTGGAGGTTGCTCGTCGTACAGATGGCGCCGGCACGCGCGTGCAGATGGTGAAGCTGTTTGGCGGAGCGCTGGAATCGTGCGCCTAGTCAATCGCTTTAGCGCGTTTGGCCACTAAGAACATGCGGCAGATAAGTTTTTTGAAAAAAGTACTTGCGTCTTTTGGACAACTCGCGTAAATTAATAACCCGCAAGCGGACATGGCTCAGTTGGTAGAGCACAACCTTGCCAAGGTTGGGGTCGCGGGTTCGAGCCCCGTTGTCCGCTCCATT
>CABUJH010000045.1 GCA_902491895.1 uncultured Collinsella sp. | reverse complement strand
CGGAATCGGCTAAAGTGCGATGGCGAAATTGGTTGTTTTTACAGTAGCGCTAACACTTGCTCCTGTTCGAGATCGAAGCCGGGTCCCACCCTTCCGCTTTTAGGTCGGCCAACACCGCCCTGAGCAGCAGGTTCTCTATCTGGTCCTCGTTGAGCCCGGCGAGCGGGCCGGTCGCGGGCGGGGCGTAGATCGACTTGTCGGGGCCCAAGCTGGCCTCCTTCCGTGGCGGTTTCCTCGCCACGATTCTACAGCGCGCCCCGGTGTAGCTGTGCGGGAGGTGCCCCGTCGCCCACTTCTTGGCCGCGCCCACCGAGACCCCCGCGAACTTCGCGGCGGCGGTGGGCCCCATGCCGTCCTCCGTCGCCAGGAGGAAGAGCTCGACCTTCTCCCTGCTGTACATGCGAACCTCCAGTCCGGACCGCCCCGCGGTCCAACTTTCTGTCCGCACCCCCTTAAGCAGCAATTCAGTCCCTATTTCACCGCAACTCATTGGGGGTGCAAAGTAACCTGTCCCCCTTGCACCAATTAGCTGGTGTGGCGCCAGCGAGGGTCGGTGAGCGTACGCGCCACACCCAGTCCAACGGGCAGAAACGCTACGATGAGCACTGCGCGCACAAACCAGCCGAGCATATTGACCGTGTCGAAGGTGCACATGTAATACATCGAGCGATACAGATACAAGCCCGGCACCATAATGACAATCGAAGGCACCGTGAGGGCGATGCGCGGGTAGGTGAGCTTGACTTCAGCCAAGCTTGCGAGCAGCCCCGATACCAGCGCGCCGATAAACGCTGCTGCCTCGGGAGGCATTCCCGTGCTGAGGCCCAGGAAGGGAATCATCGTCGGCGCATCGACAAGGGTCAGACGCAGGGTATTGGACACGGCGCCGATCAACCCAGCTGCCGCGGCCATCTTTACCGGGCTGTTGAACATCACCGAGAAGCCGAATACGCCAACGAAGCTCATCAGTATGCGCAAGAGCGTAAGAGCCAACGGTGAGAGGCCGAGCGGGGCGAAGTCATCCGGCGCCAGTCCCACGCACTCGGCAACCATCCAACCTACGAGGGTCGCCATCACAATAATCGACACAGCATACGAAAGACGCTCGATTCCACTTCGCATATCGAGCTTAGCGATGTCGAGGCCTGCCGTAATGAGGGGAAAGCCGGGAATCACAAAGAGCATGGCGCCGATATAGCCTTCTTGGTGCGACATTGCCCCCGGTACGACCTGGCCAAGGCCGAGCAATGCCAGCAGATACGAAACGCAAGCGAGCGCAACACCAGTCGTCAGCGCGCTAAACTGGCCAAGACCCTGCTTGAGAATATGGGAGCGGGCAAAGTTACCGACACCAGCGCCTACGAATGCGCAGGCCATCTCGATAGGGCCGCCGCCGAGCAAAAAGACGAAGGCGCCGCAAGCACAGGCTGCCGCAAGGCCCTGTTGCCAGGGAGCGTAATCGGGCTTTGAGCTCTCAACGGTCTTGAGCATCTCGTGGTATTCGTGCACGGTAAACCGGCGCCCATACGTCTCGATTTCCTTTAAGAAGCTCTCCATCATCCAAATGCGATGGGTATTGACGCCCGTTGTGGGCAAGCTGACGACCTCATTAAAGCAGTGACCATCTTCGATGCAAGTACACTCAAACGACAGGAGACTTAAGTCAACGTGGATGGTCACACCGAGTACGGCGGCGACACGATTCATGGTATCGCGAACACGCCAGGCACCCGTTCCGCTCGCGAGCATAAGCATACCGGTGCGGCAGATGATGGATGATTTATCGGTGAGCGGCGCATCGACGGCAAGTTCATCGCCTGCCGTCACGATCTGGTGCCAGTCAGTTTTCATATGGAGCGCGCCGGCACGGACACCGTGGTGCATGGGGGCTCTCGAAAGCAGCGAGTCAAGGCGCGAAGGCTGTGAGGGCTCCGCCGATTCGCCCTCGTCCTCGTCGGGCTCTTCATCGACCAGATCAAAGGAATCAAGCGGCGCTGGCTCGCGACGGTCGATCAGCTCCTCGTCCTCATCATCAAAGTAATTGAACTGATCGAGCATGTCCTCTTCGATTGAACGCTCGCTCGCGTCGTCCATATAGACGCTCCCTTCCTACCGACTAACCCCCATCCTAGGCAGCAACGGCTAAAGGAAACATAAAAGAGACGGCTGTCATGCATGGAAGGCGCAAACCCCCAATGCGTCGGTAGATCCCCAACGACTAGGACTGTCCCCAAGTGCCGGCAGAAAAGGAACGTCCCTAAGTGCCAACCAGGGCAACACCGCAGATAGAGGACGGACAGCGAAAGCCCGCCAGAGCGAGCAAGGTGCCTTCAAGAAAAATGGCGCCGCAGGTTGAGCATAAGTCAGCGAGCGGGTCGCATTTGTGACAAGGTGACGTAAAACGAAAGGGCGCTGACCTTTTGGTCGCGCCCTTGAAGTTGAACGTCAGATTGTCCAAATGCGGCCCGCGCAGCGTCGAGCCGTTACGCGGTTCGTAGAACCGCGTAACTAGTTAGTACATCTTTGCGCCGGCGGGGATGGAGGCGTCGAGCTGGATCAGGTTGAGGCGCTCCTCGCCCTCCTCCTCGTGGACAGCGCTGATCAGCATGCCGCAGCTGGGAATACCCATCATCTTGCGCGGAGGCAGGTTGGTGATGGCAAGCAAGGTCTTGCCAACCAGGTCCTCGGGCTCGTAATAAGCGTGAATACCGGAGAGGATGGTGCGGTCGGTGCCGGTGCCGTCGTCGAGCGTAAAGCTCAGCAGCTTCTTGGACTTCTTGACGGCCTCGCATGCCTTGACCTTCACAGCGCGGAAGTCGCTCTTGGAGAAGGTATCAAAGTCGACGAACTCCTCAAACAGCGGCTCAACGGCGATCTTGGAGTAATCGAGCGTGGGCTTAAGCGACTTAACGAACGGGCTCGCGGCGTTGCCGGCCTCGGCAGCCTTGGCGGCAGCGGCACCGGACTGGAAACCCTTCTCGGGCTTCATGTGCGGGAACAGCAGCACGTCGCGGATAGAAGCCTGGTTGGTGAGCAGCATGACCACGCGGTCGATGCCGATGCCGATGCCGCCCGCAGGAGGCATACCGTACTCGAGGGCGCGCACGTAGTCCTCGTCGTACTCCATGGCCTCGTCGTCACCGCCGGCCTTCTCGGCCATCTGAGCGGCAAAGCGCTCGGCCTGGTCGACCGGGTCGTTGAGCTCAGAGAACGCGTTGGCGTACTCGTGACCGGCAATAACCAGCTCAAAGCGGTGCGTCAGGCGCGGGTCGTCCTCAAAGCGCTTGGCAAGCGGGCTGACCTCGATGGGGTAATCGCACACGAACGTCGGGTTGACGATGGTGTCCTCGCCCAGCTCATCGTAAATCTCGGCGATGATCTTGCCAGCAGTCCACTCGGGCTTGATCTCCAGGCCCTTCTCGCGCGCGGCGGCAGCAAGCTCCTCGACCGGCGTGTCGATGGTGACCTGCTTGCCGAGCACGTCGGAGACGATGTCGGTCATGGGACGGCTGGCCCACTCACCAGAAAGGTCGATGGTCTGGCCCTGGTACTCGATGACCTCGGGGTTGCCGATGGCCTTGTTAGCCGCCTTAATGACACCCTGGGCGAGCGCCTTCATGCCCTCGAGGTCGGAGAAGGCACGGTAGGCCTCCATCGTGGTGAACTCGGGGTTGTGGGTAAGGTCCATGCCCTCGTTACGGAAGATGCGGCCGATCTCGAACACGCGCTCAAAACCACCGACGATGCAGCGCTTGAGGTGCAGCTCGGTGGCAATACGCAGGTAGCACTCCTGATCGAGCGCGTTGAAGTGGGTAATGAACGGCTTGGCCGTGGCACCACCCTGGATGGTCTGCAGGATGGGGGTCTCGACCTCCATGTAGCCGTCGGACTCCATAAAGCGACGGAAGGTGGAGAGAATCTGCGAACGCTTACGGAAGGTCTCACGAACGTCGTCGTTGGCGATCAGGTCGACATAGCGCTGGCGATAGCGGGTCTCCTTGTCGGAAAGACCGTGGAACTTCTCGGGCAGCGGACGAACGGCCTTGGAAAGCAGGGTCGCGCTCTCAGGGGCAACGGAAAGCTGGCCGCGCTTGGTGCGCACGACCACGCCGGTCACGCCCAGGATGTCGCCCAGGTCGAGGGCCTTGAGCGTATTCCAGGCAGCCTCGTCCATGTCGTTGATGCGGCAGAACAGTTGAATCTCGGCAGTCGCATCGCGCACGACGATGAACATGATCTTGCCCTGACCGCGCTTGGCGACCACACGGCCGGCAATCTTCACGACATCCTCGGTGTCCTCACCATCGGCAAGATCGGCGTACTTAGCCTCGATATCGGCGACGTAGTCCTCAAGCTCAGAGTGCTCAGGATAGGGGTTCTGGCCCGCCTCGAACAGGGCGGCGCGCTTGACCAGGCGGGTGGCGCGCTCGTCGTTGAGCGTCGATGCCTGATCGGCGGCGTTCTGGTTCTCTGCCATAAGTTAGCTCCTCAAACTAAAACGCTCCCCAGGATTCGGTCCCAGGGAGCGAAAACATACCTTTACGCGGGACCGTGGTCTAGCGTGCGATCTTGGCGATGGTGTAGACGCGAGTCTTGCCGGAAGGCGTAACGACCTCGACGGAATCGCCCTCGCCGTGACCAATGATGGCGTGACCGACCGGAGACTCGTTGGAAATCTTGTGCTCGAGCGAGTTGGTCTCGGTGGTACCGACGAGCGTGACTTCCATGACCTCGCCGTTGGGATCAATCAGCGAAACGGTGGAACCGATGGAGACGGTCAGGTCGCCCGTGGTGGCAGCAACCTGAGCGTTGGCAAGAATGGCCTGGATCTCGGCGATACGAGCAGCATTCTGGGCCTGCTTGTCCTTGGCGGCATCGTACTCGGAGTTCTCCGAAAGGTCGCCGAACGCGCGGGCTTCCTTGATGTCCTCGACGATCTCCTTGGCGTAATCGCCCTCACGCCAGGCGAGCTCCTCGACGAGCTTCTGGCGGCCCTCAGCGGTCAGTACGATCTGGCTTGCGTCCATACGGATATCTCCCCAACTCTGATCAAACAATCAACTGTCAACAAAACGAAAAAGACCGGCTAGCCTGCGGGCAAGCCGGTCAGGTGCTCACCCCAAAGGGATGGGACTACTCTGCGTCCGCGTCGCTGTCCTCTGCCTGCTTCTTCTTGGCAGCAGCGAGCTTGGCCTCGAGCTCAGCGATCTCCTTGTCCTCCTCGGACTGCTCGACCACGACCTCCTCGGCCTGCTTGGTCTCGGCCTTATCGTCGCCCTCCATACCCTCACGGATATTCTTGACGGTAGAGCCGAGGGACTTGCCGAGCTTCGGCAGGTTCTTGGGCCCGAAGATAATCAGGACAACGACGAGAATAATGATGAGCTCAGGAGCCCTCAGTCCAAACATGTAGACCTCCACAATACAGCGAGACAAGCTCGAATGAGTATACCGCGGGTATCGCGGTATCACAACACTAGCTAAAAAAAGGGACCGCAAGAAGCGGTCCCTCCTCATGCTCTGGTCGGGTTGACTGGATTTGAACCAGCGACCCCTGCGTCCCGAACGCAGTGCTCTACCAAACTGAGCCACAACCCGTTAGCTCGACTATAGTAACAAAGATTTTCGCCGCGTGCTAGAGAAATTTTTATTTCTTTGGCGCGTCGATTTGAACCGTGTTGGGAATAAGCTCAGTCGCGCAGGCCCACCAGCCATTTTGCTGGGCAGCATCGGCAAGCCTTTCGGCCGTGGCAGCGGTGTCGCAAATGGCAAACGAGCAGGCACCCGATCCGCACACATCTACAGCAACGGTTCCGTCCTGTTTACGCAGCCAGTCGAGGACCGTTTGAATCTGCGACTCCATCTGTGCGGAAATGACACCAAGGTTGTTATGGATGAGTGCATATGCCGTCTCGGCATCACCAGCACGCAAGGCAGAAGCTATCGCGCCGGGCTTGTCCGCAGGCACCGGGGCCTCGTCAAAACGTCGATAGGCTTCAATTGTCGAAACGCTTGCCTCGCGCGGCTTGACCAGCACGACGGGCGTCGCAGGCAGCGCGGGGTACTCAGTTGCCAGCACGTCTCCCCCACCTACGTAGAACGCAGGACTCGCGTGCAAAAAGAACGGGACGTCAGCACCAATGCCCCGCGCAATATCGTCGAGCGCTGGGTCGGTGCGATCAATGCCCCAGAGCTCTGCCAAGGCGACAATGACCGCGGCCGCATCCGTCGAGGGGCCGCCCAAGCCGGCGCACAATGGAATGCGCTTCTCAATCGTCACGCAGACGTTTGCCTCGCGACCATAATGCTCGGCCATAGCAACCGCAGCCCGATACGCCGTATTCTTTTGCATGGGAAAATCTGATGCCGGAACCGTCTGGACGGTCAGCGCCTGCGACGGCGCGACCGTCACGGTATCGGAAAGACCGACGGCCGCCATCAGGGAATCGACCCTGTGGTAGCCGCGGTCATCGCGCTCGGTATGAACCCCCAGGTAGAGGTTAATCTTTGCCGGCGCGGAAAGAGTCAGGGACCGATCGGTCACCGTTAATGCTCCTCGAGCTGATTGCCGAGCGGGGTAAAGATATGCTCGCCGCTCTCGGGGTCGAACAGCTCGACCTGGCCGGTGAGGACATCGATGTACTGGTAGGACTGACGCGACTTGCGGCCGCGACGCTCGTCAACCTCGACAATGAAGACGGCCGGGTGGACGCTCTTGATGGTGCCCATGCGCTCGACGACGCGGGTACGGCCCATGTTGGCCTTCACCTTGACGCGATCGCCCACCATATCGGTCAGCTTCTCGTGGATGTCGTCGACGTGATTGACTTCCATCTCTTCCATGAACAGGGCCTCCAGAAGGTGCAATTCAAAAAGGGGATAATACCCCTAAGATAGACAAAACTCTAATACTATAGCACCCTGTTGTGGCCATACGCAAGTAGCTAAAAAAGCCCGGTCTCGAATACGTACCAGACGACAACCTCGCATGACCAGTTGTTACGCGGTTTGGTAAAACCGCGTAACCTAAAGGTTGTCGGTGTCCAAGACGATGGTGAATGGGCCGTCGTTGACCAGGTCGACCTTCATGTCGGCGCCAAAGATACCGTGCGCCACATGCTCAACGTCCTCGTGCACAAGCGTCAGGAAGTACTCGTAGAGCTCGTTGGCAACATCGGGTGCGCCGGCATCCGTAAACGATGGGCGGCGACCGTGGCGGCAGTCGGCGAACAGCGTGAACTGCGACACCACGAGCACCTCGCCGTCGACATCGGCAAGTGCCAGATTGGTCTTGCCGTTCTCGTCCTCGTTGATACGCAGCCCGCGGAGCTTGCCCCACAGCTTGTCGGCCTCGGCACGCGTATCGCCATGGCCCACACCCAGCAGCACCAGGTAGCCGCGTCCAATGCGGCCCACGCACTCGCCGTCGACCGTCACGCCGGCGTTGAGCACGCGCTGCACCACCGCACGCATGGCCTACTCCTCGCCCGTCAGCTTGGCGGACAGATGCTCGAGCGCGTGGAAACGATGGCTGATGGCGTTCTTCTCGTCAGCCGTCAGCTCGGCCATGGTCTTGCCCGGCGTGTCGACCGGCAGGAACAGCGGGTCATAGCCAAAACCATGGTCGCCGCGGCCCTCGTGCGCGATAACGCCCTCGCAGGCGCCCTCGCCATAGGTAACCAGACCGTCCGTGTCGATGAGCGCGACGACGCTCATAAAGCGCGCGGTGCGGTCCTCATCTGCCACGCCTTCCAGGTTAACGAGAAGCTTGGCGTTGTTGGCGGCATCGTCGCCGTGCACGCCCGCATAGCGCGCGCTATACACACCGGGCTCACCGTCCAGCGCGTCGACGACCAAGCCCGAATCGTCGGCAATGGCCATAAGGCCCGTCTCCTCAACCGCGGCTTGGGCCTTGATGATGGCGTTCTCCAAAAACGTCGTGCCGTTTTCCTCGGGATCCTCAAAATCACCCAGCTGGCCGAGCGCCACAAAGCGCACCTCGGGCATGACCTTGCCCAAAATGGCCTCGATCTCGGTGAGCTTATGAGCGTTTCCGGTTGCCACGACGATGGTCGCCGCCGGGTCGAGGGTGTCGATGTCAATCTTCTCAAGTGCCATGACTGGCCTCCTTGTCTCTATAGCAAGCCGCGTGAGGGGCGTTTGGGCACTTGACCTCTCCCCTCTCAGGCGATCGGACCTTTCAACGCAGCATTTCAGCAGATAAAACCTACCAAAATAAACCTGTCCCTTTTTGGCAGGTTAGGCGATGGCTTGGCGCTGAAGCTCGATGAGCTCGGCGACACCCTTGTCACCCAGGTCAAGCAGGGCGTTGAGGCGTTTGCGGTCGAAGGGCGCCTGCTCGCCGGTGCCCTGGAGCTCGATCATCTCACCGGTATCGGTGGCGACGAGGTTCATGTCGACCTCGGCATGACTGTCCTCGGAATAATCGAGGTCAAGCAGCGTATTGCCGTCGACAACGCCCATAGAGATGGCAGCCACCTGGCCGGTAAGCGGGATGCGCTCGATCTTGCCCGCCTCGACCCACATGGCGAGGGCGTCATGCAGCGCCACCCAGGCGCCGGTGATGCTCGCTGTACGCGTGCCGCCATCGGCCTGAATCACATCGCAGTCGACGGTGACGGTGTACTCGCCGAGCGCCTTCATGTTGACGACGGTACGCAGGCTGCGGCCAATGAGGCGCTCGATCTCCATGGAGCGACCCTTGCGGTTGGCGTGCTCGCGCTTGCAGCGCTTGCCGGTCGACGCCGGCAGCATGGCGTATTCCGCGGTCACCCAGCCGGCCTTAGCTCCCTTTCGCCAGCCCGGCACGCCCTCCTCGATAGTGGCGGCGCACAGCACGCGCGTGTCACCGAACTCGGCCAAACACGAGCCGTGGGCGTGCTTCATGACGCCACGGGTGAGCTTAACGGGGCACAACTCGTTGGCGGCGCGGCCGTTGGCGCGGTTGACCTGCATGTACTCCATAGAAATATCCTTTCGGCAAAATATGTGGCGAAGGCTTTGGCGGCTGCCTTACATCTATTTCAGCTCATCGATATCGATATGTTCGATGCTCTTGAGCGGCTGACCAAAGATAAAGCTGCCCGCCACCGCAAACTCGGCAATGTTATCGGCCGTCGTGGCAAAACGATGCTGCGGCTCGGCGGCGTCGCCCGCCAGCTGCTCGCGGCGCGTGAGGATATCGGTCAGCTCGCGCGTGGTCTCCTCGGCGGAACTCACGACGCGCACCCCAGGCCCCAGCGCATGGCGGATAGGTCCCACCAACAGCGGGAAATGCGTACAGCCGAGCACCACGGTATCGATACCGTGGTCGCGCAGCGGCTCAACCGTGGCACCCACCAGCGCACGCACGGCAGGCGTATCGAAGATGTCCTCGTTCTCAAGCCACTGTTCCTGCAGATGTGCACCCGAGGCGAGCTCGTGTTCGACAACCTCGACAAAGCTCGAGGCAGGACAGCCGTATACATCGACGCCGGCATCCAGGTCCTGAATGGCGCGCGTGTAGGCGCCCGAGCGAATGGTGAGGTTGGTGGCGAGCACGCCCACGCGACGCGTACGCGTGCTGTTGATTGCCGCACGGGCACCCGGCGCGATCACACCGATCACGGGAACGTCGAGCACCTGCTGGGCCAGACGCAAGGCCGCAGCGGTCGCCGTGTTGCAGGCGATGACCATAATCTTGACGTCGTGCTTCGAAAGCCAACGACCCGCCTGCAACGCAAACGAGCGCACCTCATCCTCGGTGCGCGTGCCGTAGGGGCAGCGTTTGGTGTCGCCGAAGTAGTAGACGGACTCGTGCGGCAGCGCCGTCGCGATGGCGCGCGCAACCGTCAGACCGCCCAAACCAGAATCGAACACGCCAATCGGGCGCGTGTCGCCTGCCGGATTCTCGATATCGGACATTACCTCACCAGTCTCTCTCGAAAAGACATGTCCAAGTGCAGCGACGCCGCGCTACGAACGCGCCGCGACCAGCAGCTCTGCCGTCGCCGCCCAACCGTCGACAATTTTGCCGCGCGTAACGAAAGCGTTCTCGCAAGCAGCCAGGAACTCGGGCGCGCCGGCGCTCGTCAGGCCATTCTCGACCAGGCAGAACGTGCCCACGTGATCGGCCATGTAGAAGTCGGACTCGGAATCGCCGAGCGCGAGCGTCTCCTCGCGCTCGATCCCCAGGTGCTCGCAGAAGCGCGCGATGGCAACGCCCTTGTTGAGACCCGCGGGGTTGATG
Organism: uncultured Collinsella sp.; assembly: GCA_902491895.1. Lineage (GTDB taxonomy): Bacteria > Actinomycetota > Coriobacteriia > Coriobacteriales > Coriobacteriaceae > Collinsella. The sequence goes on along the minus strand of CABUJH010000045.1, from coordinate 4,633 downwards.
TTGAATGCGCGACCGTCCTCGACGCGATCGAGCTCGAGCGTCGTCGGCTTGGACAGGTGAGTCAGATGGCCGTTGCAAGCCCAGATCAGACCGCAGCCGGCCTCGTCCAGGATGGCCTGAACCTCATCGTCGGGCACATCGCCGCGCATGCCGACGGTGACCTCACGGTATTTGTAGCCGGTCGACATGTCGTTGTGATACTCGATCTTGTGCGGCCAGCGGGCGAGGATCTTCTCGCACACGCCGGTCTGCTCGATCACCTGGTGCGGCGTGAGGCCGCAAGAGGAGTCGTAGGGCATGTCGCCGGTCAGATACTCCCAATCGTTGGCTTTGAGGTCGTACATGACCAGGCCGCCCATCTCGCCGATGTAGGAGTTGAGACCGAGCACGCGCGCGTCCTCGTGGATCATGGTACGGTTGCGGCCCGAGGTGGGAACCACCTGAATACCAGCGCGAGCGAGCGCCACGACGGCCTCGACGAGTTTGGTCGAGGGGTTGCCGTCGTTGTCGCGTAGCACGCACGAGTCGGGTGCGAGCATCGTGGCATCCAGGTCGGTAAAGACGTACTTGACCTTGGCCAAGCGCTCGCGCATCTCGCCCGAAAGCTCAGCGACGGTCGGCAGGGTATTGTGGGACATGGTTACTCCGTTTACGTAGAAGGGTTTGGACTTGGACGGCATGTTTTGATTGAGGGAACACGCTTATGGCGACAGCGCACTCAGGGCGCCGCCGCCATCATGGTTCATTAGTCAAACTGGGTAACATCGATCAGGCGATTGGCCAGCGAAAGGTCGCTCTCGATGGGCACGAACTCGTCGCCCACGTGCATGAGTTCCTCGTCACCTTTTGCCAGCAGCAAGACAATGGTGGGAGCATCGGGGTTGACGTACTCCTCGCGCGCCGCCTTGAACGCCGCATGCACAGCGGCTTCGCGATCGAGGATGATCTTGTTCGGCGTATCGTCGGGAACATGTTCGGCAAGCTCGCGACAGACCTTCATCGGGTCCTCGTGAGCCGGGTCCTCATTGGCAAAGATCATCAGGTCGGAATACGGTGCGGCCTCGCGCGGAAGCTGCTCGCGGCGCTCCTGCGCCTTGCCGCCGGCAGCGCCAAACACCGCGATGACCGGGCTGGCGGGAAACGCGCGCTTGACCGACGAGAAAAGCGAACGGAACGAAAGCTGGTTGTGCGCATAGTCGACGACGCAGATCACGCGGCCGTCCTTCGACTCCACGACCTCCATACGGCCCGGCACACGCAGTTTGGAGAGGCCCTTCTTGATAGCCTCGATACCGATGCCGATCTCGCGCGCGGCGGCGATAGCGACCAGCGCGTTCTCCACGTTAAAGTCGCCCGCGATACCCAGCAGGACCTTCTCCCCCGCCTCGGACTCGTCGGCACACAGGCCATGCAAGTTGAACTCGATGCTAAAGCCGACCATGCGTACGTCGCTCGCCCACAGGCTTGCCTCGGGATGCTCGACGCCAACGGTCACCAAGCGCTCGGCCGTCGACGCTGCCTCCAGCACACGGTCGACCTCTTCGGTGCCCAGATTCACCACGGCGGTCTTTGCCTGGTCAAAGATCCTGAGCTTGCTCTCAAAATAATCCTCAAACGTGGGGTGTTCAATCGGCGAGATGTGGTCACGCCCGATGTTGAGGAAGCACGCCACGTCAAACGGCAGGTTCTCGACGCGCTGGTACTTGAGCGCCTGGCTCGAAACCTCCATGACCATGGACTGGCGACCGGACGTGCGACAGTTGGCGATATGGCGCCAGACCTCGGGGGCCTCGGGCGTAGTATTGGTGCTCTCGTAGCACTCGATACCATCGTCGGTACTCACCGAGCCGATCATGCCGCAGGACTCGCCCGCCGCTTTGATAATCGACTGGAGCATAAAAGCGGCCGTGGTCTTTCCCTTGGTGCCGGTGATGCCCACGATCTTGACGTCGTGGTCGGGACGGTCGTAGACCTCCGGCGGCAACAGGGCCATGGCCGTGCGAACACTTTCAACAACCAGCATCGCAGCACCGCTCTCCTTCGCCAGCGGCTCCAGAGACTCGACCAGCGACTCCTCGCACACAAATGCGACGGCGCCCGCATCGAGCGCCATGCTCAAAAACGCGGGCTTAAAGGCAGCACCTTTGCAAAAGAATACGTCACCTGCCGAGACCACGCGCGAATCAAACGAGCAGCCGGTCACGGCACGCTCGTCAACCTGCTCTGATGCGCGCAGCTCGCCGCACACGTCGAGAAGCTTGGCAAGCGTATCGACCGTGGTCACGGTCGCGGAATCCGAATGGTGCATCTTTCACCTTTCTCAGCCATTTGGCAGGGACGGTTTTTATAGTAACTGAAACGCACCCGCGCAAAAACGGCTCCCGGAGGAGCCGTTACGCGCAGGCATTCGTAGGCCGAGACTAGGCAGCCTGAACAGAAGGCTGGCCCTCGTCGATAAAGAAGCGCTTGTACCACACTAGGAACACGAGCGGCGTATAGATCTTGCGCTGGAAATCGCCCTTGCCCGCAAAGTGCAGATCGAGCAGGTGCATGAGCTCGTCGGTATTGAAGAACTCACTTGCCCACGGCGCGGTGAAGTACTCCTTGACATAGTCGTACCACTTTTGCTCGCGCAGCCAGTAGACAATCGGCACCGGGAAGCCCACCTTGGGACGGGTGGCCCACTCATCGGGCAGCGACTTGTTGGCAGCGTGGCGGAGTACCTGTTTGTTGCCGTTCTCGTTGATGCGGTAGCGGTCGGGAATGTGCTCGGCGAACTCCATGACTTTGCGGTCCAGGAAGGGCACGCGCAGCTCCAGCGAGTGTGCCATGCACATCTTGTCGGCCTTGAGCAGAATGTCGCCCGGGAGCCACATGTTCATGTCCAGGTACTGCTTCTTGACCAGTTCGGGCTGACCCTTCACGCGTGCGTAGATGGGAGCGGCAAGCTCGAAGGCGCCATCGCCGGTGTTGTACTCGGGCTTGAGCACGCCGTCGACCTCGCGCTCCGGCCATACCAGAGCCTGTCCCAGGAACGACTTCTCAGGGATCTCGGCACCCTTGACCAGGAAGTTATGTCCCTTGAAGTACGGCATATGCAGCGCCAGGTTACCGAGCGCGCGACGGATGGGCAGCGGCACCATCTTTTTGTACTTGCGGACCGGGACCGTGTCCTCGTAGTAGGCGTAGCCGCCAAAGAGTTCGTCGGCGCCTTCGCCCGAAAGCACGACGGTGACGTCCTTGCGGGCCATCTCGGCCAAGAACCACAGCGGCACAGAAGACAGGTTGGACTGCGGCTCGTCCATGTGATACTGGATATCCTCAAGCGCACCGAAGAACTCGTCGGCGGTAATCATCTTGCGGACGTTCTCGACGCCGAGCTTATCGGAAAGCTCCTTGGCGTAGTTGGTCTCGTTGAAGTTCTTGTAGTCAAAGCCCACCGAGAAGGTCTTGTCGGGCATGAGGCAAGCGGCAATATAGCTGGAGTCGACGCCGCCGGAGAGGAACGACGCGACCTTGACGTCGGCGATGCGATGGGCCTCGACACTCTCGTGCACGACCTCGTCCAGCTCATCGACATACTCTTCGAACGGCTTCTCGACGGCAGAGTAATCGCAATCCCAGTAGCGCTCGATGTTCATCTTGCCGGTCGGGATATCGACGGTAAAGTAGTGCGCCGGCGGCAGCTTGTAGACACCCTCGAAGAAGGTCTCCTCGGTTGCCGAATACTGCAGCGTCATGTACGGACGCAGAGCCTTTTTGTTGACCGCCTTGTGGAAGTGCGGGTAGTCCAGGAAGCTCTTGATCTCGGAACCAAAGAGCACGCCCGGAGCGCCGTCGCCCGCATCGGCCATGGGATAGTAGTAGAGCGGCTTGATGCCAAAGATGTCGCGGGCGCCAAAAAGCTTGTTCTTCTTTTTGTCCCAGATGACGAAGGCGTACATACCGCGCAGGCGATCGAGAACGGCCTCGCCCCACTCCTCGTAGCCGTGCAGGAGGCTCTCGGTGTCGGCGCCGCAGTGGAACTTGTAGCCCTTGGCCTCGAGCTCGGAACGGAGTTCTTGGAAGTTGTAGATCTCGCCGTTGAAGACAATGACGACGCTACCGTCCTCGTTGGCCATGGGTTGGGCGCCAGCCTCGGTCAGGTCGAGGATCGACAGGCGGCGGAAGCCGAGGGCAACGCGGCCGTCGATAAACTGACCGCCCATGTCGGGACCGCGATGGACGATGCGGTCCATCATCTTGGTGAGCACCTCGGATTGGTTATCCGTCCCACCGACAAAACCGACAAAACCGCACATATACTATCCCCTCTGCTGTTGCTGGGCATCAAATCGAATCAGTAGCTCTTGAGTATACCCGAGGGCGTAAAGAGGGGCGGAATGTTCAGGCAATCTCAACTGAATCAGCTCCGCTGTGACACGCGCGAGTTACCTTTAATGGATATGAGGTGAATGAGGCGATTGTTTTGCTATACTCTCTCCGCACGGGCGATTGGCGCAACGGTTAGCGCAGGTGCTTTACACGCACAAGGCTGGGGGTTCGAATCCCTCATCGCCCACCACTGATTTGATAGGCTGAACTGCCTCCCATTTCTTGGACATGAGAAATGGGAGGCTTTTTATGCGTGTCG
>CABUJH010000044.1 GCA_902491895.1 uncultured Collinsella sp. | reverse complement strand
TGGGCAACGCCTTGGCCAGCGATGCTCCGCTCGTTATGATGCCGCTGCAGGACGTGCTGGGGCTGGGCGACGATGCACGTATGAACGTGCCGGGCGTGGCCACGGGTAACTGGACATGGCAGGCGCAGGAGGCCGACATTGCTGCGGCCGAACAGAAAACTGCGAAGCTCCTGCGCAGCACCCATAGATTCTGGGGCGAAGCGTGATAAAACCCCCGATATAGGGTACAGTTACAGCTGTTTGAATTTTTGCGGGCAGAGCGATCTGCCCGCTTTGTGCTGAAAAGGAAGTATTATGGCGCGCTACGATTACAAGTGCACGAGCTGCGGCAACGTGTTTGAGGTTGAGCACCCCATGTCCGAGACGCCCGAGGTCGTATGCCCCAGCTGCGGCGCCCCGGCATCCAAGACGTTCTCGGCCAGCGGCATTAAGTTCGAAGGCAGCGGTTTCTACAACACCGACCAGCGAAGCGGCGGCTCCAGCACCAACGCCACCAGCGGCTGCTGCGCCAATTGCCCGCATAGCCACTAATAACAACGTGACCCCACGATCAACTACGATCGCGGGGCCGCTTCTTTGCGTTATAGGTAGCTAATTAATTTTTAATAATTAGCATATTTTAAAATCCGCCCATACCAGCAGAATAGGGATCGTCACAGGTACCATCGCTATACCAATGAGTAGACCCGATATAGTTACCAGCTGCATCATATTGATCTAATTGACGAATGACATACTTACCACCACTATTATTGGAAGAAGAAATACTGCTAGAAGATCCACCAGAATTATTATTAGAATAGTTACTACCGCTAGAATAACTATTCTGCTGAGAAGTCTGCTGTTGAGCTTGTGCTGTTACTTCCTCTTGAGCCTTCGCTTCAGCTTCAGCTTCAGCTTTTGCCTTGTTTAAATCATCAATACGAGTTTGATAACGACTAATCTGTTCATTGATTTGATCGATGAATTTTTTAGAATCCTTTTTGGCATCTTCAAAAATCAGCTTCTGATTATCTTTGTTAGAAATATCATTAAGAAGACCATTGAGGCTATTAATATGCTGCTGGAGAGAGTCAGTATCTTCAGTAGAATTTACATCAAAATTAACATGGTCAGTTACAGAAGTATTCCACTCATCATTTTGAGCATTACGACAGTCTTTTATAATGGAATCGTATTTATTGAGCAACTTCGTCCAATCAGGGGAAGTGCCATCTGCATAGTTAAAACTGTCATTAGAGATTTCTTTATTCAAAATCTCTTTATTATTTTGAGCATTTTTAATGGTATCAAGACGTTGCTCAAAAGTTAGTAACCCAGGATCGGCCTTAAAGGCAGCAACACTATCGCTAGCCTTTGAATACAAAACTTCAACCTGCTGATTATGTTCACTACACGCTTGCTTATAATTGTAACCAGCATAACCACCGACACAACCAGCAATAAGCAGAGCAACAATACCGGCAACAATAATTACCCGCTTTTTAATCGAAGAATTCTCAACCTCTTCATTTTCCTGAGTATTATCTTCAGGATTGTCAATCTTGTCACTATTAAGATCGAACATTTTAACCCCTCAATATTAAGTCTGCGAGCGGTTCACGCATCCAGAAACTTACCAAACCCAACCGCTTACTTTCATAGCCGATTTATTAATCCCAGTCCCAGAAAAATCATCCTTATGCGTTGCGGTGAAATAAGGACTGTTTGGCGGGTAGAAGCCGCTTTTCAATCCCTATTTCACCGCAACTTAGTAGTTACTTGTGGACCAGGCGGGCGCAGAAGTGGCCGTCGTAGGAATCCGCGTTTACGGGAACGCTTTGGAAGAGGCCTCGATCGTTCTGGCGTACGGAAACGAGCTTCTTGGCCTGATCGAACTCGGGGAGTTGCAGAATCTGTGCTTCGGAAAGCGGCGCCACGCTAAAGCCGGCACCCTCGGGAGAAGCCAGGAAGGCATCCACGACCTGAGTGTTCTCCTCAGCAAAGACCGAGCAGGTGGCATAGATAAGCTCACCGCCGGCAGCCACGCGCGCGGCGGCTTCCTTGAGCATCGTCAGCTGCAGTTTAGGAAGCTCAACCGTCACGTCCTTTTCGGTCAAGCGCCACGGAATCTCAGGATGACGGCGCATGGTGCCGGTACCCGAGCACGGGGCATCGATAAACACCGTATCGAACAGAACGGGTTTACCAAGCATCGCATCGAACGACGTGAGGACCTCGTCAAGCTCGCAGGCATCGCCCGAAACCGTGCGAACACCCGTAATACCCGCCTTATGCAGACGCGCGAGATTCTGATCGCACTTACGATCGTGCAAATCGAGTGCAGTGTGCTGACGATTGTAGCCGGCACGCTTGGCCTGACACATCATCACATAGGTCTTGGTGCCACGACCGGCGCCAATCTCCAGGCAACGCCCGGGACGGGTCGCCGCAGTAGCGATGAGCTGGGCGTTAAGGTCCGAGGCCACGGCCGCTGCGCGTTCAAACACGCCCGACGCAACGGTGGCCTGGGCATCGACCGGCGCATGGCAACCCGGGAACACCGGCGCCACAAGCTGCGATAGGTACGGATCAGGCTTGGTTGCAAAGGCGTTCTCGTGCAAAGCGAGCGGCGCGGGAGCCAGATTTCCTGCAAAGTTGAGCGCGCCCTCGGGCGTATCGAACGACGCCATAGTGCGAGCACACAGCCAGCACGGCATACCCATCAGGCGAGATAGGCGAACCAATCGGCGCTCGGACTCATCGGCATCCGCCGCAGTGGCAAAGTCCTCGACGTTGTCCGCGACCTTATGCAGCACGGCGTTCGCCAGACCAGCAGCCGATTTAGCGCCGCTACGAACCAGCTCAACGCCCTGACTCACGGCAACGCGACCCGGGGTATGCAGGTAGAGCATCTCGAAGGCCGAGATGCGAAGCGCCATGCGAACGCGCGGCGCGACCTTTTTGGGCTTATCGAGAAACTGATCGAGCAGCTCGTCCAAAATGCCCTGGGTGGCTGCAACACCAAGTGCCAAACGAGCGGCAAAGGCAGAATCGCGCTGGTCAATGGCCTTGGCCGAAGCACGGGAAGACAGCACGTCGCGTGCGTACATACCGCGACGGTCGGCCTCCATCAGCACATCGAGCGCAAGCTTGCGCGCGGGAGAAAGCTTGCTCATGACAAAGCACCCCACGTCAGATCGGCGCCCTGCAGGCCGGCAGCCCAGGCAGAAGCAGCCATAGCACGCTTGCCATCGGGCTTAACCTCAAGCAGCTCGACCGCACCATCGGAAAGTCCCAGGTAGACACGCTTGCTCTTAACGGCAACAGCGCCCTCGCCAAGCGACACATCCGCCAGCGCAGCATCGAGCACGCGCACGGTCTTGCCGGCAATTACACAACGGGCAGGCGCGGTATCGGACGAAGCGAGCACATGACGCACGCAATCGAGCGCCGCCATCTGCGGATCAAGACGCATCTCCTGCTTGGAAATCTTGGCAGCATGAGTAACGAGCGACTCATCCTGCTCAGTCCAAACAGCCGAGCCATCGGCAAGCGAGGGAAGCGTATCGGCAAGCAGCTTACCGCCAAGCTCACCAAGCTCCATCGTGAGCGCCTCGGCATGCTTACCGGCAACCGACGTGGAAGCCTGAGCACAATAAGCACCAGTATCCACGCCATGTCCAATGCGCATAATAGAAACGCCGGCAACCTCGTCACCAGCAAGAATGGCACGCTGAATAGGAGCGGCGCCACGCCAACGAGGCAGCAAGGATGCATGAACATTCACAATGCCGAGCGGCGCCATTTGCAGCACGTCATCAGGCAAAATGCAGCCATAAGCAGCCACACAGAAAATGTCAGCCTGGGCAGCCTGGAGCGCTTCAACAACCTCAGACGTCATACGATTAGCCTCAACAACAGGCAACCCCAGCTCGAGCGCCTTGGCCTTAACAGGAGACGGCTCCAACTTTTTACCGCGCCCGCGAACAGCATCGGGACGAGTAATAACAAGCGCAATCTCATTCCCAGCCTCAACAAGCGAAGTCAGCGAAGGCACAGCAAAATCAGGCGTACCCATAAACACAATACGCATAAAGAACGTCTCCCCTCAACCAAAGCCGAGACAGCTACAAATAACGGCGGAAAGGCAAGTACACAACCCATCCGCAATAACAATTCAACAAGAACAAATATACCCAAAACCAAAGAAAGAGCCGCAATAAAAGCAGCTCTCTCAACAAAGCACCTATCAGCGAAGACGTCCCTCCCTGGCCCGACGGCACCCGGGCGAGACAAGCAGCGTCAACGTAGTCCCCGGGGCGCCCGCCTATATCGTCCCGCGCGCAGTTTCGCAGCGCAGCGAGAATGTTTGAGCACGGGATGATATAGGCGGGCGCCCCGGGGACGGACAAACCTACTCCGTCTCGCCCGGTCGAGCGCCGCGGGCCAGGGCGTCCTGGTACTCCTTGACTGCCTTGATGCGCTGCATCGGCTTGAGTCGCTCGAACATGGTGTTGCCGTGCAGGTGATCGATCTCGTGCTGCAGGCACACGCAGAACAGATCGCCCGTGGCCTCATAGTGGATCAGGTTGGCGTCCAAATCATATGCCTCGACGACGACATGGTCGGGACGCTCGATCTCGCAGCTAATTCCAGGGATGGAAAGGCAGCCCTCGCTAAACGGCACCAGATGGTCGCTCTGCTCAACAATGACAGGGTTGATGAGCACATACGGGTCATAGTCGTTCTTGTCGCTGTAATCGCAGTCAATGGTGACGAGTTGAATGAGCTCACCGATCTGCGGGGCAGCCAGGCCGCAACCGCCGTTGTCGAACATCATCTTCTTCATCTTCTCGGCGAGTGCCTCGATCGCCGGGGTGATCTCCTCGATGACGGCGCACTCCTGGCGCAGTCGAGGGTCGGGCGACAGTACGATTCCGTTGGCTTCCATGGCCATCCTTTCGGGTTGTTACATCAAATCATAGGCGTCGACGTCAACACTCACGCTCACGCCACGCACGGAACCCACCTCTTTGAGGCAGGCATCGATATCATCAGAGACATGGTACCCCACGGGCGACTTCACAAGCAGGTGGAAGCGATAACGGTCCTTTGCTCTCTCGATTACACACGAAGCCGGACCCAGCACCTGCGGCACCGCGCTGCCCGACCGCAAAAAGTCGGGAGCGGCGGCATGCCATCGGCGCTTGAGCAGCTTCGCGATGCGACCGATGTAGTCCTGCGCGTCATCCGCGTTCGCCGACCACACCAAAATGTTGACCAGACGAACGAACGGCGGATACAGTGCGTCGCGGCGCTGGTCCAGGTCGTAGTCGGTAAAGATCGAACGGTCGTGCTCGGCGACGGCGCGGATGACTGGATCCTCGGGCAGATAGGTCTGGATGACGACCTCGCCAGGGCGATCGCCGCGTCCGGCACGGCCCGCGACCTGCTCCAGCAAATCGTAGGCGCGCTCCCCCGCTCTAAAATCGGGCAGCTTTAACGCAAAGTCGGCATTGACTACACCCACAAGCGTGACCTCGGGAAAGTCGAGGCCCTTGGCAATCATCTGGGTGCCCAGCAGCACCGCGCAATCGGCGGCATCGAACTGCTCGAGCAACTTTTTATGCGCGTCCTTGCCACGCGTGGAATCGGCATCCATGCGAATGATGGCGACATCCTCGGGCAGCATCTGGTGCAGCGCGTCCTCGATCTGCTGCGTGCCCAGACCCATTTTTGCCAGGTAACGGCTGCCGCACTTGGGGCAACGACTCGTGGGCGCGGGATACGGCTGCACGCGCCAGGACGAACCACAGGTGTGGCACTGCAGCGTATGGGTGCGCTCGTGGTACGTAAGCGCCGTAGAGCAGTGGTTGCAGGTGGGAACGCAACCGCACTCGCGGCACATCAAAAACGGCGCAAAGCCGCGGCGGTTATGCAGCAGCACAGCCTTCTCGCGGCGCTTGACCACGCGCTCCAAACCTTCCATCAGCGGTTTAGAGAACATGGAGCGGCTGCCGTGCGAAAACTCGCGGCGCAGGTCGGCAATGCGGACCGTGGGTAGCACGGCGTGTCCCGGGCGCTCGGGCATCTCGACGCGCGTCCAGGTGACACCGTTGTACGTGCCGCGGCGGCAGCGGTCGAGGGCCTCGGCAGAAGGCGTAGCCGAGCCCAGCACGAGTGGGCAGCGATAGCGGCGCGCCATCTCGGCCGCCACCTCGCGCGCATGGTAGCGCGGACTGGAGCCCTGTTTGTAGCTGGTCTCGTGCTCCTCGTCGATGATGATGAGGCCCAGGTCGCTGAGCGGGCAAAAGAGTGCCGAACGCGCGCCGACGACAACACGGGCGGCACCGCTGGCAACCATGTCCCACTGGTCTAGGCGCTCACCGGCCGAAAGACGGGAATGGAAGACCGCGACCGTCTCGCCAAAGCGCGAACGGAAGCGGCCGACGGTTTGAGCCGTCAGCGAGATCTCGGGCACAAGCACGCAGGCTGAGCGCCCGGCCGCGAGCACGCGCTCGATAGCGGAGAGGTAGACCTCGGTTTTACCGGATCCGGTGACGCCGTCGACAAGGACCACATCGCCGTGTGCGTCCAGGCGAGCACGCTCAATCTGCGCGAGCGCCTGCTGCTGGCCGTTCGTGAGCGCGACCGGCGCCTTGCCGCTTGCCGAGGACAGCGTGGTCTGCTCGCTGCAGCCACGCCAGGCGCGGCGTTCCTCCACCACCACGACGCCGCGTTTTTCGAGCGCCTTGATGGTCGCCGACATACTGTTGTAGAGCAGGTTGAGGTCGCGCGTCGTGACCGGTCCGCACTGAAGCGCCTCAATAAGCTGACGCTGGCGAACGGCGGTCTTGGGCGGCGTATAGTCAAAGCCCTCAGGCGTAAGCATCACCCAACGGTTTTGGATAGGCTTGACGGCCGGGCGCTCGACCGTCCACGCTCCATCATCACCCTTAACGACACGCGGACTTCCGCCCGGAGGCAAAAACAGGCGCAGGCATTCGGAAAGCGTCGCGACATATTCGCGGCTCATCCAGCGCGCAATGCGGGCGGCCTCGGCGCCAAAGAGCGGTTTGCTGAGAATGGCCTCGATGGGCTTTATTCGCGCGGGATCGAGGGCGTTGTTACCTTGCAGGTCGCCCAGCTCAGACACAATGTCGACGATATAGCCCGCGGCCGCACGGTTGCCAAAGTGGACCAGGACGGTGGATCCGATCTGCGCCTCATTGGCAAGGGACTGCGAAATGCCGTAAGCAAACGGCTCAGACAGCGCACGGGTGGGAATGTCGAGGACCACGCTCGCGTAGGCAGCAACGGACTCGGGCGCAGGCTCGGGCTTAGCCGAGGCAGCAGCGGATGACGGTACCGCCGAAGTCTCCTCCGGTTCGGGCGAACCAAACAGCGACAGTTGCTCGGCCATGGTCGTTGTCCCTCCCATCACATACGTCTTTAGAAACGAGAGCCCCGCTCACAGTGAACGGGGCTCGGATACATACGTTTGCGCAGCGATTAAAGCGCCATCGTGCGGGCGCGGTCGATACGCGCCAGGCAGTCGTCGCGGCCGACGAGCGCCATGGTCTCGCCCAACGGAGGGCTCACCATGTTGCCGCAGACGGCGACGCGCACGGCCTGGAACACCACGCGCTTCTTGAGATCCATCTGCTCGGGCAGCGGCTCAAGTGAGGCGTCGATGTTGGCGGCAGTCCATTCGTCCACGCCCTCGAGCGCGGACTTGGCGGCGTCCAGAATGGCACCCATGCCCTCTTTAGCCAGGCCCTTGTTGACGGACTTCTCGTCATACTCGAGCGTCTCGGCCGTGGCAAAGATGGGGGCGGCGACGGTCACGGCGTCGACCGGCATCTTGGTGCGCGGCTTGACGATGGCGGCAAGAGCGTCAATCCAGTCCTCTCCGTACTCGACGTTACCCTCGATGAGGCCTGCCTCGTGCAGCTCGGGGACCATGATCTCGTCGGCAAACTGCGCGTCGGACATGCCGTTGATGTACTCGGCATTGACCCAGTCGAGCTTCTTGGGATCGAAGGTCGCGGGGTTCTTGGAAATGCGGTCGAGCGAGAACTTGCTGGCCAGGACGTCGCGCGGGATGATCGTGGTCTCGCCGTCGAGTGACCAGCCGAGCAGCGCCAGGTAGTTGACGAAGGCATCGGACAGGTAACCGGCGTCGCGGTACTCCTCCACCGAGGTGGCGCCGTGGCGCTTGGAGAGCTTCTTGCCGTCGGAGCCCAGAATCATGGAGATATGGGCGAACGTGGGCACGGGCGCGCCGAGAGCCTCGTAAACCATGACCTGGCGCGGGGTGTTGGACAGGTGGTCGTCGCCGCGGATGACGTGGGTAATCTTCATCATGGCGTCGTCGACGACGGTCGCGAAGTTGTACGTGGGCGTACCGTCGGAGCGGAAGATGACAAAGTCGTCGAGCTCCTTGGCATCGAAGGTCACCTCGCCGTGGACGGCGTCGTGGATAACGACGTCGCCGCGGTCCTCGGGCACCTTGATGCGCAAGACGTAGGGCTCGCCGGCCTCGATGCGGCGACGGGCCTCCTCGGGATCAAGATTGCGGCAGCGACGCTGATAGCCCTGGAAGGGGTCCTTGCGCTCCTGCGCGGCCTTACGGTCGGCGTCGAGCTGCTCCTTGGTGCAGAAGCAGGGATAGGCCTTGCCCTCGTCCCAAAGCTTCTGGGCGGCCTGTTTGTACAGGTCCAGGCGCTCGGTCTGTGCATAGGGGCCAAAGTCGCCGCCCACCTCGGGACCCTCGTCCCAGTCCAGGCCCAGCCAACGCATGGCGCGCAGGATAATCTGCGTGTTCTCGTCGGTGGAACGGGTGGGGTCGGTGTCGTCGATGCGCAGGATGAACGTGCCGCCGTTTGCGCGGGCAAAAGCCCAGTTATAGATAGCGGTGCGGGCGCCGCCGATGTGCAGCTTGCCCGTCGGTGAGGGTGCAAAGCGGACGCGAACGTCTGATGCCATGGAAATCTCCTCGATTGCAGGATGGATGTCTAACCGCACCAGTATAAAGCAACAATGCCCACCTCCGCACAAAGGGCATCGACCTACTCATTGGGGACAGACTTAAATGACTACCCAATGAGCACCCGACTGGTCATTTTAGCCTGTCCCCAATGAGTGGGTGCGGAAAGGGTGTGAATGTTGGATTTACGCGCTATGATGAGCCCTTGCATACAGAGCCCGGCGGAATGGTAACGGTCGCCGGGACACGTTTTGAAAGGACAATCATGTCAGAAGAACTTCGTTCCATCCCGCCCCAGCAGGGGTCCTTTGTGTTTACGTCCGAGTCGGTAACCGAAGGCCATCCCGATAAGATCGCCGACCAGATCAGCGATGCCGTCCTCGACGCAATCCTCGCCAAAGAAATAGAGCTGCAGGAGCAGGGCTACATTGCGCCCAACGGCGTGCCCGCCAACGTGGAAAACGTCCGCTGCGCCTGCGAGACCCTCGTGACCACCGGCACCGTCATCGTCGCTGGCGAGATCCGCACCCAGGCATACGTTGACGTGCAGGAAATTGCCCGTGGCGTTATCCGCCGCATTGGCTACAACCGCGCCAAGTTTGGCTTTGACTGCGATACCTGCGGCGTCATGAGCCTCATCCACGAGCAGTCCCCCGATATCGCCCAGGGCGTCGACGAGTCGTTTGAGACCCAGACCGGCGCCACCACCGACCCGATCGACCTGATCGGAGCCGGCGACCAGGGCATGATGTTCGGCTACGCCTCCAACGAAACCAAGACCCTCATGCCCATGCCGCACTACCTGGCAAGCCGCCTGGCCGAGCGCCTGTCCGCCGTGCGCCACGACGGTACTCTGCCCTATCTGCGCCCCGACGGCAAGACCCAGGTCACGGTGCGCTACGAGGACGGCAAGCCAGTCGAGGTCACGACCATCGTCATCTCCACGCAGCACGCGGCCGAGATCGAGGACATGGGCAAGATCAAGGCCGATCTCATCGAGCATGTCATCGCGCCCGTCATGGCTGCCGAGAACATGCCGTGGGATGGCGCCGACATCTATGTGAACCCCACCGGACGCTTTGTCGTGGGCGGACCCATGGGCGACACGGGCCTAACCGGCCGTAAGATCATCGTCGACACCTATGGCGGCTACGGCCGTCACGGCGGCGGTGCCTTTAGCGGCAAGGACTGCACCAAGGTCGACCGCTCCGCCGCATACGCCGCTCGCTGGGTCGCCAAGAACGTGGTAGCCGCCGGCCTTGCCGACCGCTGCGAAGTCGAGCTGGCCTACGCCATCGGCGTATCCAAGCCGCTGTCGATCATGGTCGACACCTTTGGCACCGCACATGTTGCCGAGGACAAGATCGTCGAGGCCGTCGAGAAGACCTTCGACTTGCGCCCGGGCGCCATCATCCGCGACCTGAACCTGCGCCGCCCCATCTACGAGAAGACGGCAGCTTACGGTCACTTTGGCCGCGAAGACCCCGACTTCACCTGGGAGAAAACCGACCGAGTCGAAGAACTCAAAGCAACCTGCGGTCTGTAAGCTAACAATAAAAGCCACAGCCAAATAAAAACGCACCAAAAGAAGTACCGGCTCCAACCGGTACTTCTTTTTTATTTAAACGGTGGTGAAGATGAGCCGACCTGGGACATGGAATAGGTCACAGACCGATAAATTTTGCAGCAGAGCGACTCCAACCATGTATCCTAAGTTCCGAGGGCTTTGGTATTTGGTCGATCGCGAGTTCCGCACGACCCGGAGGCCACTTAATGTGGCCTCCGTGCGAGCAGGACTGTCCGAGCAGGCGACCAAATACCAAAGCCCTCGGAACGGCGGGACAGAGTATGCCCCGCCCCTCGGGACGACGAGATTAAGAAGGAGCAGCCATGGCAGGCAAGCCGCAAACACTAGCAACGACCTCGGCATTCGAGATCTTGGGCCCCGTCATGGTCGGCCCCAGCTCGTCGCACACCGCCGGCGCCCTGCGCTGCGCCCAGGTTGCCGCCAGCCTGCTGGAAGGCCGGATCACCAAGGTGACCTTTGGCCTGTGGAACTCCTTTGCCCACACCTACCGCGGCCACGGCACCGATCGCGCGCTCGTCGCGGGCATCTTGGGACTCGACACCGACGACGAGAACATCAAGCAGGCCTTCGACCTCGCACGAGAGCAGGGCCTCGATTATCATTTTGACATTAAGGGCGACGACGCCTCCATCCACCCCAACACCGTCGACATCGACATGATCGATGACACGGGCGCCACGGCACAGGTCCGCGGCGAGAGCCTTGGCGGCGGCAAGATGCGCATCAGCCGCATCAACGGCGTCGGCGTCGACATCTCGGGCATGTATTCCACACTGTTTGTGGCGCACCAGGACGTCCCCGGCGTGCTCGCCGCGCTCACGAACCTGCTTGCCTACGCACACGTGAACATCGCCTTCTGCCGCACCTACCGCACCGAGGTGGGCGGCCAGGCCTATTCCGTCTTTGAGACCGACGGCGCTCCCGACGACACCGTCGTCCCCATGCTGCGCAAGCTCGACAATGTCGATTACGCCACGTTTATCGAGCTCCCGGGCTCGGCATCGTCGCTCTCCCCCGGCGTCTCGGCAAAGGAGATCTTCGACGACGGCGAGCAGCTGCTCGATGCGTGCGCCGAGCTCGGCTTGAATATCGGCGCTGTCATGGCCGTGCGCGAGGCGCGTTTAACCGGCGAGGCCCATGCTATCGCAGCCATGCGCCGCGTGCTCGACGTCATGCGCGAGGAGACCACGGCCCCCATCGCCAATCCGCAGCGATCGCTCGGCGGGCTTATCGGCGGAGAGGCTAAGCTCGTCGATACCACCGGCCGCAACGATTTGAGTGCAAGCCTGATGGGCCCCGTTCAGACCGATGCCGTGGCCCGAGCGATGGCCGTGCTCGAGCGCTCCGCCACCATGGGCGTGATCGTCGCCGCCCCCACGGCCGGCTCCGCGGGCGTCGTCCCCGGCTGCGTGCTGGCACTCGCCGATCACCTCCAGCTCGACGACGAACAGGTCATGGACGCCCTCTACTGTGCCGCCGCCATCGGCCTCAACCTCACCACGAGCGCCTGCGTCGCCGGCGCCGAGGGCGGCTGCCAGGCCGAGGTTGGAAGCGCTGCCGCCATGGCCGCCGCCGCGCTGGTCCAGATGATGGGCGGCACGCCCGAGCAAGCGCTCGACGCCAGCTCCATTGCACTGAGCAACCTGTTGGGCCTCGTTTGCGACCCCGTCGGCGGCCTTGTCGAGGTGCCCTGCCAAAACCGCAACGCCATCGGCGTGGCCGCGGCATTCAGCTCGGCGCAGCTCGCCCTCGCCGGCATCAAGAGCCTGGTGCCGTTTGACCAGATGGCGCACGTGATGCTCTCGGTGGGCCACGCCCTGCCCGCCACGTTGCGCGAGACGGCGAAGGGCGGCATCGCGCAGGCTCCTGCAGCACTCTCGGCGTGCGCAAAATGCGGAATATGCGGATAGCAAGCAAAAGCGAACGATAGGTGGGACATATGTCCCACCTATCCTTTATCGCCACTGTTTTCGTAACACAAGCAACTGCGTAATCGCTATAATTCAAGCCCAGTTAAAACACGATGAGCCGTAAAGCGAAACTCGAAGGAAATATACACGATGTCGCAACTCGACCGCAGCCAACTGATCCCCGATCCGCAACAACCCAGCAGGCAGCTCGGTGGCATCCAATCGCCCCGTCCCATTGCGCCAGCCCATGGTCAACAGCACGGCGCGGCAAATACCTCCCCGCGCCGCAATCAGGGCCAGCATCAGCAGCGTAAGCAATATCAGCAGCACCAGCATCGTTCCGCAAAAGGAGTCGGTCACAACCAGGGCCCTTCGCACACTCGAGTTTCCAACAACCGCGGCCCCGCCGACAAACGCTCCGCAAAGGGCAAAAAGACGGGCGGCAAGACAGCGTTCTTCGTCGTCCTCGGCCTCGTAGCTATCGTCTACATCGTAGGCGTCGTAGCGTTTTCGCAGATTGCTTACCCCAACACCACCATCGCCGGCGTCGATATCTCGTTTTCCAACGCCTCTTCCGCCGCCACTAAGGTTAACTCGGCATGGAAGCATTACAAACTTACCGTCTCGGGCGACGACTTTAGCTGGACCTACCAACCCAAATCCGATGAGCCCATCGTCGACGGCGAAACTGCCGCAAAAGAGATCATCAGTCACAATGAAGCCTTTATGTGGCCGGCCCGCCTTGTCGAGTCGTTAAGCGGCAAGGCCAAGACCACCGTCGCCAATAATAAGGTCAACCTCGATCAAGACGTCGACCTGTCCATGCTCTCCAATGCCTTTGATCAAAAGCAGTTCGAAGAGGATCTGGGCGCCGCCATAGATGCCTTCAACGAAGGTCGTTCTGGCACCTTTGAGGCCTCGAGCTCCTATGACGAGCAAGCTGGCAAGTTCACCGTGGAGAAGGCCCGCTCCAACGAAAAGCTCAGCCGCAAGCACGTGATCAAGTATGCCGAGCTTGAGCTCGCAACGCTGGCCGAATCCGTTGACATTACCAAGATCGGCAACGACGCCTACGAGCCCCTCAACGGCACACTCACCAACGACCAGATTCAAGCCGCATGCGATGCCGCCAACAACTTCCTGGGCGTCAACGTGAGCCTCAAGCTTAACGGCGATGAGGTCGGCAAGGTCGACGGTAGCTCGGTGCTGCAGTGGATCAGCTTTGCAGACCCTGCAAACCCCACGCTCGACACCTCCCAGATCAGCAAGTGGGCAGCAGAGCTCGCCAATGGCTTTAATACCGTAGGAACCACACGCTGGTGGACACGAGCCGACGGCAAGCAGTGCGCCGTCGAAGGCGGTGACTTTGGTTGGTCCATCGACAGCAGCACGCTTGCCAAGCAGGTCGAGGATGCTATTAACAACAAGCAGACCGGCGAGATTGAGATCAATTACTCCCAGAAGGCCGACACCTTTACCGCCAAGGGCGAGCCCGATTGGAAGGCGTATATCGACGTCGACCTGTCCGAGCAGCACGCGCGCTACTATGACGAGAGCGGCAATATCGTTTGGGAGGCCAACTTTATTTCCGGCAAACCGGGCGAAGACGCCACCCCCGAGGGCGTGTGGCAGATCAACAGCAACGACGGCGCCACCAAGCTTATCGGCGCCAAGGACCCCAAGACCGGTAAGCCCAAATACGAGAGCCCGGTGAGCTACTGGATGCCGTTTGAGGGCAACATGGTTGGCTTCCACGACGCTACCTGGCAAAACGATTCGAGTTTCGATAGTGCCGAATCGTATAAATGGTGCGGTAGCCACGGCTGCATCAATCTGCGCCTGGCCGATGCCAAGGCGCTCCACGACTGCATCAAAGTCGGTCTGTGCGTGGTCGTGCATTCCTAGCACGTCACGCGCAACGCAACAAAGCTCAGCGACACCTACCTTTCGATGCTGAAAGAAACGCGCCTATGCGCCCGCCCCAACCGGTGGGCGCATATACTTATCGCGGTATGTTCTATAAAGGAGACGCAATGTCGAATGTCCCCACCATCACCCCGGGCCCCGACGATACCGGGCGCGTGCCGGAAGGCGCAACTGAAAAGCTGCCGTTTATCACCAGCGCCCCCACGGCGCAGCAAAACGACGGCGAGCAAGGTAACGCCGGAATATCCGACGATGAGGCCTACGCAAAGCTCAAGTCCAAGCGTGCCGAACGGCGACACAAAAAGCTCGTCCGACGCGGCATTGCGGCCGGCATCGTGGGCGGCATTATCCTAATAGCCATTATTGTAAGCGTTGTCCTCAATTCGCAGCCGCAATCTGCAGGTGAACCTGTTACCGACATGGTCATGGAAGGCACCTTTACCACGACTGTCGAGGCAAAAGGACAGCTCAAGCCAATTTCTGCCTCAGTGGTCTCCCCTTCTGTTGACGGCACGGTAGCATCGATCAACGTGCAAGCCGGTCAGAGCGTCAACGAGGGCGACGTGCTCATGACCATTAAAAACGATGAGCTCGATAATGC
>CABUJH010000043.1 GCA_902491895.1 uncultured Collinsella sp. | reverse complement strand
TTAAAACCGGGCTCGAACAAACACGCCTATTGACAATGGCTTTCTCATATTAAAAAGGCCTTCGGAATTCCGAAGGCCTTTGCATTCACGATGGTGGAGACGAGGGGGATCGAACCCCTGACCTCTTGACTGCCAGTCAAGCGCTCTCCCAGCTGAGCTACGCCCCCGTGACGAGGAAATACTATAGGGGAAGACTTTCTTTGATGCAAGGACTTTTTTGGATTGAATCTCTTACTTACGGGTTTTCCTGGGACGGTGGATAGAAATAATCACTCTTCTAGCGCTTATTTCTATCCACCGTCCCGATAAAACCCTGATGCGATAGACCTTACTTGTAGAGGTAAGCGATGGCGGTGCCGGTGTGAACTTGGATCTTGGCCGTTTTCCTAACGACATTAGAGATGCCGGTGTCGGCCAACAGGCCCAGGGAGCTGTGGTCTAGCTCCCATTCTAGTCCGTGTTCACTTACCTCGGTTTTGGGGGCGATCGCGATGATAGAGAAGGTTTTGCCCTCGGCGTTTTCGATGATCCACGATTCGCCTCCGTGCATGATACGGGCCGTGGTCTCGTCCTCGGCAATCCAAACTGGGGCATCCTCGTAGCCCGCGAGCAGCCCCAGTACGGAAAGCGCCATGTCCGGACGGCCGCCGGTGGCGCAGGTCGCGACCACTTCGGCACCCGGCCAGCGACGACGGACGGAATCGAGCGCCAGCGCCAGATCGGTATAGTCCTTGTACGGGTCGTGGCGCTCTACTTCAAAGGCTTCGGCGGCATCGACCAACGCACGGCCCGCATCACTCACCGTGTCGGCATCCCCCACATATACGTCGCAGCCCAGGCCGGCGCCCAGCAGCGCGTCGAGTCCGCGGTCCACGGCGACAACGTGGTCGCACTCCCCTGCTAGCCTACGTAACAGATCCGCGCTCGCCACCACGGGCGAGCCGCAGACGACTAATATCTTGCAAGCCACAGCCCTCGCCTATCCCTCAAACGAAAGCACGCGGGCCAAATCCAGGTCCTCATAGCTATCGATAAAGATATCGCAGTTAGCCCGAACGTCGTCGCGCTTCATGCGGCCGTGCGGGTCATAGATACCCACGCGCTTAAAGCCTGCGGTGCCAGAGCTCTTAAGGCCAAAGATCGCATCTTCAAATACCCAAGCGCGCTCAAACTTGCACCCGTGGCGCTCCTCCAGGCGGCGCAGCGCCAGCTCGTACACATCGGGGAACTGCTTGGAGCGTCCCGCCTCGCCCGTCGTGGTAACAAACTCCATGTACGCGTCGAGCCCGGCTCCCGTAAGCGCAGGCTGCACCAGCTCGGCCGGCGTGGACGTAGCCACGCACATGGCAATGCCTGCCGCCTTCGCCTGCTCCAAAAACGCCAGGAGCCCCTCGCGCGGCGGCACCTTGGAGTACCCATCAATCAGAATAATGCTCAGCTCACGGTACAGCTCCTCGCCATTCGCGCCAATGCCCCAGGTGTCGTGGTAGGCCTGACACTCATCCTCCAGCGACAAATGCTCAAACTGGGCAAAATCGTCGACCGTTACGTCGACACCGTGGCGGTGCAATAACTCTGGCTGAGCATAAGCCCAAACGGGGGTGCTATTAACCAGCGTGCCGTCGCAATCGAAAATAAAAGCAACCTTGGGAGCGGCGGTATGGGACATAAACGAACCTTTCGATATCAAATGGTAAACATCCTGCTAAAAACGTTTTACCAAACGTCAGCCAAACAATTTTGAAACCCAAATTGGTAAAACTGTCAAGAGTTTTACCACGGCAATTCTGCCAGTGGTATAAACATGTCGCTTACCGATTAAACGCCCCCGCAAATCCGCTTTCGTCCATAAAACTAACGCACAGGTGTTATCGTAGTTTCTGCCGAAAGTTCCACCGAGCACGCGAGGTGGAACGAATCACAGAAACTTCGCCGTCCCTTCGATTCGTGCAGCCTTGGACCTTTCGCATCTAGTCACCAAGGCAACACGCTGCCGCGTCATGATGGGATCAAACGTGAGCGATACAAAGCTAAAGCCAACGGCTAAAAAGCCCGCTACCCGTAAAGCCGCCCCGCACGCACCGGAACTCTCCAAGGACGATGTCTATCTGTTTGGCATTGGTATGTGGGAACGCAGCTGGGAAAAGATGGGCGCTCATCCCGACACGCAGCAGCGCACGCGCGGCTGGCGCTTTTGCGTTTGGGCGCCCGACGTAAAAAGCGTCCATGTCATTGGCGAATTTAACGACTGGGATGAGGAAGCCAACCCGCTGTTGCCCGTGCATACGAGCGCTATTTGGGAAGGCTTTATTCCTGGTGCCGAGCAGGGCCAGCTCTATAAATATCTCATCGAGACCAACGAGGGCGAAAAGCTCTACAAGGCCGACCCGTATGCCTTTAAGGCCGAGTGCCCTCCGGGTACCGCCAGCGTGCTGTGGACCCTGGATGGCTACAAGTGGAACGACGCCGCGTGGCTCAAGCGCCGCGCCAGCCATAACCACATGTCGCAGCCGCTCAACATCTACGAGGTGCATATTGGCTCGTGGAAGCGCCACGGCGACGCGCCACAGGGCGAGCCCGACGAGTACGGTAACTACCCCGGCCCCATGGATCCCTTCCCCGCGCAGCGCGGCGAGTTCTACACCTACGACGACCTGTCGGTGGAGCTCGTGGACTACGTGCACGACATGGGCTACACGCATATCGAGGTCATGCCGCTTATGGAGCATCCCTTCGATGGCTCCTGGGGCTACCAGACGACCGGCTACTTTGCCGCCACGTCGCGCTACGGCAACCCGCAGCAGCTTATGCACTTTATCGATGCATGCCACGAGGCGGGCATCGGCGTGATCATGGACTGGGTGCCCGGCGGTTTTTGCGCCGACTCCCACGGCCTTGCCACCTTTAACGGCCACATGCTGTTTGAACACGAGATTCACCCCAACTGGGGCACCCACAAATTTGACTTCGCCCGCGGCGAGGTCCGCTCCTTCCTGGTTTCCAACGTGCTGTACTGGCTCGAGAACTTCCACGTGGACGGCATTCGCATGGACGGCGTGTCCAGCATGCTGTACCTCAACTTTGGCATTGACGATCCCGGCCAAAAGAAGTTCAACAAGTACGGTACCGAGGAGGACCTGGACGCCAGCGCGTTTATCCGTCAGGTCAACTGTGCCGTAGAGGCGCACTATCCCGACGTGATGATGATGGCCGAGGAGTCCACCGCGTGGCCGCTCGTGACCTATCCGCCGCAGGACGGCGGCCTGGGCTTCCACTACAAGTGGGACATGGGCTGGATGAATGACACCCTGCACTACATGCAGACCGATTTTCCGTGGCGCCCCGGCAACCACGGCCTGCTCACGTTCTCCATCATGTACGCCTTTACCGAGAACTTCATCTGCCCGCTGAGCCACGACGAGGTCGTGCACGGCAAGTGCTCGCTGATCGGCCGCATGCCGGGCGATTGGTGGCGCCAGTTTGCCGGCCTGCGCACGCTGGCCTTCTACCAGATGACGCACCCCGGTGCCAAGCTCAACTTTATGGGCAACGAGATCGGCCAGTTTATTGAGTGGCGCTACTACGAGTCCATCCAGTGGTTCCTGACCGAGGAGTACGAGACTCACCGTCATCATCAGGCGTTCATCAAGGCGCTCAACCACCTATACACCGCCGAGCCAGCCCTGTACGAGCGCGGCTACACCGACGACGGCTTTACCTGGATCGACGCGGACAACTCCAAGCAGTCCATCGTGAGCTTTGTGCGTCAGGGCGAGGACGTCGATGACGACCTGGTGATCCTGATCAACTTTGACCCGGCGAGCTACGAGAGCTTCCGCGTGGGCGTGCCGCGCGAGGGCGACTGGGAGGTCATCTTCGATTCCGACCGTCCCGAGTTTGGCGGCAGCGGATACGCCGGCGAGGAGCCCTACACCTGCTCGAGCGAGCCCTATCCCTGGAACGGGCAGATGGACTCCATCGAGATTAAGGTGCCCGGCCTGGCAGGCGTGGTGCTTAAGCGCCGCGGTCCCAGCAGCTATATGCCGCCGGTGGTCGAGGAGCCCAAGAAGGCGACGCGCAAGCGTGCGTCCTCGGTGAAGCCCAAACCCGCGGCTGCTAAGAAGGCTCCGGCCAAGACAAAGGCCACGACGACCAAGGCCAAGGCCAAGACCGCCGCAAAGCCCGCTGCTAAGGCTACCGCGGCCAAGAAGCCGACTACCAAAAAGGCCGCTACCAGGGCCAAGTCTGCTTCTGCTAAGTCGTCTGCCAAGGATGCGTAACAAAACCGTTACAGCTGCAATTACCCGCCCCGCGGGGGGCGTAGGATACAAGTCATAACCGTTCCGGGAGAAACATCCCCGGGGGAAAGGAACGTATGAATAAGATCTTCGACAACAAGCAGGAGTTTACCGAGCTCTATCGCGAAGCCGTCATGAGCATCAGCGGCAAGAGCGTCGAGGCCGCCAGCGACCTGGACCGCTTTAACGCCCTGGCCAAGCTCGTGGCCGAGAAGGCCCGCACCGTTGCCACCACCAGCGACGCCCGTGTGGCCGCCGAGGGCAAGAAGCGCGTGTACTACTTCTCGATCGAGTTTTTGATCGGCCGCCTGCTCGACAACTACCTGCTTAACTTTGGCGTGCGCGACACGGTCGCCGAGGCGCTCGACGACATGGGCTTTGACCTGTCCGCCATCGAGAACCAGGAGCCCGATCCGGCTCTGGGCAACGGTGGCTTGGGCCGTCTTGCCGCATGCTTCCTGGATTCTATGGCAGCCGAAGGCATTGCCGGCTACGGCAACGGCATGCGCTACCGTTACGGCCTGTTTAAGCAGGAGATCGTCAACGGCAGCCAGGTCGAGGCCACCGACGAGTGGCTCACCCACGGCTATCCCTGGGAGGTCCGTCGTCAGGACAAGGCCGTGACCATCAAGTTTGGCGGCCATGTTGAGGGCTTTGAGGAGAACGGTCGCACGTTCTACCGCACGGTGGACACGCAGGACATCCTGGCCGTCCCCTACGACATCCCCGTGGTGGGCTATGCCGGCGAGACCGTCAACAAGCTGCGCGTCTGGGCCGCCGAGCCGGTCGAGGAGCACTTTGACCTTGAGGCCTTTAATCGCGGCGACTATGCCCTGGCCGACGCCGAGCGCGCCGAGGCCGAGGCCATCAGCGCCATCCTCTACCCCAACGACGCCGGCGAGCACGGCCGTCTGCTGCGCCTGAAGCAGGAGTACCTGTTTGTCTCGGCCGGCATCTACAGCCTGCTCGACACCTTTGAGAAGGAGCACGGCGAGAACTGGGACCTGCTGCCGCAGTTTGTGGCCATCCACACCAACGACACCCACCCCGCCATGTGTGGCCCCGAGCTCATGCGTATCCTCATCGACGAGAAGAAGCTCGAGTGGGATGACGCCTGGAACATCGTGACGCAGGTCGTGAGCTACACCAACCACACCATCCTGCCCGAGGCTCTGGAGAAGTGGCCCATCGGCACGTTCTCCAAGCTCCTCCCCCGCGTGTACCAGATCATCGACGAGATCAGCCGTCGTTGGCACGAGTCGTTCGACACCACGCAGGAGGGCTGGCAGGAGCGCCTGCGCCAGACCGCTATCCTGTGGGACGGCGAGATTCGCATGGCCAACCTGTCTGTGATCTGCAGCCACAGCGTCAACGGCGTGGCCAAGATCCACTCCGACATCATCAAGAACATCGTGCTCAAGGACTTCTATGCCCTGACGCCCGAGAAGTTCAACAACAAGACCAACGGCATCTCGCACCGTCGCTTCTTTGCCGAGGCCAACCCCACCTACGCCAAGCTCGTCACCGAGGCCATTGGCGACGGCTGGCTCAAGGACGCCTTTGAGCTGGAGAAGCTCAAAGAGTTCCAGAACGACTCCGAGTTCCTGAAGGCCGTGGGCGCCTCCAAACGCGCCAACAAGGAGCGCCTGGCCGCCTACGTCAAGGCCGAGACCGGTCTGGTCATCGATCCCAACACCGTCTTCGATGTCCAGGTAAAGCGCTTCCACGCCTACAAGCGCCAGCTCATGAACATCATGAAGGTAATGGACATCTACAACCGTCGCATCGCCGATCCCAACTTCCACGTGACGCCGACGACCTTCATCTTTAGCGGCAAGGCCGCCTCGAGTTACACCTTTGCCAAGGAGACCATCCGCCTGATTAACTCGGTGGCCGAGGTCATCAACAACGACCCGCGCGTCAATGAGGTCATGAAGGTCTGCTTTATCCCCAACTTCCGCGTGAGCAACGCCCAGCTCATCTACCCCGCCGCCGAGATCTCTGAGCAGATCTCCACGGCAGGCAAGGAGGCCTCGGGCACGTCCAACATGAAGCTCATGATGAACGGCGCCATTACGCTGGGCACCCTCGACGGCGCCAACATCGAGATCGCCGACCTGGCCGGCCGCGAGAACGAGGCCATCTTTGGCCTGACCGCCTCCGAGGTCGAGCAGCTCTGGGCGTCGAACAGCTACTTTGCATGGGATACCCTCAACAACGACCGCGAGCGTCTGGGCCGCGTGATGGACGAGCTCAAGGACAACACGTTTGCGGGTCTTTCGGGCAACTTCGAGAGCATCTACAACGAGCTCATGAACAACAACGACCCCGACCTTGTCATGGCAGACTTCCGCAGCTACGTGGATGCGTGGGAGAAGCTTACCGGCAGCTATGGCGACCAGGAGACCTGGAACCGCAAGGCGCTGCTCAACACCGCCTCCTCGGGCTGGTTCTCGAGCGACCGCACCATTCGCGAGTACCGCGACGAGATCTGGCACGCGTAAAGGCGCGCAAGCTCCCCTATGCCAGCACGGCATTACTCGACGGGCGTGACGTTGTGCCGCACCCGTCGCTAATGGGTTTAGGAACATCGATGACAGAAGGAGAAATCGATGAGTAAGAAAGAATGCATCGCGATGCTCCTCGCAGGAGGACAGGGCAGCCGATTGGGGGCACTCACCCAAAAGATCGCTAAGCCGGCGGTTAGCTTTGGTGGCAAGTTCCGCATTATCGACTTTTCGCTCTCCAACTGCTCCAACTCGGGCATCGACACGGTGGGCGTTCTGACCCAGTATCGCCCCTACCTGCTGCATGCCTACGTGGGCTCCGGCGAGGCTTGGGATCTGGACAGCCGCGATGGCGGCGTATCGATCCTGCCGCCGTACGAAACGCAGACCGGCGGCGCCTGGTATGCGGGCACGGCCGACGCCATTACGCAGAACCTCGACTACATCAAGGCCAACGACCCCAAGTACGTCCTGATTCTTTCGGGCGATCACCTGTATCGCATGGACTACCGCAAGATGCTCAAGACGCACATTGAGAATAACGCCGACCTCACGGTGAGCGTTATGCCTGTGCCGTGGGAAGAGGCCAGCCGCTTTGGCATCCTGACCACCGACCCCGAGGACGGCCGCATCACCAAGTTCACCGAGAAGCCCGATAAGCCCGATTCGAACCTCGCGTCCATGGGCATCTACATCTTCTCGGCCGACGTGCTGATCGAGGCGCTCGAAGAGGACGCTCTGGACCAGCGCTCGAGCCACGACTTTGGCAAGGACATCATCCCCAAGCTGCTCGGCGAGGGCAAGCGCCTGTACAGCTACGAGTTCCACGGCTTTTGGAAGGACGTCGGCACCATCGCCAGCTTCCACGAGACCTCGATGAACCTGCTGGGCAACAACCCCGAGTTCGATCTGTTCGACAAGCACTTCCCCATCATGTCCAACATCACCACGCGTCCGCCGCACTACATTGGCCCGGACGGCCGCCTGGACGACTGCCTGGTCTCCAACGGCTGCAAGATCTACGGCACCGCTCGTCACTCGATCATTTCGACCGATGTCATCATCGAGGAGCGCGCCGTGGTCGAGGACTCCGTGCTGCTGCCGGGTGCGCACGTTAAGAGCGGCGCGCACATCTGCCGCGCTATTTTGGGCGAGAACTCCACGGTCGAAGAGGGCGTGAAGCTCGGCTCTGTCGATACCACCAAGGATACGGCCGTCGTTGGAAATGACGTCGTTATCGGAAAGGGGGAATGATCCGATGATCAATCGCAAGGCCATCGGTTATATCACCGCTAACTACTCTTCGACCTACGGCAGCGTGCTGCTCAAGGACCGCCCTATCGCGTCCGTTCCATTTTTGGGCCGCTACCGCCTGATCGACTTCCCGCTGTCCAACATGATGAATGCCGGCATTAAGACCGTTGGCGTCGTCATGCCGGGCAACTACCGCTCGCTGATTGACCACGTGGGCTCGGGCAAGGACTGGGGCCTGGACCGCAAGAAGGGCGGTCTGTTCATGGTGCCCGGCAACGCGTATGGCACCACCAAGGGCGGCATGCGCTTCCTGCTGCGCGATATCATCTCCAACAAGACGCTGTTCCAGCGCTCGGACAAGCCCTACGTCGTGATGATGGGCACCAACATCATCTTTAACATGGACCTCAACACCATCATCGACGCGCACGAGAACTCCGGTGCCCAGATGACCGTGGTGTACTGCAAGGCCACGCGCAACGTCGACGACGAGACCAAACTCGAGATTAACGAGAACGGCCGCCTGACGGGCGTGAGCGCCGGCGTCGTGTACGGCGACAACGCCTCTATGGACTGCTGCATCGTCAACCGCGAGACGCTGCTCGAGATCATCGACCACTACCAGGCCGCCGACTATCTGGATCTGCTCGAGGCACTCCAGGGCGACTTTGGCAACATCGACGTGTGCAGCTACGAATACAAGGGCGAGGTCGTGGGCGTGTTTAGCGAGAAGTCGCTGTATCGTCGCAGCATGGACCTGCTCGACCAGACCGTGGCCGACCAGCTCTTCGATCCCGAGCGCCCGATCCTGACCAAGGCCCACGACGTGCCGCCTTCGCGCTATGCGACCGGCAGCCACGCGTGCAACTCGATCATCTCGGCCGGCTGCATCATCAAGGGCACCGTGCGCAACTCGATTCTGTCGCGCGGCGTCGTGGTCGAGGAGGGCGCCTCGGTGACCAACTCGATCATCAACCAGAGCTGCATCATCCAGAGCGGCGCCCGTGTTGAGAACGCCATCCTGGACAAGAACAACGTGGTTCCCACCAACACCGAGCTTCGCGGCACGCCCGAGAACATCCTGGTGCTGGGCAAGGCTCCGTTAACTTCCGACACCACCATCGTACGTTAACGTTGGCGCCGCAACATCGCTCGTAACATGTAGAATAGCCGCCCGGTTAGCGCCAGGCGGCTATTCTCGAATTGCAACATGGGAGACAATATGGCAGATTCCAGCAAAAAGATGCAGATCGTGTTTGCCTCGGCCGAGTGTGCACCGTTTGTTAAGACCGGTGGCCTGGGTGACGTGGCGGGCTCGCTGCCTGCGGCACTCGTGCGCGCCGGCGCCGAGGTTATCGTGATGGTGCCTAAGTACGCCACCATAAAGGACGAGTACAAAGCGCAGATGGAGCACTTTGCCGACTTTTACGTGAGCCTGGGCTGGCGCAATGAGTACTGCGGGCTGGAGAAGCTCGAGCGCGACGGCGTCACCTATATGTTCGTGGACAACGAGCGCTACTTTGCGCGCGACTATCCGTACGGCTTCTTTGACGACGGCGAACGCTTTGCGTTCTTCTCCAAGGCCATCACCGAAAGCCTGCAGCACCTGCCGGCCGGTTTTGAGTGCGACATCCTGCACTGCAACGACTGGCAGACGGCATTGGCGCCCGTGTTCTTGCGCGAGTTCTACCAGGGCCTGCCGCTGTACGACCGCGTCAAGACCGTGTTCTCGATCCACAACGTGGCGTTCCAGGGCCAGTTTAGCGACACCGTGATGGAGGACATCCTGGGTGTGGCGCATATTCCGGCGGCCGCCTCGCAGCTGCGCTGCGACGCCTGCAGCATCAACTACATGCTGGGCGCGCTGCACTATGCCGACGCCATCACAACGGTGAGCCCCACCTATGCGGGCGAGATCCAGACACCCGAGTTTGGCGAGGGCCTGGACGGCGTGCTGCGCGAGCGTTCCTACGCGCTGCAGGGCATTTTGAATGGCATTGACGTGGCGGGCTTTGACCCGGCAACCGACAAGCGCATTGCCGCCAACTACACGATTGACGATCGTTCCGGCAAGGCCGTGTGCAAGGCCAAGCTGCAGGAAGAGCTAGGCCTCGAGGTTCGCGACGACCGCCCGCTTATGGTGATGGTTACTCGCCTGACGCGCCAGAAGGGCATGGACCTGGTCATGTACGCGCTCGACCGCATCCTGTCCGGCGGCGTTCAGGTGGCCGTGCTGGGCACAGGCGACCGCGACTACGAGGACGGCCTGCGCTACTTCCAGGACAAGTACCCTGGCACCATGGCCGCACGCATCGAATTTGACCCGGCGCTGTCGCAGCGCATGTACGCCGCCGCCGATATGTTCCTGATGCCTTCGAAGTTTGAGCCTTGCGGTCTGTCGCAGATCATCGCCATGCGCTACGGCACCCTACCCATCGTGCGCGAGACCGGTGGCTTGAAGGACACCGTGATCCCGTATAACGAGTTCACCGGCGAGGGCACGGGCTTCTCGTTTAGCAACTTTAATGGCGACGAGATGGGCGACGCGGTCTTCCGCGCGGCGCGCCTGTTCTGGGATAACCGCGACGCTTGGAACCAGCTGGTCACGCAGGCCATGAGCCAGGACTTTAGCTGGACGCGTTCGGCCGACAAGTATCTGGACCTGTATTTCTTTATGCACCCGGAGATTGAGCGCCCGGCGGCTGTGACTGAGGTTGCAGCTGTCGATGAGCCCGCTGCCGCTGAGGCCGAGCCTGCGGCGACTGTTACGGAGCCCACAGCCGCTGAGGAGCCCAAGGCCGAGGAGAAGCCGGCGGCCAAGGCCGAAGTTAAGCCCGACGCGAAGCCTGCCGCCAAGAAGACGACGGCCCGCAAGACGACGGCTAAGAAGGCCACGACCACGAAGGCCGCTGCTAGCAAGACTAGCCCCACTAAGGCAACTACTGCCAAGGCATCGACCACGCGCAAGCGCACGACCGCCGCAGCCAAGAAAGCTGCCGAGGCCGAGATCGCTCCCGAGGTAAAGGCCGAGACCGCCACCGCCGAGGCTAAGCCTGTGGCAAAGGCTCCGGCCAAGTCTGCCGCCAAGAAGACAGCCGCGTCCAAGACCGCGACCACCAAGAAGGCAACGACGGCCAAGAAGACCACGGCTACGAAGTCGACGACGACCAAGGCTGCTACGACGAAGGCCGCCGCAAAGTCCGTCGTCAAGGTCGAGGAGGCACCCTCCGAGCCCAAGGCCAAGGCAGCTGTCGAGGCAAAGCCGGCCGCCAAGACCACCACGCGCAAGCGCGCTACGACGACGGCCAAAAAGACCACGACCAAGGCTGCTGCTCCCAAGGCAGAGGCTAAGGCCGAGGACAAGCCCGCAGTAAAGGCCGAGCCTGCTCCGAAGGCCGCAGAGGTCAAGACCGCTCCGAAGGCTACGGCAAAGACCAAGCCCGCCAAGGAGACCCCGGTCTCCCCCGCTGTTCCAGCCGAGGAAAAGGCCCCGACCAAGAAGACCTCCGTCCGTAAGGCAACGGCCACCCGCAAGCGCCACTAATCCGGACGATTAAAACTTAATCCAACGCAAGATGAGGGCGCCCCTACCAGGCGCCCTCATCTTGGTTGAACTTCTGTATTAAAAAGAGGGCCGGTTTACTACGACAAAATGGCTCCAGCCGACCACGGCGGGTAATCTACGAAATTGGCAACGCCTCTACCTGCGGTTTTAATATCACCAAAATGACCCTGGTTGAGATCATTCAATTCGTCGTAGTAAACCGGGTTACTTTTGTTTGGCTACAAATAGTATCGGTATAGGCACATTTGAATATCGCGATAATTTGGGTGGTAAAACGATTTTCTAGGACAACCGTTCGCCGATGGTAAACGGATGTTGTTTATACAGCCTGTGTACAAAAGATATACTTACATCCAGTGCGTAAAGCCCATGGCCCGCAGGCCGTGATTCTATTGAACTGGACCGAATTATGAGATTGATTCACAACAGCCGTCTGCCGCAGTTTCGTACTCCGTTTGGCGCTGTGACCACTGGAACTTCCGTTTCGCTATCGGTGATTTTGGAGGATGCCGACCCCAACCAGGCAACGCTTACGCTGCGCACCTGGATCGATGAGATCGGTGAGTCTCTGTATCCCATGACGCACGAGGGCGACGGCATATTTACCGTAGAGCTTGAGTGCACTGAGCCCTGTCTTATCTGGTACAGCTTTATCTGCAACATCGAGGGCCAGCCCGAGGTACGCCTGGGTGCACCGCAGGGTCGCACCGGTGGCGAGGGTGTGACCTACAACTACGCCGAGGTTCCGTCCTTCCAGATTACCGTGTACAAGCACCGAGAGAACCGTCCCACTTGGTACGAGCGCGGTATGGTCTACCAGATCTTCCCCGACCGCTATGCACGCGACGAAAACTGGCGCGAACGCACGCTTGCCGAAGTTGAAAAACCGCGCAAAGGAATCCAGCGCCGCATGGTCGAGGACTGGAACGAACCGCCCGAGTACGAGCGTGCCGAAGACGGCTCCATCAAGACCTGGGATTTTTACGGCGGCTCGCTCAAGGGTATCCAGAATGACCTGCCCCGCATTGCCGAGCTGGGCTTTACGGCCATCTACCTCAACCCGATTTTTGAGGCCGCGAGCAACCACCGCTACGACACGGCCGACTATACCAAGATCGACCCGATTCTGGGCACCGAGCAGGACTTTACGGAGCTGTGCAAGGCGGCCGAGAAGCTCGGCATTTCTATCATCCTGGACGGCGTCTTCAACCACACGGGCGACGATTCGATCTACTTTAACCGCTACGGCAATTATCCCGGCGTCGGTGCTTGGCAGAGCGAGGACTCGCCGTGGCGCGATGCGTTTTACTTCCATGAAGACGGTTCGTATGACTGCTGGTGGGGCGTGGGCAACATGCCCGCCATCAACGAGAGCTCCGAACTGGTGCGCGAGCGGCTCCTGGGCAAGGACGGCGTGATCCGCAAATGGCTGCGCGCCGGTGCCCATGGTTGGCGCCTGGACGTGGCCGACGAGCTTTCCGACGACTTCCTGGCCGAAATCAAAAAGGCCGTGCTCGCCGAGAAGCCCGACGCGCTGCTGCTCGGCGAGGTCTGGGAAGACGCCTCCAACAAGATCAGCTATGGCCACCTGCGCCGCTACCTGCAGGGCTCTGAGCTCGACTCCGCTATGGACTACCCCTTCCGCGACATGGTCATCGGTTTTTTGATGGGCTACAAGAACGCCTATCAGGCTGCCGAGGATATCGAGACCCTGCGCGAGAACTACCCGCGCGAGGCGCTGGCCTGCGCACTCAATCTGCTTTCGAGCCACGACCGCCCGCGCATTATCTCGGTGCTCGGCGGTGGCCCCGACGAGTCGCAGCTGCCCGAGAGCGAGCGCAGCAAATGGCGCCTGGACGAGAACTCGATGGGCCTGGCCAAGAGCCGTTTTTGGTTGGCAACGCTCATGCAGATGACCTTCCCAGGAGTGCCCTCGATCTATTACGGCGATGAGTACGGCCTGGAGGGCCTCACCGATCCGGGCAACCGCCGTACCCTGCCGACCAAGGACCAGCTCCACGACTTCGATACGCTAGCCATCGTTAAGAACGCATCTGCCATTCGCCGCGCGTTACCGTTTATGGTCGATGGCGAGATCAAGGCCTTTGCGCTCAACGACGACGTCTTGGCCTACACCCGCACGGGCAAAGACGGCGAGGCCGCGACGGTTATCATCAACCGCAGCCTGCGCAATTCGCACTGCGTGACGATCCCGGCGCTCGGCGAATGTGCGAGCGACGTGATTAGCGGCCACGAGTGCGAAATCCATAACGGCACGGTTACGCTCGACCTGTACCCGCTGGGCTCTTCGATCATCTATCACCATGCCGAGAAGCGCCTGCAGGAGCCGCTCGATCATGGCGCGGGCGTCGTGTGCCACATCACGTCGGTACCGACCGATGACGGCAAGCCTGGCACGATCGGTGCGCCCACGCGTCGTTTTATCGACCACCTGGCCGCCATGGGCATGCGCTACTGGCAGGTCCTGCCCGTCAATCCCACGGACTTCTTCCGCTCCCCCTACGCCGGCCCCTCGGCCTTTGCAGGCAATATCGACCTGCTGCCCGAGAGCCACGAGGAGCTGGCTGCCGACTTCGTCACCTGGAAGGCCCGCGGCGGCGAGGATGCCGACCCGCTCTACACCGCGTTTAAACATCGCAATGCCGACTGGCTCGAGAAGTACTGCGTCTACATGTCGGTTAAGAAGCACTTTGAAGGGCTGTCGCGCCACGATTGGCCGGCAGATGTCGCACGCTACAACGAGCACCTGATCGATGACGAGCGCTTCCACGACGAGGCAGAGCTGCAGGCGTACATGCAGTATCGCTTTGACCTTGCCTGGTGCGAGCTCATGAACTATGCACACAAGAAGGGCATCGAGGTCATCGGCGATATCCCGATGTATGTCTCGGACGATTCGGCCGACGCATGGAGCGAGCCCGAAAACTTCTGGCTGTCCGACACCGGAAAGGCGATTGAAATTTCGGGCGCGCCGCCCGACAACTTTGCACCCGAGGGCCAGGCGTGGGGCAACCCCACATTCCGCTGGGATCACATGAAGGAGAACGGCTATCGCTGGTGGCTCGACCGCCTGCGCCGTGCGTTCGCACTCTACGACCGCGTGCGCCTGGACCACTTCCTGGGTTTCCACAGCTACTTTAGCACCCCCGCCGGCAAGGCCTGTTCTGACGGTCGCTGGCTGGCTGGCCCGGGCAAGGACCTATTCCAGACGGCCTACGACGAGCTGGGTCCGCTCAACTTTATTGCCGAGGACCTGGGCTATCTGACGCCTGGCGTTCGCGCGATGGCTTCGACCTGCGGCTTCCCCGGCATGGACGTGCTGGAGTTTAGCGACTACGACGTTCGCTGCGGAATTCATCCCACACCGGGCAAGATCCTGTACACCTCGACGCACGACACCTCGACGCTTGCCGGCTGGTGCACGCGCACCTTTGCTGGCGGTGACGAGCCGAGCGGCATTGCATTGGCAGGCGAGC
>CABUJH010000042.1 GCA_902491895.1 uncultured Collinsella sp. | reverse complement strand
TGCCCGCCCGCCTCCGACCGACTACCAACTAATATTTTTTCAGCCCAGGCCCCTGTGTACCGCGCGTCGAAGATCTTCAAATTCAAATAACCTGACAATCGATTCTTATAGCAGAGGCCCCTTGGCCTTTAGTTTGATACAAGTTCCGCACGAGCCGGAAAGCACTTAATGTGCTTTCCGTGCGAGCAGGACTGTTCGCAGTAGCAAACTAAAGGCCAAGGGGCCCAGTCAACCTATCAGCAGCGATTACTCGGCAGCTAGTTGAATTTGAAGATCTTTGAGGCAAGACGGTATAGGCCGAGTGTGGTTTTGTCTCCGGCCCGTCCGCGCAGATTGGTGAAGAACCCGACCACGCCGTAGCGGGCACGACGATACATGCGCTCGTCGTAGGCCTTCAAATCATTCCACAGCGTCTTTAGGCGCTCGTCGGCGCAATCTTCCTCGGAAAGCTTGGTGAGCACCGAGCAGATCGCCATCATCATGGTGAAATAGCCCATCATGTACAAGCGCAGACGCGACGACTCAACATCGCTGTACAGGTGGTACGACTCCATCATGATGCGCGTCACACGGAACTGCTGGTCCAGACGCTTGACCATCGTGGCCTCGTTGACACTCTGGCCCTCGCGACCGATAAAGTAGCGATAGAGGTCGATGTCGGCGTAGTACATGGTCTTGCAACGCGGCAGCGGCACGTAGGCGTAGATGTTGTCCACATAGAACGTGTGCGGCGGCATGGGAAGGTTGGACTCACGCAGCACATCCGTGCGATAGCACAGGCTGTGCATGAGTAGGTTCTGGTCCAGGCGGAAATGACCGATCTGATCCCAGGAAAAGATCTTTTTGCGCGGCAGGGCAAATTTGTAGCCAATAGCGGTATGCGTGCCCTCGTAAACCTTCTCGTACACGTAGTTCGAGATAAACAGGTCAACGCGCTGGTCACGCTCTTCAAAGCCACGCAGAATCGACAGCATAGTCGAAAGAGCCGCAGCATCGAGCCAGTCATCCGAGTCGACGACCTTGTAGTAGGTGCCCTGTGCCTCGCGCAGACCCGAAAGGACGGCAATACCGTGGCCGCCGTTCTCCTGGTGCACCGCGCGAATGATACCGGGATAACGTGCCTCCCACTCGTCGGCCTTATCGGCCGTCTCGTCCTTGGAGCCGTCGTCCACTACGATAATCTCGATATCGGTGGCGTAATTGCTCCCCTCCAAGATGGAGGTGATGCAATGGTCCATGTCCT
Source organism: uncultured Collinsella sp. (assembly GCA_902491895.1). GTDB lineage: Bacteria > Actinomycetota > Coriobacteriia > Coriobacteriales > Coriobacteriaceae > Collinsella. The sequence goes on along the minus strand of CABUJH010000042.1, from coordinate 15,548 downwards.
TGGCGGCGTTATACGAGGGAATACCGAATGTTATGACTTTATGCATGGCAGGCGATAATCTCATCCGAAAGATCGAGGGCGGAATTGGTCACAGCGTCCATATCGTAGTAACGATACTCGGCCAGACGACCCACCGGGTGGAAGTTCGTCAGGTTCTGGACGCGCTCAAGATAGCGCTCATAGAGCTCACGGTTCTCGGGCTCAAGAATGGCGTAGTACGGCGTCTCGCCCGAGCCGGGCGTATAGGCCTTGGAATACTCCTTCATGATGGTGGTCTTGCCGGGCAGGATCTGACCGGTCATGTTCTTGAACTCGGTAATGCGCGTGTAGTCCTCGCTCGTGGTGTAGTTGACGGTGCCCACGGGCTGGAACTGGTCCATATCGAGCGTCTCGAACTTCATGTCGAGCGTGCGGTACGGTAGCGCGCCCAGATCGAGATTGAACAGCTCATCGAGCGGACCGGTGTAGACGATCTCGCCACCATAGACCTTGCCGTCGATCTTGACGGTAGTCTCGTCGATTTCAAAGAGGTCACGGGCGTCCACGTCGCAGAACACGTCGATCAGGTCGTGGTCGAGCATGTGCTCAAAGAGCGCCGTGTAGCCCTCCTGCGGCATGCCCTGGAAGGGAGCTTGCGGGAAGTAGCGGTCATCATCGCCCACAAAGACGGGAACGCGGCCGGTGATCGAGGGATCGATCTGATCGGGCGTCTGGCCCCACTGCTTCATGGTGTAATGCAAAAAGACGTTCTCGTAGACGTAATCGGCGACCTCGGCAAGATCCGGGTCGTTCTTCTTACGCAGCTCCATAATGGGCACCTTGACATCCTTGCCAAAGGTCTCCACGAGCTTCTGATACAGCTCCTCGCCGCGCTCGTCACCAAAGGCGAGCTTGAGACTCGCATGGTTGAAGGGCACGGGCATAAGGGTACCGTTGATGTTGGCGAGCACCTTGTGCTGATAATCCGTCCACTTGGTAAAGCGCGACAGGAAATTGTGCACGCGCTCGTTAAAAGTGTGATAGATATGCGGACCGTACTCGTGGATCAGGATTCCGGCCTCGTCAGTGCAGTCATAGGCATTGCCCGCAATGTGGCTACGGCGCTCCAAAACGGCAACACGATAGCCGATGGTCTCGGCAAGACGGCGGGCGCAAACGGCACCGGCATATCCAGCACCGACGACAATCATGTCGTACGCGCCGGCGTTAAAGCCTTCAGGCAGGCCTGAGGTAATCTGCATCGATACTCCTTGTCAAAAGCCACGGGCTCGTTAGCTGGGCTTTTCTCGAACATTCTTCGAGACATATTTATCAGAGCGATTATAGCGCTAATGCGTCCTATAATGAGCTTGCCACACAAGGAAAGCTCAAGCACCGCGGCGTACATAATTGAAAGGTAAACCCGCTAGCAGCGGGTTTATTCGTGAACAGCCGGGTGCCTGGAGCTTAGCGAAACGCTTGTAAGGAGTAACATGAGCGATTTCCTAAACCGTATGAAGTCTGCCGCCAAGGCCGACCTTAAGACGATCGTCCTGCCCGAGGGCGAGGATCCGCGCACTATCGTCGCGGCCACCAAAATCATCGAGGAGGGCCTGGCAAAGATCGTCATCCTGGGCAACCCCGACGAGATCAACGTTCCCGGCGCTACCGTCATCGACCCGCGCAATGCCGAGAAGCACGAGGAGTATGCGCAGAAGTTTGCTGAGCTCCGCGCCAAGAAGGGCGTTACCATCGAGCAGGCTCGCGCCCAGGTGATGGACGCCACCTACTTTGGCACCATGATGGTCAAGATGGGCGACGCCGACGGCCTGGTCTCCGGCGCCTGCCACTCCACCGCCGACACCCTGCGCCCTGCACTTCAGATCCTCAAGACCGCCCCGGGCACCAAGCTGGTCTCGGCCTTCTTCGTGATGTGCACCGACACCCCGCAGTTCGGCACCGACGGCACGCTGATCTTCGCCGACTGCGGCCTCAACATCAACCCGTCCTCCGACGAGCTCTCCGAGATCGCCATCGCCTCCGCTCACTCCTGGTCCACCTTCATGGGCAACGTTGAGCCGCACGTGGCCATGCTCTCCTACTCCACCATGGGCTCCGCCGGCGGCGAGGTCGCCAAGAAGGTCCAAGAGGCCGTAAAGTTCTGCAAGGAGAAGGCTCCCGAGCTCGCCATCGACGGCGACCTGCAGCTCGATGCCGCTATCGTCCCCACTGTCGCCCAGCTCAAGGCTCCCGGCTCCTCCGTCGCCGGTAAGGCTAACGTGCTGGTGTTCCCCGACCTCGAGGCCGGCAACATCGGCTACAAGCTGGTCCAGCGCTTCGCCGGTGCTGACGCCTACGGCCCCATCCTGCAGGGCATCGCCAAGCCGGTTAACGACCTTTCGCGAGGCTGCTCTGCCGACGACATCGTGGGTGTCGTGGCCATCACCGCCGTCCAGGCTCAGATGGCTGAGTAGCGTACATATCCCCTCGGGACCCTACAGGGTAAAGCTCTGAAAACGTCCTCGGACATGCATGAAACCCCCGCTGCGCACTTCGTGCGGCGGGGGTTTCATGCGTCTTGCGGAATATTTTCAGAGCTTTACCCTGTAGGGTCCCTGCCGCCACGTAGCAATCAGGGAATCCGGGGTGGACGGCGGCTTGGCTACGAGCTGGGGCTGAGAATCTGAATGCTTGGGTGCCGTTGCTGAGAGCGCGGGCGTTGCCGGTGATGATCACTTTGGGCTTGAAAGGCTGGTGAGGGCTCGACAGCTGTTCTGTCGGAAAGTGTGTCCCAGTTTGGAGGCGGATTCTGGGATGCGGTTTCCAGTTGGGGCCTGTTTGGGAAACTGCGGGACGGAATTTTGCCTGATTGTGGGATGCGGTTTCCGCTACGTGCCTCAACTGGAAAGTGTGTCCCGGAATTCGGGCTCGGAATGGGATGGGATTTCCGCCTGATAGTAAAAAGGCCTCCGGAGCTGTTGCTCTGAAGGCCTTTCTCTCAATTGCAGATGAATGCGTTAGTTGTTCCCGGTTAGACGCTCGACGTCGTGGGCGATCATGTATTCCTCGTCGGTGGGGATGACCATGACCGTGACGGCGGAACCGGCGGCGCTGATGACCTGCGGGCCGTTGCCCACGGCTTCGCGGTTCTTGTTGTTGTCGATGCGCACGCCCAGCCACTCAAAGCAGTCGCAGAAGGCCTTGCGGATCGACCAGTCGTTCTCGCCGATGCCGGCGGTAAAGGTGATGGTATCCACGCCCGCCATGGAGGCAATCATGGAACCGGCCTGCTGCATGGCCTTGTAGGCGAACATGTCGAAGGCGAGCAGGCAGCGCTCGTCGCCCTCGGAGGCGCGCGTGCGGATGTCGCGGGCGTCGTTGGAGATGCCCGAGATGGCAAGCAGACCAGACTGCTTGTTCATCATGTCGTCGACTTCCTGATAGCTGTAGCCACCCTCGCGCTGCAGGTAGCACACGGTGGCCGGGTCGATGGAACCGCAACGGGTACCCATCATCAGGCCGTCGAGCGGCGTGAGACCCATCGTGGTGTCGCGGCATATGCCGTCCTCGATAGCGGCGAGCGAGGCGCCGTTGCCCAGGTGGCACGAAAGCAGACGGTGGCAGCGCGTGCCCAGAATCTCCTTGGCCATCATCCACTCGTAACGGTGGCTCGTGCCGTGGGCTCCGTACTTGCGCACGTGGTACTTGTCGCACACGTCCCTGGGCAGGGCGTAGGTGTAGGCGACTTCGGGCATCGTCATATGGAACGACGTGTCGAAGACGGCCACGTTGGGCAGTTCCGGATACTTCTCGCGGCAATACTCAATCGCTGCGGCCTCGCCGTAGTTGTGCAGCGGGGCGAGCGGGGCCACCTCAATGATCTTGGCCATGACCTCATCGTCGACGACCGCGGAATCATCGAAGTACCAGCCGCCCTGAACGATACGGTGGCCGATGCCATCAATCGTAAAGTCGGTCTTCTCGAGCTCCTCGAGCACGCGCGCGATAGCCGAGCGGTGGTCGGGGAAAGGAATCTCCTCGGTCTGCTTGGCGCCACCGTTCTCGGAATGGCCAAAGATGCCCATCTCCGAGCCGATACGCTCGCAGTTGCCTTTAGCGAAAACCTCGCGGGTATCGGTGTCCAAAAGCTGATATTTAAGGCTCGAGCTGCCGGCGTTGACAACAAGTACGTTCATGAGACTCCTTCGTGATTACAGTACGGTCGGCAAACCTATAAGGCGGCCGTATCCTTAATAAGAAGTTATCAGAGTTCAATAATTCTCTATTAAACTCTTCGCTCAAAGCGCATAAAAGGGGGCTGAGCGGCACAAGGCCATCCAGTCCCCTCCCCTTGCATCAATTACTTGCCGTTGACGATGCGCTCGACGTCGGAAGCGATCATGAACTCCTCGTCCGTGGGGATGACGAAGATCTTGACCTTGGAATCCTTAGCGGACAGGCACCAAGCGCCATCGCCACGCAGAGCGTTGCGAGCGTGATCCATCTTGACGCCCATAAAGGCCAGACGGTCGGCCACACCGGCGCGGACAGCCGGAGCGTGCTCGCCGATACCGGCGGTAAAGACGAGCGTGTCCATGCCGCACATGGAGGTTGCCATCTCGGCTGCCTTGGCGGCAATCTTGTAGACGAACATATCGAAGGCGAGCTGAGCCTCGGGATCGCCGGCGGCGGCGAGCTCCTCGACGTTACGGCAGTCGTTGGTCTTGCCGCCGGTCACAGCCATGAGGCCGGACTTCTTGTTCATCATCTCGTCAACCTCGTCGAAGGTGTAGCCACCCTCGCGCTGCAGGTAGCACACGGTAGCCGGGTCGATGGAGCCGCAGCGGGTGCCCATCATGACGCCGTCGAGCGGCGTCAAGCCCATGGTGGTGTCCATGCACTTGCCGTCCTCGATGGCGCACAGGGAAGCGCCGGAGCCGATATGGCACACGACGACCTTGCGGGCCTCGCCGTTGGTCATCTCGGCGACCTTCTTGGAGATGTAGCGATAGCTGGTGCCGTGGGCGCCGTACTTACGGATGTGCAGCTTGTCGCAAACATCCTTGGGAAGGGCGTAGGTCTTGGCGACCTCGGGCATGTTGAAGTGGAAAGCGGTGTCGTAGACCGTGACGTTGGGCAGATCGGGATACTGCTCCAGGCAGTACTCGATAACGTTGGCCTCGGGGTTGTTGTGCAGCGGCGCCAGCGGGGCGACCTCGCGAATCTTGGCGAGGACGTCCTCGTCGACGAGGGAGGAATCACCAAAGTACCAACCGCCCTGAACGATACGGTGGCCGATGCCCTCGATCTTGACGCCGTTGGCCTCAAGGTCCTTCAGGACGACCTCGATGGCGACCTTGTGGTCGGGGAACTCGATGTTCTCGGTCACCTTCTTGGAGCCATTGGCAGCATGGGTGAAGGTACCACCGGTAAAGCAGACGCGCTCGCAGGAGCCCTTTGCGGACACCTTATGGGACTTGGTGTCGATGACCTGATACTTAAGGGTCGAAGATCCCGCGTTGACGACCAGAACGTTCATGTGTCTCCCTACTAACAGGCGGTGTGGCGCCGCCAGGTTACATACGCTTCAATAATAAACCCAAACGCCCTCGCGCTCGGGTTTATTGCGTTGATATAAAAGTTATCGGTGCCTAAATACTCATGGCCTTTGACTTGTAAGACGAAATAGCGCGGGGATATACACCAGGGAAGAAATCCCGAGCGCAACAAGCAATACGACTCGAATGCCCGCGATGCTGCTCAACGCAGCATTGAACAGATAGAAAAGGATGGCACCCACCGCCACCATCTGGCTTTGGACCGAAATCAGTGAACAGCGCATCGAAGAATCGACAGCATTTTGAATAATTGAGTATTTAATTGGAGCAAATAACGAGTACGCGACCGTCTGCAGTACATAGAACACGGGCAGCAAATAGACCGGAGTAAAGGGAATCAAAAACAGAGCAGCCAGGGAAAGGCGCACGATGCCGCAAATACGCGCAAAACGGCCCTTGTCGACATGAGCAATCACACTGGGCACAATAAGCCCCATGGAGGCCGAGGCAAGAAGCTGGACCGCAATGATCACACCCGAAGCGACGGCATTCATTCCGCGACCCGCAAGCAACAGTGAGAAAAAGTCTTCCAGGGCGACAAAAGCAAATGCCTGAGAGCAGTCCATGATGAACGCTGAACGAAGAATGCCGTTACGCGCAATAGCGGCACCGATCATCTTCGGGCTAATTCCACGCTTAGGTGTCGCTGTAGTGTCCCCTCTTCGCATCTCAGGAATGCAGACAACGACAACCAACGTCAACACCATTGCGATGATATCTGCCAAAAGACCAATGAGATACGCGCCAGCGGACGAAATGAAACCGCCCACACAAGCGGAGAGGGCATAAGAGGCATAGAAAACAAATCGCTCAACGACATTAAGCCTTACGAGCTGGTCCTGAGAGACGCTGTCAATGTAAATCGCTTCTATGGATCCGCTCAGACATGCAACGGCAAAACCTTTGAGAGCGAACGCACCGATTAAAAGCAGAGGAGAACGGACGAGAAGCAGGGCGGCGTAGTATCCAAGCATCCCCACGACGCCAACGAGACCGCTTGTCTTTCGTCCAAACCTATCAGCAATATAGCCAGTAGGAACTTCAAGGATGAACTTGCTCACTTGATATGCAATCATCATGCTAGAAATCGCCACCATCGAGAATCCGACGAATTCAAGGTAAACCGTCAGAAAATACAAAATGGTGCTGAAGTTCGACAGAAAAACGAACGTCATATAAAGCAAAACCGTACGGTTTTTCATGCTCCGCCCTCCAAGAGTCAGCAATCTAAATCGGAATCTTGGAAAAGCATGAGGGCAAAGCTGTCAGCTATGTGTTGCAAGGCGTCAATAATCACTTGACGTCTCGAAGCCAATTAATTTCGCGAAGCAAGATGACGCAATAGGTGCAGAAAAACCGTCTGGTGTCGATCAGTCCAGGAATTTTGCCGATAGCAAAAGTAGATAGGCAAGGTTACATCACGCGAGCCTTCAATGGAGCACTCACTCACTTCTGATCCATCCGATGCGAGAGAGGACCCGGACAAACTCAATATCAATCCCCCGGCTTGAAGAAACTCAGCCTGAGCCCTGCTTCCGTATTCAACATCACGGAAGCGAAAATTGACGAGCTGGGCTTCAGGGCATTGGTTGATCGCATTGAGACAGGGTGACAAATTAATGGGAACAGCGAGCCTGCCGCCCAGTAACTCACGAACGGTCATAGCGCCCACGGATTGATGACCCGCTGGGCAGGAAAGAACCTTGAGCTCCTTTTCACCCAAGTATTTCGAAGAAAGGACACTATCCCTTGGTTCCTCAAATGAGATGGCCGCATCCGAAATGCCAAGCACAAGTGATTCAAAGCATGTAGCCGTTGGCTGATGCCACACATCAAGGTGAATATGAGGGTGCGAGCTTTCAAACGAGTCATACCAGTTTTCGGCAAAAAGTCGCCCCCGCCCATGAAGACAGGGGGCGTAAAGACGAAAGTGGCCGTCGGGCGAGACGCCGTCGTCCCTCGATTGAGCGTACTTTTTGAGATCGTCGACTTGTGCCAGGATCACGCGTGCACGACGCGCAAATTCTCTGCCCGCCGAAGACAAAACAGCCTCACCCGCCGATCGGTCAAGCAAAACAATCTGATACTCAGATTCCAACTTTTTGATTGCCGACGAAACGGCCTGCGGACTCACATGAACGGCGCGAGCTGCTTTGCGCACGCCGCCATAGTTCGCTACCGCTTGAAGGTATTCGAGTTGAGAAAGCTGCATAGACTACTCCAAAGGCAGCCAAGTCGACGGGCTACGCGTCCTCAGATGAGGTTCTCGCCCAGGTTTTTGCCACCGAGGACGTGCATGTGGAAGTGCATGACGGTCTGGCCGGCGTTGACGCCCTTGTTGGAGATGACGCGGAAACCGTCCTCCAGGCCCTTGACCTTGGCGACCTCCTGGATGGCGTGAGCCATGGCGCCCATGGTCTCGGCGGGCACGTTGTCGGCGATGTCGCTGTAGTGCTTCTTGGGGATCACGAGTGTGTGGACCGGCGCCTGGGGGTTGAGGTCGTCGAAGGCGATGACCTGGTCGTCCTCATAGACAACGGTTGAGGGAATCTCGTGGTTGGCGATTTTGCAGAAGATGCAATCACACATGGCTGGTTCCTTTCTCACAGACCAAGGTAATTATATTTGGTCGGGATGGTTAGAACGAAAGCTTGTCGTCGGTGTTGGCGGCCTCGCCGTCGGCGAGCACGTCGTTGCCGTCGACGTCCTTAAGGAGCACCGAGACCTTCTGCTCGGCATCGGACAGGCGGGTGCGTAGGCTCTTGAGGAGCTCGACGCCGCGGGTATAGCTCTCGAGTGACTCCTCGAGCTCCATATCGCCCGACTCCAAGCTGCGGATGATGAGTTCCAACTCCTGCGAAGCCTGCTTGTACGTAAGCTGCTCGACCGGGGTCTTCTCTGCCATATCTGTTTCCTTTCCTAAAGGTTTATCGCTATGAAACGCGGCCTACTCGACCGCATCGACCGTTGCCGCCACGTTGCCGTCTGCCATGCGCACGCGAATGGCGTCGCCCGGCTTAAAGGTCTTGGCACTTGTAGCCACGCCGTCAACGCTGTACGCGATGGAATAGCCACGGGCAAGCACCTTGAGCGGCGACAGGGCATCGAGCGAGGCTGCCGCACGGCCCAGGTCGGACGCGGGTTTGTTGAGCATCGTGCGCCCCTGATGCTCCAGGCGGGAACTCGCAAGCGTGAGCGCATGACGCTTGCCATCGAGCCCCGAGGTGCTTGCAACCAGACGCTCGGGCAGGCGCTCGAAGTTGGAGCGGAATGTCCCGACCGAGCGCGCTATGGCGCCCGACAGGCGATCGGCAGTCAGCGCAAGCTCCGATTCGCGACGTTCGACCATAAACGTTGGGTCGTTGAGGCACGGGCGGCATGCGGCGGCATCGAGTGCATCGCCCAGACGGGCCGTATAGGTGTCCCAGGCACGACGACCGCGCTGGTCGAGCATTTCCAGATCGACCTGATCCGACCCGATCATCGAAGCCATCGCGGCGCCCAGACGCTGATGGCGCGCCTCAAGCACATCGGCCAACTCCGTCATAGCTGGCGCCACCGATTCGGCCGCCGCCGTGGGCGTGGAGGCGCGGCGATCGCTCACCATATCGCAGATCGAAGTATCGGGCTCATGCCCAATACCGGTCACCACGGGCACAGGACAAGCTGCCACCGCGCGGGCAAGCTCCTCGTCATTAAAGGTCATGAGGTCCTCAAAGGAGCCGCCGCCGCGCACTAGCAAGATGCAGTCGGGCGCTGGCGTAATGGAAGCGGCGCGGCGCAAGCCCTCGATGAGTTCTGCCGGCGCGCCCTCACCTTGAACTTTAGCCCCCACGCAAACGAGCTCGACAAGCGGGTTGCGACGACGCAATGTGCGCTTGACGTCATCGATTACGGCACCCGAAAGCGAGGTGACGACCGCCACGCGTGAGCAGAACACCGGGATGCGGCGCTTGCGCGCTTCGTCCATCAGGCCCTCGCGGCGTAGCTTTTCGGCCAGTTGCGCCACTTGTTGACGCAGCAGGCCCTCCCCCGCCAGCGAAAACGAGCGAGCGACAAAGCTCATGCGACCCGTGGGCTTATAGAGATTGAAGCTGCCCTTAAAGCTCACCTGCATGCCATCGCGCAGATCGAAGGTGCGCTTGAGATAGGCGCCCTTCCAGATAATGCAGTCGACGGCGGCCGAGTCGTCCTTGATCTGGAAGTAGCAGTGACCGCTTCGGGCGTTAGGACCACGAAAACCCGTGACCTCGCCCAAGACGCTCAGCTGCGGAATGGCATCGAGCGCACCGGCGGCGATCTCCACCGCCTGGCTCACGCTGAGCTCCTTGCGCTCTTGCTCGTCCGAACCGTCGAACTCGGCGGAAACGGCATTACCGGTTAGGTTCCAGCCTGCCACGCAGCCTCCTTTCGTTATCGAGCACAGAGGCTCCGGCCCCGTGCGAAATTAAGTCCAACACATAGTACAGCGCCGCGAGGACACGAATCCCCGCGGCGCCTGCCTGTCCCATTTGTTATCGGTTGGAGTTTCTGTTGTAGCGAGCCATAAGGTAGAGCAACTGAATGATCGAAGTGAGCGCTGCAGCCACATAGGTAAGCGCGGCTGCCGTCAGTACCTTCTTGGCGCCGTTGACCTGCTTGGAGCTCATGCCCGACTGCTCGATGTACGCCACAGCACGTCGGCTGGCGTCAATCTCGACAGGCAACGTAACGAGTTGGAACAGCACACTAAACGAGAAGAAGATCAACGCGAGGGTCGTGAGCCCGGCAATGTTCATAAACAGGCCCAAGAGTAACACGATGGTCCAGGTGTTCTGGGTAAAGTTGACGACCGGCACGAGGGCGGTACGCACTTTCATCATGGCATAGCCGCTTTGACGCTGGGCGGCATGGCCCGCCTCGTGGCAGGCCACGGCAACGCTTGCGACCGATCCGCCCGAACGGTTGGAATCCGACAGATACAGGTTGTTGTCCTGCGGGTTGTAATGGTCAGTGAGCTCACCGGCGACACCCTTGATACCCACGGCATTGCAGCCGTTGGCGTCGAGCATGCGGCGAGCGACCCTGGCGCCCGTGTCGCCGTCCGAGCGAACCTTGGACCACGTCTTGTACGTCGAATTGATATAGCTCTGCGCGGCAAGGCCAAGCACCGTGCAGACAAGAACAACCAGCAGGTACAGCGGGTCGATACCAAAGCCGTATCCATAGTAATAAGGCATGCGAATTCCTCCGAATCGAGTTACACGTTGGAGGCATTTTACCCACTCAGCCGACTAGGCTTCCTTACAGCAATTCAATTTTGCCATCTTTGACCGTCAACCCCATATTGCCCGAGAGTAAATCGTCCAGGCGCGAACCCACAAGCTCAAAGCGCCAGCCTTCGCGCAGGGGGCTCTGCTCGGGATGCTCAATGTAGTCGGCCAGGTCATCGCGCGAGGCAATGACCGAGGTCGCCACGCCCGAGCGCTCGGCAACTAGGCGAATGAGCGCATACATCAGGTCCGTCACGCTCTCCAACTCCGGCGAAATCTGACGGTGCCCGCGCACCATGAGCGGCAGGCGATCGTGCGGGCAGCTCGCGCCGCGCTTGATGGCCATGAGCGCACCGTCCACGTCGCGCTCCCCCAACTGATCGGTACCGCGAATGCTACGGAACTCCTCAACGCGCACGGGATTGCGCTTAACGAGCGCAAGCAGCGTGTCGTCGGACATGACCCACTTGCGCGGGATGTTACGGCGCTCGGCGCGATCCTCGCGCCAAGCGGCGAGCTCGCGCGCGATGCCCAACTGGTGACGGCTACACGAATTGATGCGTTTGACCTTGCGGAACGCCTCGTGGCGATCGGCGCGATAGTGCGACTCGTCAGCCAGCGGGCGCAACTCGTCGAGCACCCAGTCCACACGGCCCAGCTCGCGCAGACGGCTCATCATCTCGGTATAGGCGACGATCAGGTACTTGACGTCGTCGATCGCATACTCAATCTGCTTATCGGTCAGCGGGCGGCGCGACCAGTCAGTCAGCGACTCGGTCTTGGGCAGCGATACACCGCAGAACGTCTGAACAAGCGCGCCATACGAAATCTGCTGGCGCTCGCCCAAAAAGGCGGCGGCCACCTGCGTGTCAAAAATCGGTCGTGGCAGCACGCCCACGGTATGGAGCATGACCTCCATATCCTGCGAGCACGCGTGGAAGACCTTGGTCACGCTCTCGTCGGCCATAAGCTCGGCCAGCGGCGATAGGTCGTCGATTACCAGGGGATCGACCGCGACGCTCTCAGCAGGGGTGGCAATCTGAACCAAACATAGACGCGGATGGAACGTGCGCTCGCGCAAAAACTCGGTATCGACGGCAATCGCGTCGAACTCACGGGCGCGCTGGCAAAAGTCGAGTAGAGCCTGATGTGTGGAAATGTACATATCAACCCATCGAATAAGGTTAGGCCCGAAAAACACGGGTAGGATATCGGCATTGCCTTACAACTATACTCGGTTAGTCACAGAACGGGAACGTAAGTATGCGCTGCCTTATCATCCACAACCCGGCATCGGGCCCCAGCTCAGATGAAATCTACGCATTCACGCACGCCCTCGCGCAGGGCGGCGACGAGGTCGTGATGCGTTTTATCGGCGATGGCATGGAGCCCGAGGATGCCGTGGCAGACGTGCGCGAGTTTGATCGCGTGGTCGTTTCGGGCGGCGACGGCACCGTCTCCAACGTGCTCGACCAGATGCGCGGATGCGGTGTCCCCACGCTCGTCTTCCCCTCCGGCACAGCCTGCCTGTTCTTCAACAACATCGGCAATGCCCCCGAGGCAGCGGCGCTCGCCAAGGCCTGCCGTGCCGGTCGCACGGTCAAAGTGGACATGGGCGAGCTCTTTTGGCTCGACGAGAACGGCAACGAGAAGCGCCACGGCTTTATCATCATCGCCGGCTCGGGCTTCGACGCCGAGATCATGATGAAGGCCGCCCCCACCAAAAACGACATCGGCGAGATCGCCTACTTCCTCTCCGCGCTCGCCACGCCCAATCCCACGGTGGCGCACTTTACGATTGAGCATGACGGCATTGTCGAGGAGCTCGACGGCATCTGCTGCATGGCCGGCAACACCTCGGTCATCCAAAACGACATCAACCTGTTCCCCGACTGCCGCATGAACGATGGCATGGTCGACATTGCGGTCATCGAACCCGTGCGCACCGTGCAGCTGCTGCCTACTGTGATCACCGCTGCGCTTGACCCCGCCGGTAAGGTACTCGGGCGCCCGCAGTTCAAGATCATCCAGACCAAGGAAGCCAAGATCACCTGCACCCCGTCGCTGGGCATGCAGTTCGATGGCGAGATCATCTCCAGCAACTCGGGCGTCTTTGGTGCCCGCGCACTTCCACAATGCCTCGACCTCATCGTCGACGAATTCTCCCCGCTCGGAAAATAGGAGGACCCTATGAACGACAATCCCCTGCTCGGCTTTATCATCATCGTTTTGGCCATGCTCGTCGGCTATGCGATCAACGTGATCCACCGCCGGAAGAAGTAATTCCACATTGGTATGGTATTCATCCAATTATCGTCTCCCCTGCTGTTTATGCATTTGCCAAACAGCGGGGGATTTTTCTTTGCGCCCCGTGCAAGGCGCTTTATTCAGATACAGTAATTGCAGGGTGTCTTTATTTAAGTAAAGCTACAAAATGAGTACGATTTACCGCTCATCGCATATTTATTCACGCTTATCGAGTAAGTTTCTTTCATAGATGAATATTGTTTCTAGTTCGTTACGCTAATGAGGTGTCTTTATTGGCTGAAGCCCTCTGGCGACAGAGGGCTTTCGCACGCTGGGAGGGAAAATGAGGAAAACTCACCCCGTCAACGCGCTCAAGAAGTTAGGCATAGGCCTCGCCTTTGGAGCTGCAACCATCATGTCCATGCCGACCTCTGCGCTCGCCTGCACGCAGGTCTATATGGGCAACAAGCTGACGGCCGACGGTAATACGTACTACGGCCGCACCGAGGACATTGGCACTCGTTACCTCAAACACTATGGCATCGAGCCCTCTTATGGCCCTGGTCATACCTACAGCTCGGACGAGTCCGGATTCTCCTACAACTCGACCAAGACTACGTATCGTTACAGCTACGTGCGCGACCATCCTGCTGAGTGGGACGGACGCTGGGATGCCTACTCCGAGGCCGGCATCAATGAGAGGGGCGTCTCCTGCTCCGCAACACTGAGCACCTCCTACAACGACGATGCCAAGGCAGCGGATCCCACGACCAAGCATGCCCACAAAGCAAATCCCGAGGTCAAAAATACCGGCATCGGCGAGTACAGCTACGCGGGCGTCATCTTGGGCGAGAGCGCAACGGCCCGCGAGGGCGTCGAGCTTATCGGCAGTCTGATTGACGAGCAGGGCGTCTGCTCCAACGACCAGATTGTCATCGCCGACAACACCGAGACTTGGCTGTTCGCCGCGCTTTCCGGCCACCAGTGGATCGCTATGAAGCTGACCGACGACGTCGCTTCGGTCAACCCCAACATTAGTAACCTCAATTTTCAGGTCAATCTTGACGATCCTGAGAACTGCCTCCACTCTGAGGGGATCAAGACTATGCCCGAAGAGAAGGGCTTCGCCAAGTACTTTGAAGACGGACAGTTCGATGTTGCCCAGACCTACGGTGCATCTATCAACAATACGGGCATGGGCTCTTGGGCGCGTTATATCCAGGGCCGCGACTACTTTATGGCTCCGCTGACCGAGGGCACCGACTACGAGATCGTCAAGGACAAGGACAAGAATGACGTCACGCTCGGTGCCATGGTTCATGAGATGCAGCCGCTGTTCTTCCAGCCCAGCAAGTCCGACTGGAACACGTTTGAGCTGATTCGCGCCTTCGGCAACCGCGGTGAAAAAGTCCCCGGCCTTAATGCCAATACTGACGGTGTCAGCAGCATCGGTTCCGACCGCAACGCCGAGGCCAACCTCTTCCAGATTCGAAAGGGCTATGACCCCGAGGTTGCAACCATCCAGTGGGAGATGCTCTCCTGCGCCGAGTTCTCCGTCGCTATCCCGCTATACTCCGCTCTGATGACCGAAGTCAGCCCCTACTTCAGCGACCAGACCGTTGATTATGGTCACTGCAGCGAGACGGACATCGTGAACAACGAGGAGCCCGAGAACTCCATTAACTACGTCCTGATGGACATCAACTCGCTTTGCTTCGCGAACCGCGCACAATTCGCCACCAGCGTCCGCACCTACCTCGATGCGCTCCAGAACGAGCTCATCGAGCAGAACAAGGAAGTCGACACCGCCATGCTGGCCGAGACGACCACCGAGGGCCGCACTGCCCTGGCCAACAAGGCCGGCAAGGCTGCTACCGAGAACACCTACAAGAAGTGCAAGGCACTGCTCCAGGAGATGCGCGCCTATCAGAAGGCCGAAAACTTCGACCAGCCCTTCACCCCAAGCGACCTGAACACCGAGACCAACGGCCTCAAGGTGTCCATCACCTACGCCAAGGACGCTCTTGCCACCGATCCGGTCACCCCGGATCAGCCCGGCACCCCCGAGCAGCCTGGTACTCCTGAGCAGCCCGGTACCCCCGAGCAGCCCGCTAAGCCCGAGCAGCCAGCCGCCAAGCCTGAGAAGCCTAGCAAGTCCGACACCACGACCACGGTAACCACTAACAAGACGAACACCAAGGGCGGCCTGCCCACCACTGGCGATCGTTTTGATGGCCGCATGGTGGCCGCATTCGCCATCGCTGGCGTTGCCGTCATCTCCGCGGGCGGTTACTTCCTCTACCGTCGCAATAAGGAGTAACGTCTTAGCTGAGCGGACAAGGCAGCAATGGCAGCCTCGCCCGCTCAGCCCGCTCTTTTGACCGGCGGGAAACCCGCGGTTGATTTCCGATCTCAGCCGAACACATTGAGCAAATAGGCCATTCCCGCAGTT
>CABUJH010000041.1 GCA_902491895.1 uncultured Collinsella sp. | reverse complement strand
AGCGAAAACGCCCCTAAGCGAGCAAGGTGACGTGAAAGAGGAGGGCATTGACCTTTTGGTCATGCCCGACGATTGAACGTCAGATTGCCGCTCTGGGTCGTTTGCAGCGTCGACTAGTTACGCGGTTTGGTAAAACCGCGTAACCCTAGAGCTGACGTAAGCCCTCTTCCAGTCCGGTCTTGCTGTTGGTCTTCTCGTCGCGCATCTTGATGACGCGGGCGGGGACACCGGCCACGACGGCGCCGGCGGGGACATCCTCGACGCACACAGCGCCGGCGGCAACGACAGCGCCCTTGCCTACGTGCACGCCCTCCAGGACCACGGCGTTGGCGCCGATCATGACATCGTCCTCGATGATGACGGGCGTGGCGCTGGCGGGCTCCACAACGCCTGCCAGCACGGTGCCGGCGCCGATGTGGCAGTTCTTGCCCACGGTGGCGCGGCCGCCTAGTACGGCGCCCATATCGATCATGGAACCCTCGCCGATAACGGAGCCGATGTTGATGATGGCGCCCATCATGATGACGGCACGGTCGCCAATCTCGACGCGGTCGCGGATGATCGCGCCCGGCTCGATGCGGGCGTTGATGCCCTTAAGGTCGAGCATGGGCACGGCGGAGTTGCGGCAATCGTTCTCCACGTCGTAGTAATCGATGGAATCGGCGTTGGCGTCCAGGATGGCCTTAAGCTCATCCCAGTCGCCAAAGACGGTCTTGCCGCGACGACCGCCGTAGACATGTGCGTCGCCCCAGGCAACCTTCATGCCGGGCTTCTCGCGCACGTACAGCTTGACGGGCGTCTTTTTGGGCGCGGTGGCGATGTAGTTGATAATCTCTTGTGCATCCATCTCGGCTGCGTTACTCATTTGCTATCTCTCCTTTGGGTGGATTCGGTTGATACCTGGTTAGGCAAACATGACCTGGTCGAAGGTGTAGAAGCCGGGGTCGCGGGTGACGAGCTTCTGCGCGGCTGCCAGGGCGCCGTTGACAAAGATCTGACGGCTCGTGGCGCGGTGGGTGAGCGTGACCTCCTCGTCCTGGCCAAAGAAACCCACCTCGTGCACGCCGGCGACGGTGCCGCCGCGCAGCGAGTGCATGCCGATCTCCTTGGGATCGCGCGCGCCGCACATGCCCTCGCGGCCATAGACGGGGTGGTAGCCTGCTTCGGGCTCGGCCTCGACTACGGCGTCGAGCAGCAGCTTGGCGGTGCCGCTGGGGGCGTCGACCTTTTGGTTGTGGTGAGTCTCGACAATCTCGCAGTCAAAGCCGGGCAGCTCGCGTGTAGCCTGCGCTACCAGATGGCGCAGGGCTGCGATACCGATGGAGTAATTGCCCGAGTGCATAACGCGGGTGTTCTGGCCCAGCTCACGCAGGCGGTCCATCTGCTCGGGCGTATAGCCCGTGGTGCCCGAGACCAACGCGGCTCGACATAGGCGACGACGGCATCGAACGTCACGACGTTCGAGAAGTCGATGATAACGTCGGCCGCCGGGGCGCTCTCGAGCTCGGACAGATCAAAACCGATCTGGGCGACGATATCAAAAACGGGCTGACCGGCGGCATCAACGGTGCCCTCGGCGGTGGTGCGGATGAGCGAGCCCATGCGGCCCGTTCCCATAATGACGGTCTTAATCAAGCAGACCAGCTCCCTTCAGAGCATCGGTAAGTGCGGCTCGCGTGTCGTCTGCCATGGGGCACAGCGGCATACGGTAGTTTGCCTCGATCATGCCCATCTGGGCGAGCGCTTCCTTGACGGGGATGGGGTTGACCTCGCTAAAGAGGGCATTGATGAGCGGCTGGCCGGCAATCTGGATATCGCGGGCGCGCTCCACGTCACCGTCCAGATAGGCGCGGCACATGTCGTGCACGAGCTGCGGCTGAACATCGGCCCACACGCTGATGGAGCCCGAGGCGCCCAGGCTCATGAGCGGTACGGTAAGCGCGTCCTCGCCCGAGTACATGCGGAAGTCGTCTGACAGCAGGTGGGCGATCTTGGCCGCGTAGGCGACGTTGCCCGAGGCCTCCTTAATACCCATGATGTTGGGGTGCGCGGCCAGGCGTTCTACGTTGCGCTCGCTGATGCCGCAGCCACAGCGGCCGGGGATGTTGTACAGGATGCAGGGGATGTCCACGGCATCGGCGACGGTCTTAAAGTGCTGATAGATACCCTCTTCATTGGACTTGTTGTAGTAGGGGGTGATGAGCAGCAGACCGTCGGCGCCCAGGCCCTGATAGGTGAGCGACTTGGTGAGCATGGTCTGCGTGGAGTTGGAGCCCGAGCCGGCAATAACGGGGACGCGTCCTG
Source organism: uncultured Collinsella sp. (assembly GCA_902491895.1). Lineage (GTDB taxonomy): Bacteria > Actinomycetota > Coriobacteriia > Coriobacteriales > Coriobacteriaceae > Collinsella. The sequence continues at coordinate 14,933 of CABUJH010000041.1, read as the reverse complement.
CAACATGCTTGACCACAGCGGCGACGACGGAGTTGTCCTCGTCATCGGTCATCGTGGCACTCTCACCGGTGGTGCCCAGGGTGAGGATGGCGTCAGTGCCATTTTGCAGGTGGAAATCGATAAGGTGCTCAAGCGCGTCAAAGTCGACACTGCCGTCCTTTTTAAACGGCGTGACAAGGGCGACGATTGAGCCCTCGAGATTGCGGATATCCATGTTCTTCTCCTTCGCTTCCGCGATCTGGATGCGTTTATTCCATTGGGCGGCGACTGCCAGGCGTTCGTCTTGGGCGCGACGGCGGGCACTTTCGGCGCGCGACTTGGCCAGCAGCTCTCGGCCGCACGGCAGCACGTCGAGTGTGGCAAAGTAATCGCCCGGGCGCTCGGCGCGGCGGATAAGGTCGGCCGAGCCGTCGGGACGCAGCAGCACCTCGGCGGAGCGCAGGCGGCCGTTGTAGTTGTAGCCCATGGAGTAGCCATGCGCGCCGGTATCGTGAATCACGAGCAGGTCGCCCATGTCGATCTGCGGCAGCTCGCGATCGATGGCGAACTTGTCGTTGTTCTCGCACAGATTGCCCGTAATGTCGTACGTGTTTGTGACAGGAGCCGCGGTCTTGTCGGAGCCACCCGGCTGGCCCATCACCGTAATGTGGTGGTAGGCGCCATACATGGCAGGGCGGATCAGATCGACGGCGCTTGCGTCGACACCGATATAGTCCTTGTAGATTTGCTTCTCGTGGATGGCCTTGGTGACCAGGCAGCCGTAGGGGCCCATCATAAAGCGGCCCATCTCGGTGCAGATGGCCACATCGCCCATGCCGGCGGGAACCAGGATCTCGTCGTAGGCCGCGTGCACTCCCTCGCCGATGGCGTGAATGTCGTTGGCCTGCTGCTCGGGCAGATAGGGGATGCCGACGCCGCCGGATAGATTGATGAAGGCGACATGTGCGCCGGTCTCGCGCTCCAGGCGCACGGCAAGCTCAAAGAGGATGCGCGCAAGCTTGGGGTAGTAGTCGTTGGTGACGGTGTTGCTGGCAAGGAATGCGTGGATGCCAAAGTCCTCGGCGCCCTTGGCCTTGAGCATGCGGAAGGCCTCGAAGAGCTGCTTGGTGGTCATGCCGTACTTGGAGTCGCCGGGGTTATCCATGATGCCGTTGGAGAGCTGGAACAGGCCGCCCGGATTAAAGCGGCAGCTGACCGTCTTGGGGATGGGTCCCGCAACGCGCTCAAAGAACTCGATGTGGCTGATGTCGTCAAAGTTGACGATGGCGCCCAGCTTGTCGGCGAGCTCAAAGTCCGCCGCCGGCGTGTCGTTGGACGAGAACATGATGTCGTGTCCCGTGATGCCCAGCGAACGGGCGATCATGAGCTCGGTATAGCTCGAGCAATCGCAACCGCAGTCGTATTCGTTAAGAATGGAGATGAGCGCCGGGTTGGGATTGGCCTTGACGGCAAAGTACTCCTTAAAGCCTGGGTTCCATGCAAAGGCGTCGCGCACCTCTTGCATGTTGCGACGGATGCCCGCCTCGTCGTATAGATGAAACGGCGTGGGAAACTGCTCGACGATATGCTCAAGCGTCTCCTTGTCCACAAACGGCTGCTTAGCCGCATATGCCTCGTTGGGGGTCAATGCCATGTCCCGTAAACCTCGCTATCCAGACGGCGCCATCTGCGCATCGAATCCGCATAGCGTGGACCCAATGTCCGGATAGCGCTCCCGCATTGCTGCAGACAGTCCTGCGGGTGTTTCCCGCAGGCCCACCAGGTTGTTCGTGCCTGAAAAACCCAGTTCGGCGGGTTTCGCCTCCCCGCGGGGTCAAAGCCTGCCGGCTCGCCCGCGGCTCTTCGTGCCCGCGCCTCTATCAAGTGGTAACGACCCTACCACGTTGCACTTTACCAAACAAGAGTATTCGTATATAACGTTTAAAAAATGCAGGGATATGCTAGAAACAAGGGCGTCACAATTCTGCATCACAATATTGTGTGAATGGAAATGCCCCATGAAAGGATCCTTTATGACCGAGCTCCAAGAACTTCGTCGCTATCGTCGCGACCTGCATCGCATTCCGGAGCTCGATTTCGATCTTCCTCAAACCATAACCTATATCGAGGGCGTGCTCGCCTCGCTTGCCTGTGAAGTGACCCATCCCTGCCCCAGCTGTGTTTGCGCTTTCTTCGACACTGGCACGGGCGCCGCGCATGCCACGGCGATTCGCGCCGATATGGACGCGCTGCCCATCGCAGAGGCGACGGGTGCGGCCTTTGCCTCGACGCATCCCGGAAAGATGCACGCTTGCGGACACGATGGACACATGGCCATGGCACTTGCCGCCGCGACGTATGTCGACCGTACGATTCGCGAGCATCCGGGCGCCATTAGGCGCAATGTTCTCTTTGTGTTCCAGCCGGCCGAGGAAACGACCGGTGGTGCCAATACGGTATGCGAGAGCGGTGTGTTCGAGCGCTATGGGGCCGACCGCATTTTTGGCTTCCATGTGTGGCCCGATCTGCCCGCCGGCACGTTGGCGAGCTGCCCCGGTCCGCTGCTAGCGCGTTCGAGCGAGACGCATGTGCACATTCACGGGACGAGCATCCATATCGCCAAGACCTACGGCGTTCCCGTTGGCGAATCGCACGATGCGGCGCTGGCGGCTGCCAAGTTCTTGGTTGCCGAGCGCGAACTGATGGATGAGCTGGGTGCCGACGAGCCCTGCATTGGTAAGTTCGGCTTGCTGCAGGCCGGTACCGTCTGCAATGCGGTGGCAGGGGAGGCCCATGTTGCCGGCAGCCTGCGTGTGTTTACGGACGACATGTTCGACCGTGCGCGCGAGGGCGTACGCCGTGTACTCGACGAGGCGTGCACCGCAACGGGCTGCACGTATGATCTCGACTTTGCCGAGGGCTATCCACCGGTCGATAACGACCCCGAGCTGTTTGCCAACATCACGCCTGCCTTGCCCGGGCTGCAGCTTGTAGAGGAGCCGCTGTTAATTGCCGAGGACTTTGCTTTCTATCAGCGCCATCTGCCGGGCGTGTTCTTCTTGCTGGGCACGGGTATGCCAGAGGACCAAGACAACCCGAGTGATTCGGATGGCTGCCCCGCCTATGCCATAAGCGCTCTGCATACCGATAGCATGCTCTTCGACGAGGAAATCCTACTCAAAGGCCTCGATGTCTACAAACGATTACTTTCGCTTGACTAAGGCGTGAAGGACTATTTGTTCTAGAAAACACGAACAAACGTACGATATAATAGAGATGTAAGTCTATAGAAACGTTTGACGTTACTAACGTAAGGCGATACTATGATTGCATCGTATAAAGATGAGGATACCGAACGCTTTGCCATGGGTGTGCGGGTCAGGAGGTTCGTGCCCTTTGAGCGTGTTGCGTTGAGGAAGATTCGCCAACTGCAGGTTTGTGCTTCACTTGATGATCTTCGCGTTCCACCGGGCAACCGCCTGGAAGCTTTGAAGGGCGATCGTGCCGGTCAATATAGCATCCGTGTTAACGAGCGCTATCGGGTCTGTTTTGAGTGGAGACAGGAGATGGCTTGGAATGTCGAAATCGTCGATTATCACAAGTGATGAGACTTCGGCCGATTTGCTGTCGCCGGTGACTCCTGGTGAGCTTCTCAAAGAGGAGTTTCTTGTTCCCATGGGCATTTCTCAATATCGCCTTGCGAAAGAGACTGGGATTCCGGCTCAGCGTATCGGGCAGATTGTCTTGGGAAAACGTCGCGTGACGGCCGACACCGACCTCCGTCTTTGCCGTTATTTTGGCCTGACGGATGGTTATTGGCTGCGCGCTCAGGTGGCGTTTGACCTTGAGGCCGAGAAAAGGCGGATCGAACCGGAGCTGAATAAGATCGTTCCTGTCCAGCAGGCCGCTGCGTTGTAGTGCTCAAAGATATTGAGGTTGGAGTGACGATGGAACGACGCCGACAGTCTGCCGTTTATAGTCCCGGTGGGTGTGGATGCGGCTTGTTGTTGCTTCCGGTTATTGCTGTGAGCATTGGCGTGATGTTTGCGCTTGCTGGGCTGGCTGCGGCGGCACTCGTACTGTTTATCACTGCCATCGGCGTGACGATTTGGCTCTGCCGCAATCGCGAGCGACGCCGCGCCGACGGTAAGACCAATGTAGGATGGATTGCCCTTTTGGTCATCGCCTACCTGCTGAGCATCAGCTATTTGGCCTTCTTTATCCTGTTGATGATCAGTGCCTTTACCGGGGAATCCGTCACGGTGGGTTGATCGCTGCCGGCAGACGGTCGCGCAAAGTGCGTTTGCTCGGCGTTTGGATAACTGCATTGGCCGTTTATCGCAACCTTAGCTCTCAGCTAATGAATTCAAGTTCAATCCTTCCTACGATGTGCTGTGTGCCGGCACGGTAGCCGGATCGTAGGAAGGATGAATAATGGCAAAAGAGGGAAAGAAGCCGATCGGCAAGATTGTCCTAGGCATCATTGTGGTGCTGGTTATTGTCGGTGCCGTGGGCTCTATGGGCGGCAACTCAACCGATTCGTCTGCGAGCGATTCGGCAAAACCTGCCGAGACGACACAGCAGGCTGAGGAGCAAAAAGAACCGCAAGAACCGTATACCATTGCTGACGAGGCTGAAGACACTTCCAATCAGTTTACCTATAAGATCACGGGCACGCTGACCAATAACACGGATAAGGAAAAGAGCTACATTCAGATTGAATATGTTCTGTATGATGCCGATGGCAACCAGGTTGGAACGGCTCTTGCAAACACCAATCATCTGAAGGCGGGCGGCTCCTGGAAGTTCGAGGCGCTGGGTACGGTGTCTCCCGACCAGGTTGCTAGCTGGGAGCGTTCGGACGTAAGCGGTTTCTAGCATGTTGCATGCACTGGGGGAGGTGAAGTCGTATGCCCGATAAAAAGCTGACTGACGAGTTACTCAATGAGCTTCTCGACGCGCCAAACATCGATGACTATATCAAAGAACACGACTTTGCCACCCCGTCGCTTTCGAACTACCTGAAGCGGCTACTGCAGGAAAAGGGCTTGGAGCGCTCGCGCGTGGTTCGTATGGCTGATCTCAATGAGACCTTTGGCTATCAGATCTTTACCGGCGCGCGTCATCCGAGTCGCAATAAGGTGCTGCAGATTGCCTTTGCGATGGCGCTGACGCTCAAAGAGACCAACCGTGCGCTGACGGCTGCCGGGGTAAGCGTCCTTAACTGCAAGGACCGCCGCGATGCGATTATCATTTTTTGCATCGATCGCGGGTGCAGCCTCCAAAAGGTCAACGAGGAGCTGTATCGCTTTGGCGAGGAGACGGTGAGTTAGCGGCTGATATCTGAGCCGGCGGAGCTGCCGAACAACGATGCAAACGAACGGGGCGTGGATGCCATGGGGTGTCTGCGCCCTGCGCTATGATGGAGGCTATGGATACTCAGATCCCAACATATTCCGATGACGAGCTGACCGCAGCGCTTGCCGAGCACCTGGCGTCGCTCGATCGCGACGACAGCTATCGCGTGGAGCGTGTACTTAAGCGCTCGTCCGTTGAAACAACCGAGCTCGTGTACTTTGAAGGAACCGGCGGTGGTTCGCTCGGCCCCTTTGTCCGTAAACGCATCGATGCTTCGGCTCAAATCGGCGGGGCATACGAGCGTCTGTTTGCCGCGCAACGGGCAGGTAGGCGTTTTGAGCACCTGCCCAGAATCGTCGATTGTCGTCGTGTGGGCGACGAGCTCAACGTGGTTATGGAATACATCGAAGGGGAGACACTCGGGGCTCTGGTGGACCGTCTGGGAGCCACCCCCGATTATGCGCGTGAATTGTATCCTGTCCTTTGCGACGCCGTGGGCGAGCTCCATGCCGGTTTTGCAATGGCGGGGGAGACGTCGGCGCCGGTGATCCATCGCGACCTCAAGCCGTCGAATATCATCGTGACAGGTGCCAACTATACGCCTGATGACGGCCTGACATTTTCATCGCTGGTGATTATCGACCTAGGGATCGCGCGCGTATGGCGCGATGGCGCCGATGCCGACACCGTCAAGTTTGGCACACGACCCTATGCGCCGCCCGAGCAGTATGGGTTTGGGCAGACGAGTGTGCGCAGCGACGTCTACGCACTTGGCGCCCTGTTGTTCTTCTGCTTGACGGGAGTCGACCCTAAACCAGGGCTCGACATGCGCGAGCAATGCGAGGCGCGTGGCATTCCCACTCCACTTGCCGATGTCATCTGCATGTCGATGGCGCTCGACCCGGCCAAACGTTTTGCGAGTGCGGAAGCGTTGGGACGGGCGACGCGCGTGGCATACGACCTGATTCACCCCGTGCGGCCTTCTGCGCCTGCGCCTGTCCGTACTCCGGCCTCGGAGACGGTGTTGGCGTCCCAAGGGCTCCAGAACCCCGCAGGGCTTCCTAGGCCTGCCGCCTCCGCTGCATGCGGTCTGCTCTCTCGCGTTCCGGAGTCTCTGGGGCGCATTTGGAATACGCTCGTCTGCTTCTCGCTGCTTGTGTTCTTTGCCGGAAGTCACTTTGCCGTTTTTCACCCCACCGGAGCAAACCAAAGCTACCCGACGTGGCTTCTCATAATCGAGTATTTTTTCTTTGTCGATGGCCTTATGGTGCTTATGCATTTTGCGCTGCTCGATAAGCGCCGTCTCCGTCGGCGATTCGCACTGCTCGACAGCTATCGCGGCAAGAAACTCGCGAAACTCTGGCTCAAGGTATTGGGTGTGCTGCTCCTATGCATGATCGTCATAGTCGCGGTTGTCAATGCGACCGGCGTCGTCGATACCTCCGCTACCTAAAAGAAAAGGGCCCCATTGGGGCCCTTTGCAGTTGCACTTAGATGCGGTTCATCTGAGCGGCGACTTTGTTGTACCAGTCCTGCCACGTGGGCGGGCAGTACTTTTTGGCCGCTGCCGGGGTAAGGGTGGAGCCGTAGTTGGCGCCCAGATAGGCAACGTGAGCGGAGATGCCCTCGCTCCAGCTGCCAAAGCTGCGCCAACCGCCGCCACGTGCACTCCAGCCCCAGGCGTTGTAAGAATTGGCGCAATAAGCACCCTTGGTGCTCTCGATGCAGGCGATGGCGGGGGACCAACGGGGGTCGACACCGGTATTCCAAGCGGCGACGGCAAAGTTATAGCCCTGGCCTGCCATGGGGGAGCCGGCGAGATAATTGTCGATGCGGCCTGTCCACTCATTAATGAACGAATCGTAATCGGAGTTACCAGTATTGGAGCTGTTCACCGTGGTGTCGATGGTGGTGTTGGTGTTGGTGGCCTGGCTGCTGGAATTGCTGCCGCTTACGCCCTCGCCCGAGAGCTTCTCGGCGGCAGCGGCCTTATCGGCCTCAAGCTTGGCAAGCTCGGCGGCATTTTCCTGCTCGGCTTTTGCCTGTGCCTCGCTGCGGAGCTGCTGGGCCTGCGCCAGCGCATCCTCGGCGTTTTTCTGCTCTGCCTCAAGCTGTGACTTGGCCTGCTGGAGCTCGGCCTTGTTCTGCTCAAGTTCGGTTTGCATGTTATTGAGCTGCTCGATCTCGTCGACGCTCGAGCTCGTGATCTGGTTGGTGTATTTGCAGGTCGTGATGAACTCACCCAGGCTCTGCGCGTTGACCAGGAAGCTCACGATGGGATTGGTGCCCTTCTGATACTTGTACAGATCGCGCATGGCAGAGCTTGCCTTGGCCTGCTGCTCGGGAAGCTTAGCCTCGATTTCCTCGATGCTCGCCTCATTGGAGTCAATCTGCTTTTGCAGGTCATCGAGTTTGGTGCGGGCGTCGTTGTAGGCGCTCGTGGCGGCTTCGATCTTCTGCTGGGCTGCGGAAAGCTGGTCCTGCGTTGCCTGCGAGGCGGCATACGCCGCAACGGGGGAGAGCATCGGCGTGGCCGTCAGCGCAACGGCGAGCGCGGCGCTCGTGATGATACGAGCCGGCTTCGACGCAATGAGCGCTGCGGTGCGATGATTCGAATGCTGCATCCAGTCCCTCTGCAATCAATCGTAGGTTATGGTTCGAACGGTATTCTACTACTGCTTTCGACCTCAACTTGAACCTTAAAGGTTCCAAAGGGTCAAGTTGAACTTGAGGCTTTGGCTTTGACCTGCAGTTATGATGAATTGTTGAGAAACCATAGAGTTCAACTTTAACGTTACGGGGGCCTGTTTAAGAGGGGTTTGGGGCTGTAAAAGCTATCTCAACGTGGGGTTTTACAACTACAGCGTGCCCTCCTGGCGAGCCTGCTCAATCTCTTCGAGCGCCTCGGCGGGGGTGAACGAACAGGTGCCGTCGCCGAGTTTGACTACCTGGATATCGTCGCCGATATGGACCTCTCCGCCCTTTAGTACCACGCCGAAAACGCCCTCGTGGGGAAAGATGCAGTCGCCGGCTAGATAGTAGATGGCACAGCGTGTGTGGCAGACCTTGCCGATCTGACTGATTTCGACAAGCACCTCGCTGCCAAGCTTGAGCTGCGTGCCCAAGGGGAGCGAGAGCAGGTTGATGCCCCGGGTTGTGAAGTTCTCTCCAAAGTCACCCTCGTGTACGTCGAGCCCGCGTGCCTGCGCCGTCTGGATGGACTCCGCGGCTAAAAAAGAGACCTGGCGGTGCCAATGTCCGGCGTGCGCATCGGTAGCGAGGCCAAATTGCTCGATGACGGTGTCGCGTCCATCGGCGACGGGCGACTTGCGAGTGCCTTTGTGCTCCGACGTGTTGATTGAGACGATACGAGCAGGCCCGTTGTAAGCATCGTTTGCGGTGCGTAGGGGAGCTGCCGTCCGGGCACGATCCGCAAGTTCGCGCTTGGCGGCGTCAATGATGGGGTTGTTGATCGGATGAGCCTGGGGCACGGTGCACCTTTCGACGGGGCGGGCAACATGTTGAATCCTATAACAATGGTAGGTTCATTGCCCATTGTCATACAACGGTGAGCGCCGCCTTCGTGCTGGACGATTGCGTCGATTGCCATAGATACGGTGGAGCTTTGGGCGCCGGCGGCTTGGCACGCTAGAATAAATCAGTTGCGCAAAGACCGCCCGTTGTGTGGGCAGTTCATGATAGGAAGTTTCCATGGCATTGCAATTTACAGAGCGCGAGTTCATTCCCGTGCTGCTCGGTGGCGACATCAACGCCTATTCGGTGGCGCGCGCCTTCTACGAGGAGTACCAGGTCAAGAGTCTGGTCTTTGGCAAGTACCAGACGGGTCCCGCGTACCGCAGCCAGATTATCGACTACACGCCCAACGTGGATATCGACACCATGCCCGTGATGCTCAAAACCGTCAACGGCATTGCCCAAGCGCATGCCGACAAGACGATTGTCCTTGTGGGCTGTGGCGACAACTACGTTGCCCTCGTGGCTCAGGCCAAGGATGCCCATGAGTTGGCGGATAACATCGTCGCTCCCTACGCGCCCTACAGCATGCTCGAGCAGTGCCAGAAGAAGGAGATCTTCTACGAGCTGTGCGAGAAGCATGGCGTGCCTTATCCGCATACCTTTACCTTCACCATGGCGATGCTGAACGACCAAGGCGAGGCACCTGCCGAGGTGCTCGACCAGATCGATTTTCCCTACCCGATGATTCTGAAGCCTTCTGACGGCATCATGTGGTGGCAGCACGAGTTCGAGGGCCAGAAGAAGGCCTATGAGATTGCCGACCGCGCCGAGCTGGAACAGGTCATTCGCGATTCGTATGCCAGCGGCTACACCGACGATCTGATCTTGCAGGATCGCGTGCCCGGCAACGACGAGTGCATGCGCGTGCTCACCAGCTATTCCGACCGCAACGGCAAGGTGCGCATGATGTGCCTGGGCCATGTGCTGCTCGAGGAGCATCAGCCCCACGGTGTCGGCAACCATGCCTGTATCATTACCGAGCCCAACGACGAGCTCATGGGCGGCGTGCGCAAGTTGCTCGAGGACCTTCACTTTGTGGGCTATTCCAACTTTGACGTTAAGTACGACGAGCGCGACGGCTCGTTTAAGTTCTTCGATTTCAACACGCGCCAGGGCCGCAGCAACTACTACGTTACCAACAGCGGCTTTAACGTTGCCAAGTATGTGGTGGACGAGTATGTGTTCAACCGTCCGTTTGAGCCGGAGTTTGTGACGGCTCAGGACGAGGCCCTGTGGATGGTCGTCCCCATGGGCGTCGTCGACAAATACGTCAAGGATCCCGAGCTGCGCGCTAAGGTGCATCGCCTGGACAAGGAAGGCAAGGGCGCCGACCCTTCGTTTATGAAGGGCGACTTTGTCTTTAACCGTTGGCTGCGCATGTGGCACACCAAGCTGCGCCACTTTAAGCTGTTCAAGACGTATTACAAGTAGATGAGCGCGGCGCCCGTCCGGTTAGCATCGGGCGGGCGCGGGTATGATACGCGCAATTGCGCAAGCGTCACCAAGGAGGCGGCGATGGAAAAGCTGGGAGTTATCGGCGGCATGGGCGCCGAGGCCACGTCGTATTACTACGACCAGGTGGTGCGTCATACGGCTGCTGCCTGCGATCAGGAACATATCGACATGGTGGTGCTCTCCAAGTCGACCATGCCCGACCGCACGCTGGCCATTAAGACCGGCGAGCATGCCAAACTGCTGGCGACCATGAAAGAGTGCGCCCAGGCACTCGAGTCGCTGGGCTGTGCACACATTGCCATTCCCTGCAACACGTCACACTACTTCTATGACCAGATCCAGTCGTTTACGAAGGTGCCGATTATCCACATGCCGCGTGAGTCGGTGCGCTATGCTCTGGCCGGCGCGGTGATGGGGGAGTGCGAGTTCGACCCCAACCTGAGTATGCCGGCCGAGCCGGTGCGCAAGATCGGCATCATGGGCACCGATGGCACCGTGGGCGCGGGCGTCTACGGCCGCGAATGTAAGGCTGCGGGTGTTGAGGTCGTCTATCCCAGCGAGAAACGTCAGAACGATGTGATGTCGCTTATCTACGATGATGTGAAGGCCGGACGTGAGCCCGATATGGATAAGTTCGACCGCGTGATGTGGGAGTTCGCCCGTAGCGGCTGCGACCGCGTCATTCTGGCCTGCACCGAGCTATCGGTGCTGCAGAAGTACCGAGAGATGCCCGAGATCACCCTCGACGCCATGGACGTCCTGGTGCGTGAATCCATCATCCGTAGCGGCGCTCCCTACCGCCTCTAGCTTCCGACCCGCCAAAAAGGGACAGGTTTATTTTGGTAGGTTTTATCTGGTGAAACAGTAAAGGCCCCGGCTCGTTTGGTGCGAGCCGAGGTCTTTTGCGTTGGGCGGTTGCTGTCGGTGGTGAACTAGAACAGGAAGCCGATGGCGATGAGGGCGATGCTGACGATGAGCACGGCGATGTCCAGGCCCTTGATGGGGTAGCGCTTGTACGAGCTGGCGCGCGTACGCAGATAGAAGCCGCGCTGTTCTGCCGCCAAGGCTGTGGCATCGGTCTTGCCCACGCTCGAGATGAGCAGTGGCACGCACAGTGGCAGCATGAGCTTAAGCTTCTTGATGGGGTTCTTGGTGTCGTACTCGACGCCGCGTGCGGTCTGCGCCTCCATGATGGCGTTCATCTCCTGACCAAACACCGGCACAAAGCGCAGCGCCGTGGTAAAGGTGAAGGCATAGCGATACGGCACGTGCAGCACCTCGACGCAGGCGTTGGCAAGGTCGTTGAGTTTGGTCACCATGAGCATGAGGATGAGCGGTAACGCCACACCCAGCAGGCGCAGGCAGGCCTTCGATCCTGTGATGAGGCCCGTGTCGGTGATAAAACCCCACACCACGTTGCCATCGCGCATAAAGGCCAGCTGGAGCACCAGCATGATAAGCGCGAGCGGAATCAGCAACTTGAGCAGCGAAAACAGACGGTCGACGACGCCGGCATAGGCACCCAGCGCAAGGGTGAGTGCCAAAAAGCCCAGCAGCGCCACGTAGGTGTCGGACAAGAAGATGCCGACGATGATGGCGGCGGCGAGGCCCAGTTTGACGACGGGATTCAGGCGATGCAGCAGCGTATCGCCCGGCATGTAGTCGATGACGTTAACCACGGTGGACCATCTCCTTGGTAATTCGAACGACATCGGTGACCTCGCTCACCTGCGCAAAAGCGGGCGAGACGGAAGATGCCAGACGGCGCGAGAGCTCGATAACCTGGGGAGGCTCCACGTAGGCACGCCGCATGAGATCGATGTTCGAGAATAGCTCGTGCGTGCGGCCGCGGTCGAGGATGCGACCGTCGGCCATTACCACAATGCGCTCGGCAAAATCCGAGACGACTTCCATATCGTGGCAGACCATGATAACGGCGCAACCGCGCTCGGCCATGGTACGCACCGTTTCCATGACGGTCATGCACTCGCGGTAATCAAGGCCGCTCGTGGGCTCGTCGAGCACGACGATCTTGGGCTCAACCACTACGACGGAGGCAAGCGCCACCATTTGTCGCTGGCCGCGCGAGAGCGAGAAGGGCGCCTCGTCGGCCGGCAAGCCAAAGCGGTCGATGACGAGCTGGGCGCGACGCAGGGCTTCGGCGCGGTCGATGCCGGCAAGTTCTAGACCAAAGGCGACCTCGTCGAGCACGGTGTCTTTGCAGATTTGGCGGTCGGGGTTCTGGAAAAGCGTTGCCACTTCGCGTGCGATGCGGCTCGTGGGAACCGATGCCGTGTCCAAGCCCGTAACGCGTACGCTGCCCGATGCGGGCTTGAGCAAACCCGTGAGCAGTTTGGTGAGCGTGGTTTTGCCGGCTCCGTTTTGGCCGACAATGCCCACGAGCTCGCCGGGGTAGAGCGTCAAGTTGAGGTCGTGAACGGCGGCGCCTCCATGGGGGTAGGAAAATTCGACATGGTCAAAGGTGAGCACCGGCTCGGCGTCTTTCGCATGCGGGCGCAGCGATGGCGCGTGCGGGGAGCCTGCGGGCGCCCGGGTGTCGCTTGTCGCACGGTCGGGGTCGACGATTTCCGTGATTAGGCGTTCTGCCTCGTCGACATCCAGACAGGGCGTGCCGCTTACCAAGCCATCGGTCTCGAGGCTGTTGAAGATGCGCGTGACGCGCGGACAATCGACGCCGATGGTGCGAAGCTCGTCGGTGCGTGCGAAGACCTCGTGTGGCTCGCCCTGCAGCGCGATTTCGCCATGGTTGAGCACGAGCACGCGGTTGCAGTACTCCGAGAGCAGGGCGACCTTTTGCTCAACGACGACGATGGTGATTTCAAGTGCGCGGTTTGCCTCACGCAGCGTCTCGAAGACCAATGTGGAGCTGGCGGGGTCGAGTGCCGCGGTGGGCTCGTCGAGAACCAAGACGCGCGGACGCATGGCGAGGATGGCGGCGATGGCTACCTTTTGCTTCTGTCCGCCCGAGAGGGTGGCGATCTCGCGGTCGCGCAGGTCGCTGATGCCGACGGTCTCGAGCGTTTCGCTCACGCGCTGCTCGATCTGGTCGTGGGGAACGCCAAAGTTCTCGAGGCCAAAGAGCATCTCGTCCTCGACGACCGAAGCGACCATCTGCGTGTCGATATCCTGCAGCACACTGCCGACGATTTGCGACACGTCGGTGAGCGAGACTTCGCAGGTGTCGTGGCCGTCGACCATGACGGACCCAAAGAACGTGCCGGTGTAGTGGTGGGGCACGGCGCCCGACAGGCAGGCGGCAAGCGTGGACTTGCCGGCGCCCGAGGGCCCGATGATGCCGATGAAATCTCCCTTGTTTACGCTGAGCGAGATGTGGCTGACCGCCTGCTCGGTCTGCGTTCCATAGGAGAACGAGACATCGTCGACGTTGATGATCGTTTCCATGGATACCTTTCATAGTCATTGGGGACGTTCTTTAATGACTAGTCGTTTAAGAACGTCCCCAAAAGCTAGTCGTTTGGGACAGTCTTTGGTGGTGAAGCACGGAGACGGCTTTACGAGGGGCCCCAGGTTGGCGCAAGAAAGAGGAGCGAAGCGTACTTGGGTACGCGAGCGACGAATGAACGCCAAGATGGGGTGGCTCGTAAAGCCGAGCGGGTTAGTTGAGCCTAAGAGCCTTCTGGATGGGCAGGTAGAGGGCGCCGACCAGAATGGCGTTAAAGACGGCGGTCATGGCAACGACGGGCAGCATGGCGGCGGCGAGCTCGCCTACCACGCCGAGCATGGCCATCTTGATGACCATGAAGATGACGCCGGAGACAAAGGTGGTCAGGAAGGTTGCAACAATGGCGATGGCGGGCTTGACCTGACCGTTCTTGCCGGCGGCGTTGACGATGCCGGCCATGAGCATGGCGGCGATGCCCTCGGCGGCAAAATCGACGAACGGCGAAGTGGTGGTGATCTGGATCACGGCAGCCGAGATGAGGCCAATGACGAGCGCCTGACCGGTGTTGGGGCGAACGACCAGAATGGTGAGGCAGAAGGCCGAGATGATGAACTCGGGGCTGATCATACCGCCCGAAATGCTCGAGACTGCCTTGCCGACGGTGAAGTTGAGGATGAAGCCGGCGGCGAGCAGGATGGCGAGCAGGACGAGGGCACGGACATCGAGTTTGCCGCGGTCGGCGGTCTGGACGGTGCGGGGCTGGGCGGTGGCGGTGGTGTTCTGAGACATGGTGAAAATCCTTTCGGAATGGGAGTGCAAGAGAAAAGCGGAGGCGCGTGATGCGAATGCGATCGGGCTCGAGATAGAAAAAGGCCCCCGGTCGAAACCGGAGGCCTTCCAATCACCTAGAGCGCAAAAACAGGCGTGAGGGACTCACTGTCGACCGATCGTATTCGCATCACTCCACCACCAGTTGTTGAGAGACGTCATCGTGTTCTTCATGTTGGTGGCTCCTTTCGTGATGCTGTGGCGCGGTCGCACCTAGTTGCTGTTGCGCTGCACTATAGCACAGCGAAGTGTGTGCGGGGAAATCTTTTTTGAAAAGATTTCAGGCGGGTTTCCCGCCCTTGATTATCAACTTCATCCGAACACCTCCCACATTCATCCGCACATGTGCGGA
>CABUJH010000040.1 GCA_902491895.1 uncultured Collinsella sp. | reverse complement strand
CAAAAACGCGCAGGCAAAGAAGATCCACTGCAGCGCCTTCTCCTTGATATAGGTACTGCGCGATACGAGCGCCAGCTCGCGCTTCTTGGGTGCCTGAGCATTCTGCTCAGTCTGGGAGTTTTCCTGTGCTTCCATGCTACTCACTCCCCTTCTCGTCGTTGGTGACGGGAATAAAGCCCGCCTCGCGAATCTGCTTGTCCATCTTTTCGGACGTCACGTAGTCGATGTAATCCTGCGCCTGCTGCGAAGGCGCACCCTTCACAAAGAAGTAAAGGTCGCGCGAGATGGGATAGCCGCCACTCGCGACCGTCTTCTCGGACGCCTCAACATGATTGACCGAGACAGCCTTGACCGAGGTCTTGGCGTTGAGGCTATCGACGAAGCCCAGCGAAATGTAGCCGATGGCCCCACGCGAACGAGATACCACTTCGCGCACCTGGCCCGTACCCGAAAGAACAGCCGAGCGGCGATCGAACGGCGTGCCATCCATCACGATGGTACGGAAGGCCTCGCGCGTACCGGACGCCTCGTCTCGGTTGATGACCTGAATCCTCAGGTCCTCGCCACCGACCTCTTTCCAATTGGTAATCTTGCCGGCGTAGATATCGCGGAGCTGCTCGGTCGAGAGGTTATCGACGGGGTTGTCGTCGTTCACGATGACCGCAATACCGTCGTGGGCAATGACGATGGGAGTCAGGCCCAGATCCTGTTCGTCGGCATTGAGTCCACGGGAGGAGCTGGCGATATCGGCCGTGCCGGCGCTGACGGCCTCGATCCCAGCGGAAGAACCCAAACCGGAAACGAGCACGTCGATGCCGGTCTCCTCCTTAAAGCCCTCGGCCGCAATCTCGGCGATAGGAAGGCAGGTCGTGGAGCCGGCCACGGTAATGGAAGAGGTAGAAGATCCCGAAGAACAGGCACACAGCGTAAGCGTAAGCACAGCGGCGCTCAGGACCGATACGATCTTTCTCATAGCATCACGCCGATCGCAGCATGGCGCCCACAGGTGCCGTCCTCGTTACGGTAGGAATAAAAGCGGTCGTTCTGACGCACGGTCGAAAGCTGGGTATCCACGATATTATCCGCGTCGACACCGACATCTACCAGCGACTCGCGAATGGCAGCGGAAAGATCGAGCATGCGAGAGGTATTCGCATCGATGCAAGAGAACTCGGCGGCAAAGCGATCCATGAGTTCCTGGGATACCTCATATTCGCCACCCAGGATATGGGGGCCGATATAGGCGGAAACGTCGCTCGCATCGCAACCGGCAGCATCGCAAAGCGCCTGGCACGCCTTGGCGGAAATACGTGCAATCGTGCCCTTCCAGCCGGAGTGCACCACGGCAAATCCGCCAGGGGCCACCAGCACCACGGGAACGCAGTCGGCAAAGCAGAGTAGCACGGGTACGTTATGCGCCGTGCAGACGATGGCATCGCAGCCCTCGGCAATCTGCTCGCGAACGTCCTCAAGGTCATCGGCGCCGTTCGAGGTCACCGCAACGATATGGTCACCATGGACCTGATTGGGAACGAGCAGGTTGTGCTCGCACTCGGCGGCACCCATAGCCTCGAGCGCGCGACGACGATTTTCTTGAACAGCAAAGGGGTCATCGCCAACATGCGAGCCCAAGTTGAGTGAGGAGCACGCATCTTCGGAAACACCACCGGCGCGTTCGGTGAAGGCAAAGCGAACATCGGATGTCGCGCCCTCCACCAACGTAACTCCATCATGGTCGACACGCGAAACGTTGTCCGCACGTGCTGCCATACTAAAGCCTCCTAATAACACAAGTATTGCGGCGACGCCGCAGCAGTCCGTGCCATACGGCTGCACACTTCATCAAAAAGGATACCCGCAGCGGTAAGGAGCAAACGTAAAGGGAACGTAAGGAGATTGGAGGCTTTCGTTTACAAAGGCGAAACACAACAAAAAAAGGGGCGCGCCCAATCGGACGCACCCCTTGCAAGTCGTTGAGAAAAACGAACTAGAAGCTGCCGCGCTTCAGGAAGTCGGGAAGCTCGAACTGATCGTTGCCGAAGTTAGGAAGCTCGGTGCCACCGACGTTGCGGGTCGGAGCGGCCTGAGCCGGGCTGGTAGCCGGAGCGGTGCGCTGCGGCTCAGCGGAGGCAGCGGCCTTGCTCTGAGACTGCTGAGCGGCAAAGAGCTCGTCCTGACGGTTGACGTTGGAGTCGGAGAAGCCCGTAGCGATGACGGTGATACGCACCTGATCGCCCAGGGACTCGTCGACAACGGTACCGAAGATGATGTTGGCCTCGGGGTCGACGGCGTTGGCGACAACGTCGGCGGCGTCGCTGATCTCCTGGATACCCAGGTCCTTGGAACCGGCGATGGAGAGCAGCACGCGCGTGGCACCATCGATGGAGCTCTCGAGCAGCGGGCTGGAGATGGCCTGCTGGGCAGCGTCGACGGCACGGGTGTCCCCAGAAGAGGTACCGATACCCATCATGGCGGTACCGGCCTGCTTCATGATGGTCTTAACATCGGCGAAGTCCAGGTTGATGATACCGGGGACGGTGATGAGGTCGGTGATGCCCTGGGTGCCCTGGGAAAGGACGCCATCGGCAATCGCGAAGGCCTCGAGCATGGTGGTCTTCTTCTCGGCGATGTCGAGCAGCTTATCGTTAGGGATGACGATCATGGTGTCGACGCAATCGGAGAGGGTCTTAATGCCCTCCTCGGCGCTCTTCTTGCGCTTGCGGCCCTCGAAGGTGAAGGGCTTGGTCACGACGGCGACGGTCAGCGCACCGACCTCGTTCATCGCGATATCGGCAACGATGGGAGCAGCGCCGGTACCGGTGCCACCGCCCTCGCCGCAGGTGATGAACACCATGTCGGCGCCAGCGAGCGCCTCGGCAATGTCGTCGCGGGACTCATCGGCAGCCTTGCGGCCAACCTCGGGGTTGGCGCCGGCGCCCAGGCCGCGGGTAAGGTCGGTGCCGATGTGCACCTTGATATCGGCATCAGAGATCGCGAGTGCCTGAGCATCGGTGTTGATGGCAACAAACTCGACGCCGCGGATGCCCTCTTCGATCATTCGATTGACCGCGTTGGTACCGCCGCCGCCGACGCCGACCACCTTAATGACGGCAAGGTAGTTGTTGATCTCTGTCTCGTGCATGTCGGTCCTCCGAACAAAGGTTATAGCCATAGCATGGGTCGACCCCTGCGCACATTAACCTTCAGGTTGAAAGTAAATGCAAAGGTAAACCGTATTATGTTTGCACATTATGAACGTATCAGTCAAATAATTGACCGTGAAAACCAAACAAACCAGATAAACGGCGTGGTATGGCCCCTCAACAAAGCATCAACCAGCGCTACGAGGTCGGAGCGTTCCTAAATGTATAGTTACCCGGAGAGCGCACATTGATATACGTTACGCCCTCTACCTGCGAAAGCAGCTTGGTGACTACGCGCTCCTTCTTGACGATATCGTTCGAATCGCCCAGCGACACCTCAATGCCGTTATTGAGGTTTGCCGAGATGGCTTCGACCGAAGGCGTGGAAATATCCTTGACTTGTCCCAAGAACTCGCTCGAAAAACCACGCACATAATCCAAGCCAGCCTTAACGGCCTTGGAGCTCACCGCCTGGCCGGAAACCGGAGCGACATCCGCCGAGACATCAGTCAACAACACCGCGCCATAGTGCTTAGCGAGCGCCAGTGCGGCATCAATGCCGGTCAGGGTATTTGAGCCCTGCCCCGTCGTGATGACGTTGCCCTGGTCGTCAACTTCGACCGACGTCGACAGCGGGGCGATCCAGGTGTCATCATCCCCGATGGCCCAGGCAAGGTCATCGGAGCTGATATAGGCAATTGCGATGACCTTGCGCTCCATAGGCGTAATGATGAGCGTATGCGGGAACTGACGCTGGACATCCACGCCCGAGACCCACGGGTTCTGCTTGAGGTCCTCGGTAATCTGGTCGGGATCGACGTTAAAAAGCGACGTTCCCTCGGGCAAATCGATCAGCTGGATAGCATCGTGCTTCGTCACATGCTCGCTGCCTTGAATCTGAATATCAGTGGCGGTAAACAATCCAGAGTTGATCACCACGACGGCAACGACGACGAGCACGGCCAAGACGGCCAGAACGCCGCCCACGATTTTGCCTTTGCCTGTAACGAGAGAAGCGGCGTCTGACGTTTTATTTGCCATCGCCCCAAGTGAAGACAACGGGTTGACGCCTTTTTTACTCGAAGGCTTCTTGGCGGTAGCCGGCACCGATGTCAGCGAGCGCGGTTTCGATGCGCCCAGCGTGCGACCCGGACGCGCCGCTTTAGTTCCTGTCGAGGGCTTAGGAGTTGCCATAGGACGGGCAGGCTTGGCGCCCATAACAGGCTTTGACGTCACCGAGGGACGCGAGGACTTTTTTGCGGCCGGACGCTTGCCGAGCTGCGAGCCGACAACCGGACGACTGGTCTGTCGAGCATGCCCGACAGACTTAGAGTGCGCGACGGTATTGCGTTGAGGTTTGGCAGGCGCGCCGGAACGCCCTCCGGCGCGGCGGAAGGTGGGTTTCGATGCTCTAGAAGCCGAGGAATTTAACTTCCGGTCTGAGCTCGATGCCATACGCCTCCCTCACCTTTCCGTGCACATGTCTGATAACCGCGGCAACGTCATCGGCCGAGGCAGTTCCGTTATTAACGATAAAATTAGCGTGAACGGGCGAAACTTCCGCGCCGCCAATCGAAAAACCCTTTAATCCACAATCCTCGATAAGCTTGCCCACACTCGCATCGGGCGGGTTACGAAAGACCGACCCGCAGGATGCGCGACCCATGGGCTGCGTACGTTTGCGCCTCGTCAGGTACCGCTCCATGCGCTCGCGAATGTCGGTCTTGGGCGCCGGTTTAAGCTTGAGCACGCACTCGAGGATGATCTCATTGCGGGGAAGGTTACATTCGCGGTAGCCCCAAGTGATCTCGGACCCCGCATAATGCTTGATACCGGATGCCGGGTCAAACGTTACGACATCCTCAACCAGCGAGCCAATCCACTCGGTCCGTGTGCCGGCATTCATAGATATCGCACCGCCGACCGAACCAGGGATGCCAACGGCAAACTCAAGGCCCGAGAGGCTACGCGACAGGGCATCGTTGACCAGGCGCGCAAACATCACGCCCGCACCGACCGTCAGCGTACAACCGTCATCGGCAACAACCGTGCGCTGAAACTCACGTCCGAGCGAAATGACGGCACCGCGATAACCGCCATCGGCAACCAGCAGATTGGAGCCCTTGCCGATGATGACCCACGGCACCTGCTCGCGATCGAGCACCGCCACGGCGCGGCGGAGGGCATGATAACTATGGCACGTCACAAAGAGGTCGGCCTTGCCGCCGATACGATAGCTCGTATGACGCGCAAGGCGCTCGTCCTCGATCACATCCGTGTCGATCATGCCCGAGAGCGCCATGACGGCGTTAAACAGACCCATTAGACTTAAGCGTCTTTCTTGGCAGTCAGATACTCGATGAACTCGGGACCGACGGTCGTAACGTCACCGGCACCCATAGTGAGCAGCAGGTCGCCCTCGCCCACCATCTGCTCGAGCTCCTGATTGAGCTCAAGACGGCTGGAGCAATACACGACCTCCTTGCCAGGATGCTTGGCGCGCACGGTATCGGCGAGCATCTTAGAGGTGACACCCGGAATGGGCATCTCGCCAGCCGAGAACACATCAATCAACAGCAGTTTATCGGCATTGGCAAATGCATCGGCAAAGTCGTCGCACAGGGCCTGCAGGCGCGAATAGCGGTGCGGCTGGAACACGACGTCGACGTGCTTGTAGCCCAGCGACGAAGCGGCAGCAAGCGTCGCCTTGATCTCGGTGGGGTGATGGCCGTAATCATCGACCACGGTGATGCCATCGATATCGCCCACGTGGGTAAAGCGACGGCGGACGCCCTCAAAGCTCGAGAGCGCCTTGGCGGCGGCGTCGATGTCAAGGCCCAGGACATGGGCGACGGTGAGCACCGCCGTGGCGTTGAGCATGTTGTGGCGACCGGGATTGCTCTTGATCTCCACGGCATGCTCAGTGCCGTCCTCAAAGCGAACGATAAAGTCACTCTGGATGCCCTTGACATCCGGGTGCATGCAGACGATGTCGTTGCTCTCGGCAAAGCCGTAGGAAAGCACGTGACGGCCCGTCGACTTGGCGAGCTCGACCAGATGCGGGTCCTCACCGCAGACGATGACGGTGCCGTCCTCGCCCACCAGGCTCATGAATTTGGCGAAAGTTGCCTCGATCTCCTCGATACCCGAGTAGTGATCGAGGTGGTCGGCCTCGACGTTGGTCACAATGACTACGTTGGGGTTCAGGAACAGGAAGGAGCTGTCGGACTCGTCGGCCTCGGCGACAAAGTAGTCGCCCGAGCCGTTCTTGCCGTTCGTGTCATAGCCCTCGACGATACCACCGATCAGGAAGCTCGGATCCAGACCCATGCGGTCGAGCATGGTGGCGCACATCGAAGACGTGGTGGTCTTGCCATGCGTGCCGGCAACAGCGACGGTGGTGTAGCCGTGGCCCAAAGCAGAGAGCATCTTGGCACGGGGCCACACGGGAACACCAAGCTCGCGAGCGCGCACGAGTTCAGGGTTGGACTCCGGAATAGCGGTGGAGACAACAACCACGTCGGGCTTGACCTCGTCGATCGTGGCGGCCTCATGGCCCACATGCACCTTCACACCAGCGCGGGTAAGCTGGCGAATATAACGTGACGTCTTAAGGTCGGAGCCGGTAACGGCATAACCGCGCTCGTGAAGAACGAGGGCGATGCCACTCATGCCGGCACCGCCGATACCGATAAAGTGGGCGCTCTTAAACTCGGGCGCGGAGGTTGCAGTCTGGGAATCAGCCATGTGCTCGTGTACTCCTTGCGTAAACACTGCCTGTAACCCGTTAACTGTACCGCACCTACCGCATCAGCGCGAGGGCGACCGACGATATCCCGTCTAACTAACGCAAACCCTCTACCGCATCCGCCAGAAGAGCGGCGGCCCTATCCTGAGCCAGACCACGCGCCACTTGACGCATGGCGTCGCGCGCCGCCGCGTCATCGACCAGGTGCAGCAGTTCATCGGCAAAGGCAGAACCGTCGATATCGGCATCGGCGCAGAGCACGCCGGCCCCGGCGTCGACCAGATAACGGGCATTGGTGGTTTGGTGGTCGGCCGTCGCATGCGGGTACGGCACGAGCACCGAAGGCACGGCGAGCGCAGCGATCTCGGCCACGCTCGATGCGCCCGAACGCGAGAGCACCAAATCGGCAGCAGCCAGCATATCGCCCATATTGTCGATGTAAGGCTGGACGCGGTAACGCTTCGCCTCCTCGGGCGTCAGCGCCAAAGCGCGCTCGGTCTCCTCAAAGCCGTCGGCACCCGTCGAATGCAACACATAGAGGTTCTTGCGCGAAAGCAGCTCGTTTTTGAGCGAAACCACGCGCTCGTTGAGGTGCTGGGCGCCAAGTGAACCGCCAAAGACGAGCAGCAGCGTAGCGTCCTCGGGAACGCCAAGTGCCTTGCGGCCGCGAGCGCGATCGCCCTCGATCACCGAGCGACGTACGGGGTTGCCGGTCATGAGCACGTGGTCAGGGTCACCTTCGCGCTCAAAGACCGAACGCGCTGCCGGCACCGAGATGCACACGCGGGCGGCGTGGGAGCTCATCATCTTGTTGGCCAGGCCCGGAACAGAGTTCTGCTCATGCAGCAGATACGGAACGCCCGCGCCCTTGCACCACCCCAGCAGCGGAACCTCGACATAGGCACCAAAACCAATGGCGGCGTCGGGCTTGCCGACCTTTGAGAAATGACTGGCGAGCGCACGCTTGGCTTTGTTGACACGCCACAGCGAGGTCAGCGCCGTCCAAGGACGGGAGCGGTCGAAGCCCGTGACCGTAATGGGCACAAAATCAAACCCAGCCTCGGGGACCAGACGACCCTCGAGCTTGCGCGACTGGCCCACGAACACAACGTGGTGGCCACGGTCACGCAGCTCTTCGGCCAAGGCGAGCGCGGGGTTGATGTGCCCTGCCGTGCCGCCGGCTGCAATAGCAACGGTCATTTTATCGGTCATGGTAGTCCCTTCGTACGCGCGGTCCCTGGTCGTCGGTACGCAGACGTGCCGACGGGTCCGAGTTCAAATCGATTCGATTATATCCGCCGCCCGCATTGCGAGGAGTGGGGCGCTGAGGACGACCTTGCGGCGCCGTTCGCTGACGCGGGCGGGCTGCCGGCTCGGTCGCAGAGCCATCCAGGACAGTAAAACCGTTACGCGAAGATCGCTCGCCGCGCACGTGGGGCACGCCGGCGGTACTCTCATCCATAACGGCAAAGCTCTCACGGCGGCGGTCATACTCATCGCGGCGGGCGCTCTCGTACGAAACGCGCAGGATCAACCCGGCAAGCATGAGCGACACAATAATCGACGAACCGCCGTAACTAATAAACGGCAACGGTTTGCCCGTCATGGGAAACACGTTGAGGATGCCCAGCGCGTTAATCAAAAACTGCACCGCGAGAATGACCGCGGAGCCAGACGCCATGAGCGCGCCCCGACGATCGGTCGCCTGCTCGGCAATGCGAAACGCCGAGTAGATCAGCATCGCAAACACCAAGAAGAACAGCACGGTTCCGACAAAACCGACTTCCTCGCCAATGATGGCCAAGATGTAGTCGTTGTGTGCCTCGGGCAGATACGAGTACTTCATGGTTGAGTTGCCGATGCCACGGCCGAACAGACCGCCCGAGGCAAAGGCCATGATGGCAAGCGTGGCCTGATAGCCATCACCATACTCGTCGGCCCAAGGGTTCAAGGCAACCTGAATACGCACCATACGGTACGGCTCTGCGACAAGCGCAATCACGATCACGAGAATACCGAAGATTATCACGCCGATGATAAATCTGGGGTCGAGACCCGCAAACAACGCCATGCACATGAGGGTCAACAGGATGATCAGGACAGTACCGAAATCGGGCTGGATAAAGATCAGAAAGAGCGAAATACCCAGGTAGATGCCCATCTTACGAAGGAATTCGTTGATGTTGCCGCCGGGCGAAAAAAAGCGATCAAGCATGATGGCCGAATACGCAATGGCAAATGGCTTTAAAAACTCGGAAGGCTGGAACTGAATACCGGCGATGTTGAGCCAGCGTGTGGCGCCACGGCTGCCGCTGCCCACCAAGAACACCAGAAGCAGTAGCCCTATCATGCCGATGAGGAAGATCCTGAGCACATCCTCCCCAAACCAGCTGTCCGGCAAAACGCGCACGATGGCAATCAGCGCCAGAACACCGACCACGGCAAACGCGGCCTGTCGACCCAGAAAAAACGTCGCCGAGCCATTCTCGTGCAGCGCCTCGACCGAAGACGCCGAGTACACCATCAGCAGGCCAAAGCACACCAAGGTAAACAGGCAGGCCATGAATATCAAACGGGGGCGCATGATACGGGCGGGAACGCCGGCAATATAGCGTTCGCTAAACGTCTGCCCGCCGCGACCGGAACGCGGTGTGCTGCGCCGCGAGGAAGCACGGTCCGAGTCGGGCCTCCTCATACCTTGTCGGGGGCTCTCCTCTCTCACCGCAACCCCTATTCCATTTGCGATTTCGCCGCAGCGGCAAGCTGGGCCACGTAGTCCTTAAACACGCGGCCGCGCTCCTCATAGCCCGAGAACTCATCGAACGAAGAGCAGGCAGGAGAAAGTAAGATCACATCGCCACGGCTCGAAAGCGAACGGGCAACGTCCACGGCGTCGCGCAGGTCATCCGCCTGGGCGATATCCACATCGCCATCGACATCAGCCTCGTCCATAGCGGCGGTGAAGCGCTCGCGCGCATCGCCAAAGCAGACGACCGAGCGCACGTTGTCCATAACGACACGCGCGAAGTCCGTGAGCGGCGTGCCCTTATCGTGGCCGCCGAGCAGCAAGATCACGTCGTCATCGGGAAATGCCGTCAGTGCCTTCTCGACCGCATCGGTGTTGGTCGCCTTGGAATCGTTGACGTAGCGCACGCCGTCAATCTCGCCACACGGCTCCACGCGGTGCTCGAGCGGCTGGAACGAGGCCAGACCGCGGCAGACACCGTCGACATCGGCACCGACTGCCAAGGCAGCCGTGGCAGCGCACAGGGCATTGATAACATTGTGATGGCCCGAGATCTTGAGCTCGGATGTAGCGATGAGCGGGGTCTCGACGCCCTTCAGGCGCACGACCATCTTGCCGTCGCGCACAAAGGCGGCATCCTCGCCCTCAGGCTCGTCAAAGGCAACCTTGCAGATGCGACGACCCGGCGTGTAGATGTACTCATCGAACTCGTGAATGCCGGCGTCTTCGACGTCGACAACCGCCAGATCGTCATCGACCATATTGTCAAACAGTTTGATCTTGGCAAGCGCGTAGTTCTTATGGCTCTTATGCCAGCCCAAGTGGTCGGGAGTGATGTTGAGCAGCACCGCCACGCGGGGGTGGAGCTCGGTTGTCGTAGCAATCTGATAGCTCGAGAGCTCAGCCACAAACCACTCGTTGTGGGCTCGGCCGTCAATCTCGTTGACCGGCGGCTCGCCGATGTTGCCGACAGCAACGCTGGCCTCGCCGGCAGCCTTAAGCAGATAATCAGCCAGCGACGTGGTGGTCGTCTTGCCGTTGGTGCCCGTGATGGCAATCCAGTTATCGGGCGACAGGCGATAGGCAAACTCGGGCTCACCCATAATCTGGGCGGCATGCTCGCGCCCGGCCTTAAAGAAGCCCGAGAACTCCGAGATGCCCGGGCACGTCACGCATACGTCATAGGCGCCCTCGACCTGTTCGGTCCCATAGACAAACGACGCACCAGCAGCCTCGAGCGCACGCGTGGCGTCATTGGGCTCAGAGGTGCCACCGCCATACACGGTAACGGCACTTACGCGCTCGGGATGTGCCAGCGCCCAGCGGGCGACATCGAGACCGGATTTGCCCTGACCCAAAACGAGCAGGCTAAAGACATCAGCAAGAGGCATGAAAGACCACTATCCCAACTGGAAGAACAGGGCAAGGCCAACGGCACCAAAGGCAGCAGCGATAATCCAAAAACGGATGACGACCTTGGTCTCGGCCCAGCCCTTCTTTTCGAAATGATGATGGATGGGCGCCATAAGGAAGACGCGCTTGTGCGTAAAGTGGAAGTAGACAACCTGAATCATGACCGACAGGGTCTCAACGATAAACAGGGCGCCGATGATGAGGGAGACGACCTCGGTGTTGGTCATGATGGACGTGCAGGCAAACGCGGCGCCTAGGGCAAGCGAGCCGGTATCGCCCATAAAGATGCTCGCCGGATAGCAGTTGAACCACAGAAAGCCCAAGCAGGCACCGGCACACGCGGTGCAGAAGATGGACAGGTTCACGTCTCCGTGCAAAAACGCCATGGCAGCCATGGCGAGCATGGCAATCATGGAGGTGCCGCCAGCAAGACCGTCAAGGCCATCGGTCAGGTTCACGGCATTAGAAAGACCGGCGATCATCAGCCAGCAAAAGACAATGTAGAGCCACGGGAACGAAAGGCCGCAGATGGTGGTCGAAAGCACGCCAAGGTCAATCGTCAGGCCGCCGGGAAAACGAATCTCGGGGGCGACGCCGCACCAGTTAACGGCAAGTACCGTAAAGGTGACACAGATAATGGTTAGGCCGATCATCTTGGCATGAGGCGTCAGACCGAGCGAGCGCCCATGCGTAACGGAGGTCAGGTCGTCGATCAGGCCCAGCACGCCGGTCGCCAGCGTGGCGAGCAGCACGAGCACGAGCTCGGTGGTGAGCTTGCCCATCAGCAGGCAGGTCAGCGAAATCGCAACAAGGATGATGACGCCGCCCATGGTCGGCGTACCCTGTTTAATCAAATGACGCTTGGGGCCGTCGGCTCGGACCTGTTGGCCGATACCCTCGACCTTCAGCAGCTTGATCCACCACGGCATGAGCAGCAGCGCAATGGCAGCGGCGATGCCAAGCCCCAAAAAAGCCTGATACGTTGGATACGAGGGATTGCCGAACATGGGCTAGCACACACCTTCCACAAAGCGGTCGAGGTCAACAAAGCGGGAACCCTTGACCAGTACAACATCATGTTTTTCAAGCGCGCCGCCCATGCGGTCGAGCACCTGCTGATAATCGGAGAACACCTGGATGCGGTCCTCGTCCATGCCCATCATGCGCGCGGCATCGGCCATAAGCTGGGCCAGCTCACCACCCACGCACGCCAGCATGTCGAGCTTCTTGGCGGCCGCATAGGCGCCCACGAGCTCATGCATGCGAGGAGCCTCATCGCCCATCTCGCCCATCTCGCCCAGGATCGCCATGCGAGACCCCGTGCACGAAAGCGAGCACAGTAGATCGAGGCCAGCAGCCATGGATTCGGCACTGGCGTTATAGGAATCGTCGATGACGCGGGCACCGCTCTTGGCGCGCTTGATCTCCTGGCGGCGACCGGTGATCGTGAGGCCCCTAAAGGCAGCATCGATCTGCTCGGGCGTCACGCCCAAGCGATAGGCAACCGCGGCGGCCTTAACGGCATTAGGAACGGACTGCACGCCGGGGATGGCAAGCATGGTATCGATCGTCTCACCCTGGCCAAAATCGAGCGTAAAGACCGGACGTCCCTCGTCATCAACACGAATGTCGCGGGCACGGACCTCATCATCGTCCGAGACGCCGGCCAGCATCACGTCGATACCAGCAGGCTGGGCGAACGTATCGCGAATGAACGGCGTAAAGTCGTCCTCGCCGCCCAAAACCAGCAGCGGCAAGAAGTCGCCAGCGGCGCACATACCCTGGACAATCTCGGCCTTAGCGCGGGCGATATTCTCGCGGCTACCCAAAATGCCGATATGAGAGGTACCAATCTTGCTCACGATGGCAAGGTTGGGATTGGCGGACTGGGACAGGCGCTCGATCTCGTGGAAATGGTTCATGCCCATCTCGAGCACCAGGACCTCGGTATCGGCCGGAGCGGAAAGCACCGTGAGCGGCATGCCGATCAGGTTATTGAAATTGCCCTTGGTGGCCCAGACACGATAGCGCTTGGCGAGCACGGCGGCGAGCACGTCCTTGGTCGTCGTCTTGCCGATGGAACCGGTAATACCAACGACCAGGCAGCCAAGCTCCAGACGGTACGTGTGCGCCAAACGCAGCAGAAAGTCCTCGGGATCATCGGTCAGCAAGATGGCACAGCCCTTGTCCTGCGCCAGCGAGACCAGCTCGGCCTCGGGCTCACGCGTCATCACGACGGCGCCGGCACCCGACTGGACGGCACGGGAAGCAAAATCATTGCCGTCGACGTTTTCACCGGGAAAGGCGACGAAAATCGTCCCTTCCTCGACCTGGCGCGAGTCGATAACGCACCCGCGGCATACCCGATCGGCTTCTCCCGTCACGGTTCGGGCCCCTGTTGCGGCCGCGAGGTTGTTGACGGCGATCTCTATCATTGCAGCTCCCCTGTAAACCTAATAATGCTATCGGCGTATTGTATCCCAGCGCCGCGCATGCGTGGTGCAGGGCATGTGAACACCCCTCATATGGGACAACAAACCACGCCCCAAAGATTGTAACCCCCTACCTCGTGTGCGGAATACCCAGCACGTCGAGTGCGTTGGCCATAATGGACTGGAACGGCACCGCAGCGGCATCT
Organism: uncultured Collinsella sp.; assembly: GCA_902491895.1. GTDB lineage: Bacteria > Actinomycetota > Coriobacteriia > Coriobacteriales > Coriobacteriaceae > Collinsella. Next base: position 3,928 of record CABUJH010000040.1, on the reverse strand, counting down.
GAGCCGCTCGGCGTTCCGTCGAGCGTGATATAGCACAGCACCTTGGGCGATTGTGCCGGCGCAAAGCCCATAAAGGACGACATGTAGTTCTCCTTGAGGTAGCCACCGTTCTCGTCGGCTCGTTCGGCCGTACCGGTCTTACCCGCCACGTCATAGCCGTCAACCGCGCCGCCAACGCCCGTTCCCTCGGACACGACCGTCTGCATGCACGATGTCACCTGGGATGCGGCGTCCTCCGAAATCGCGCGCTCGCCTTCGCCCCAGTCCTTCTCGTCGCCTTTGCTGGACTTATAGAAGTGCGGGGTCATCATCACGCCGCCGTTGGCGATGCCGCCCACGGCACGTGCGATCTCAATCGGCGAGACGGACAGCGCCTGTCCAAAGCTCATCGAGCCCAGCGTGGCGCCGTCATACTGGTCACGCTCCTTGACGATGCCCAGGCTCTCGCCCGGAAAATCGACACCGGAGCTGTGACCTATGCCCCACTTGTCCACATAGGCGGCAAAGTCATCCGCACCGATCTTGCGCCCCACCAGGACAAAGCCCACGTTGGACGAACGGCGCATCATCTCGCGCACATCCATGGTCATGGCATAGTCGCGCTTGTCGGCATCGGTGACGGTATCGTCACCCACCTTGATGCTCGCCGGCACCTCAAACGACGTACTCGATCGCACGACGCCCAAGTCGAAGCCGGCGCCCGCCACGAGCGTCTTAAAGACCGAGCCGGGCTCGTAGGCGTCGGTGACCAGGCGCAAGTTCATATCCTCGGTCTTGGCGTTTTCCAGATCGGTCTGGTCGTAGGTCGGGTACGAGCAGGCGGCGAGAATTTCACCAGTCGTGGGGTCGGTGACCAAAGCCGAGCCGTTCTTGGCCTTTGTCTTCTCGACAGCCTCCGCCAAAGCATCCTCAGCCGCTCGCTGCATATTGACGTCGAGCGTCGTCACGATGTCAACGCCGTCGACCGCAGCCACCTTTTTATAGGCACCACCCGCGATATAGCTGCCGTCCCTCGCGCGCTCGCGCACGAGGGTACCATTCGTGCCGGTCAGAAGCTTGTTGTATTGCTTTTCGAGACCCGTCAAGCCGTCGTTGTCTACATTCACTACACCCAGCACCTGCGATGCCAGATTGCCGTATGGATATACGCGCTTCATGGCCTGCTCAAAAAGCACGCCGGGCAGGTTCTTCTTCTCCAGCGCCGCAGCATCGTCTTCGTCCACCTGGCGCTTGATATACACCCAGGTGCCATCGGACTCGACGAGCTTGCGGCAGGTCTTTTTATCGATTCCAGTTGCCTTGACCAGCGCCGACACCGTCTTGTCAACATCCTCGACAAGCTGCGGGTTCACGGCGATGTTGCGACATTCGACCGACGACGCCAGCACGTTACCGTTGCGGTCGTAGATGGTGCCGCGTTTGGCATAGAGGGTCTGTGCAAGCAGGCGGCGCGCATCGGCACGCTCGCGCAGTTTATCGGCTTCGACAATTTGATAGTCGGCAAGGCGAAAGACGCCCAAGCCCAAACCAAGCCCGATGAAGCCCATGACGGCTTTGCGGCGAGGCAGAGGCGTGCCTGTGAGCCATTCGGTCGACGAACTCTTGCGCGACCTGGTGTTATGCATTTGAGGGCCGTCCGAGCCGCGAAGTCGCGACGCCGGGTCGTTGCCACGGGACTGCCCGGCGTTGTAAGATTGCCGACCCGTTCCTTGATAACCAGAACGTCCCCGCGACGAGGGACGTCCAGAACCGCGGCCCCCATCGGAACCGCGGCGATAGTCATTTGTCATACTCAGCTACCGTCTTGCTACTGAGCGGTCGCGGTCGCGTTGGCGCCCGCGGCTGCATCCTGCGAAAAGTCAAGTGTAACGCTCTCGCTGGGCTCCACCATGCCATAAGCGCCCGCAAGGTCGCGAATGCGCGTGTCGGCGCCATAGACCGAATGCATGACCTCCAGGTCGGAGCTCTCATCGGTCGCCTTTTCGAGCGTGTTGGTAAGCTCGGCGTTGCTGTTGAGCACCTGGGCCGTAACGCCGGCGAGTGCCACGCGGGCGACGCCGATCGTCATGAAGATAGCCGCAATGATGCAAAACGTTTTAAGAACGCTCATGAAAACCGGGCTTACCGCCTGGTTTGCCTGACGGCCCGCGCCCGTGTAGACATCAAAGCGCGGCGTGCGCTGCTCACGGGGAGCAACGGGGGCCTGCGGCGTCTCACGATAGGCGGGCATGGCGTTCATATCATAGGCAAGTGCTGCGCTTGAAGTGTTGTAGCCCATGATATGCCGCCTCCCATCCCGAGTACGTTGGTAGTGTGTTTAAGCTTCGTTTATGGTGCGAGCGGGAGGTCCAATATCGCGCGGTCGCGCCTACAGACGCTGCGCCACGCGGATTTTGGCTGATCTCGCCCGAGGGTTGCGCTCAACCTCATCAGGCTGGGCAACCAAGGGTTTGCGGGTGATGACCTTGAGTATCGGCACGTTGCCGCACACGCACACCGGAATCTCCGGCGGACACGTGCACCCCTGGCTCATCTCCTTAAAGTGGTTCTTTACGATACGGTCCTCGAGCGAGTGATACGAGATGACGCAGATACGTCCGCCCGGGTTGAGCCACCTGGTGGCGGCATCAAGCCCTCGTTCGAGCACATCGAGCTCGTGATTGACCTCGATGCGAATGGCCTGGAAACTTTTCTTGGCCGGGTGTCCGCCATGCCGACGAGCGGCAGCCGGGATACCCGCCTTGATGATCTCGACAAATTGGCCGGTGGTTTCGATTGGTTCTTGCTCGCGGCGGCGCACGATCTCGCGCGCGATCTGCGAGGCAAACTTCTCTTCGCCGTAGACGCGTAGAATCCGGGCGAGGTCGTGTTCGTTATAGGTGTTGATGACCTCAGCTGCGTTTAAGGTGTTATTACCCGGATCCATCCGCATGTCCAATGGGGCGTCCTCGTTATACGAAAAGCCCCTGCCAGGGATATCGAGTTGCGGTGACGAAACGCCCAAATCGAACAGGAAGCCATCGACCCCGGGCACCTCGGCCGAGCAAAGCAGCTCGTCCAAGTCGCCGAAGTTGCCCTTCAGCAGCTGGTGCGGAACTCCGGGAACCTCGCGGTCCAGACGGGCGCCAGCGGCCTCGAGGGCCATGTCGTCCTGATCGACGCCGAGCAAAAGGCCCGTCTCCCCCACCTGCGCGGCCATCTTTACCGAATGGCCGGCACCGCCAAGGGTGCAATCGCAGACAACGGAGCCGCTCTTTAGCCGCAGCGACTCAAGCACTTCGCCGAGCATGACAGGTTCATGCCGATATTCTTGTGTCAAGATCCCACGCTCCATCCGTTACCCGTGCCTTGCCCTTACGAGAAGAAGAGGTCCAGCAGGGCCTCATCGTCATCGTCCTCATCGGCCGCGGCGCGATCCCAAACCTCAAGGTGGTCGTAGTTGCCCACAACCGTGACCTCGCGGTCGAGGTTCGCCTGCTTGCGGAGAGACTCGGAAAGACCGATACGACCGGCGCTGTCCACGTCCATCGACGTGGTGCGCTTGTTGATCGCCCTCATGAGCTTCTGGTCATTAATGTCACGCGGGTTAAAACCCTCGTGGCCCTCACGACCCGCGAAGAGTCCTTCGACCCACTTATCGAAGGCCTCGGCAGAGAACACGTACAGAGCATCGACATCCAGGGCTTTAAACACGCGAACGTGCTCTCCAAGCTCCTCGCGAAGGGGTGCAGGCAGGGATAGACGACCTTTTGCATCGAGATTGCGCTCGTATGCACCAGTCATTCCCATGTGCGCCCTCCCCTCGGTTACTCAGATGGCACGTACGCGGGAAACCACCCCGCCTGTCGACGTCATCAATAATATGGGGAACCGCCCCATTTTTCAACACCTTTCCCCACCCCTTCCCCCACCCCGCCCCACCATTCCA
>CABUJH010000039.1 GCA_902491895.1 uncultured Collinsella sp. | reverse complement strand
CGACACGCATAAAAAGCCTCCCATTTCTCATGTCCAAGAAATGGGAGGCAGTTCATTCAACTGCTCGGGGGCCTTTTAGTTTAAAGCGACCTGGCAGGCGGTCTTTATACCGGCAAACAAAAAGGGGGTACCGACCCTCGTCGATACCCCCTTACAGGCAACTATGTCAGCGCGCGCAGGGCCGAGCGCACGACCCGCACGCCTACTTGCGAGAATTGCTCAGCTTATTGATCAGCGCCTCGAGACGCTCGCCGTCCTCGGCCGTCTGGGCAATAACCAAAATCGTATCGTTGCCGGCAAGCGAGCCAAGCACATCGGGCAGCTCTGCCGCATCAACAGCGGCGGCGATGCCGGAAGCCGTGCCAGGCTGAGCCTTAATCATAACCAGATTATCGGTGCGCAGAACGCCCGTTACGAGCTCGGAAACCATACGCTGCAGGTGCAGGTCCTCTGCCAGAACATAGATGCCCTCAGGGAGCTTACGCAGCCCCATATCGGCAATATCGCGAGAGACAGTCGCCTGCGTGCAATCAAAGCCCATAGCGCGGAGCTCATCGACCAGCACGCGCTGCGTGCGGACGTCCTTATTGCGCACAATATCTCTAATGGCATCCTGGCGCCCATTGCGTTTTTTAGCCATACAAACCCTCTCTCCAAAAGATGGCGGAGACAATCAATCAGTGATTGAATAGTTTAACGCTATTTGAAGGCTTTTGTGTATAAGAACGCATTTCGAAACAATTCTATGCAAATTTGTTTCGAAATGAGCCGTTTAGGCGGTTTTTGCGCCCGTCCGGTTAAGAAAAGCTGCCAGATGCGTACACATCACGCAGCGCGCGGGCTTGGCGCTGGCGATCGGCCCAAACAACAGACCGAGTCCCCGATGGTTATCCTTGAGCGCGGCGACCATCTGACGGGTTCGAGGCGCCTCGAGCATATCACGCATGCGGGCGGAACGCTCGATTGACGACACTCCATGCGGGCTCAGACACAAATTCTCGATGCAGGCGACCAGTCCGGCGAAGTAGAACTTTTGGCTTGCCAGCTTGAGCCGACCACCGCTATCTGCTTCCGAGAGTGAGTCCGCAAGCTCGTCGAGCGCTCGAGTGTCATCGGATATCCTGGCATACATGGTGGGATCAAAGGCATCTGTAAGCTTAGGTGCCACCGCGTGGAAACAAGCGTCGCCGCAGCCGGACACGAATCGTGCCTGCGAGAGCGCATAAGCCATAAACTCAACCGTACGGTACGCCTTGCCACGCGACAGGCATGCTTCAAACAGCGGACGGCTATACATCACGCCAGAGGTCTGAGCGACTAGGCCGCCCAAAATCAACTGAGGCAGCCCGGCCACCATCGAAGATTTGCCATCAATGGAAATATGAGTAGCATCCAAGACGCGCGAATGACGCTCGCGATGCGCATCGTATCGATCGAGCGACACCGAGGGGAGCACAATGTCTGCCGCAGTATCGCACGCGATATCGACCAACTTGGAAAGGGCCTGCGGAGCAAACCACTCATCGGCGTTCATAGCGATGATTTGAGAGCCACGCGAGGCAGCAAAACCGGCACGAAGACAAGCACCGCACTTCGAGTCCTCGACGTCAATCAAATCAATATGGATGTCTCTGTCGGCAGCAACTTGAAGCGAATGGCGCACACCGGGCGCAGCATCGCGGCAGACAACGACAATCTGCAAATCGTAGAGGTCTTGGTTCTGGATACTCTCGAGCGCACGCATCGCATAGCTGGGCGAACCTTCTACCACAAGGATCACCGAAAGTCGCGGATGCGAGCCACGTCGAACCAAGTTATCCGTCCTCTCGACAGCAATGAATCAAACCGTGGTTCATGGTACACCCCATAAATAAAAGCAATGAGACACCGGTTGCACTGCACGCCAAGAACAGATGTTGCACACGCGCAGCCCACAGATGACAGATGCCGACGAACGGCGCGTCAAGCCCTCCCCTAGTCGAGCACGACAAGCTCGGCGGGATCGTAATCCACGCCCATAAACGTAAGGCCGCAGGCAGGAGCCGTGGGGCCCGCAGCGGTACGATCGCAAGCATCGATGACCTCGCGCATCCACTCGGGTTTACGGCGATGCATGCCAATCTCGACAAGCGTGCCAACGATCGTACGGACCATCGAATGCAGAAACGCATTGCCCTCGATGGTAAACGTCAGGATGTCCTCGCCAAACGCAACCTCATGGCCAAACTCGGCCCGCATCACGCAGCGGTGCGTAGGCTTGCCCACGGCAGAGGCGACCTTGCAAAAGCTCTTAAAGTCCTGCTCACCCAAAAGCGCGGGACAGGCCGCAGACATGGCCTCGACGTCCAAGGGATAGCGATGCCACCACACGGCACCACGGGACAGCACGGGGCGCGCATCGCGATCGGCAATACGGTACGTATACGTACGGGAACGCGCGTCAAAGCGTGCAGAAAAGCCCTTACGGGCCCTGTAGACCTCGTTTATGGCGATATCTTTAGGCAGCAGGGCATCCATAGCCCGCAGCCACCTACGGCGCGTAAGGGCGAGCTCAGCGTCCGTTACGGGCACGCTGATGTACTGAGCCACGGCATGCACGCCGGCATCGGTACGACCTGCGCACGTCAGATCGATCGGACGGCGAAGCAGCGTCTCGATGGCTCGACGCAGCTCACCCGCAACCGTCGTCTGTCCCGGCTGCTCGGCAAATCCGCTATACGACGAGCCATCATAGGCCACGCGAAATACGAGCGTGGCGTCAAGCTCGGGGGTCAAATTGAAATCAGACGGCGCAGTCATGGGCGCTCCCAACAAACAAGTAACGGTATCGCGACAAAAAAAGAGGGGTACGCGAACGTACCCCTCGAATATAGCCTATGCAGACGGAAAGTCTACTCAGCGGTCTCCTCAGCAGGAGCCTCCTCGACAGCCTCGACCTTCTTGGGAGCAGCGGCCTTCTTGGGGGCCGGAGCAGCCTTCTTGGCCTTAGGCGTGCAAGGCTCGATGACGAGCTCCATGATAACGATGGGAGCGTTGTCGCCCTTGCGGTTGCCGAGCTTCATGATGCGGGTATAACCGCCGTTGCGGTCCTGCCACATGCCCTGGGCAGCCTTGTCGAAGATCTCGGCAACGAGCTGCTTATCGCCGAGCTTGGCGATAGCCAGACGACGAGAGTGCAGGTCGCCCTTCTTGGCCCAAGTGATGATCGGGTCGACGACCGAACGCAGCGCCTTAGCGCGGGTCTCGGTGGTCTTGATGCGGTCGTTCTCGAAGAGGGCCTTAGCAAGGCTCTTCTTCATGGCCTTGGTGTGGCTCGCATCGGTGCCGAGCTTCAGGCCCTTCTTAACGTTGTGACGCATGGTCTAGTTTCTCCTCAAATATGCGAAGCATTAAGCCTTCAGGCTCAGGCCCATGGACTCAAGCTTGTCCTTCACTTCCTCGATCGACTTAACACCGAAGTTACGGATGTTGAGCAGATCGTTCTCCGAGAACTCAACGAGCTGACGGACCGAGTGAATGCTGGCGCGCTTAAGGCAGTTGTAGGAACGGACGGAAAGGTCCAGATCCTCGATCTGCTTGTCCAGCTCGGCGTTGTCGTTGGTGACCTCGGGAGCGAAGATCGAAGCCTCCTCCTCGACCTCGGGGGTCTCGGCAAGGTTCATAAAGGCGGCCATATGCTGGTTGATGATATTGGCAGCCTGGACCACGGCGTCGCGCGGGGCGATGGAGCCGTTGGTCTCGATCTCGAGGACAAGGCGGTCGTAGTCGGTGTGCTGACCGACACGGCAAGCCTCAACGAGCTTGGCGCAACGGGAAACCGGCGAGTACAGCGAGTCGACGTGGATCACACCGATGGGATCGTTGTCGCGCTTGTTGGCCTCGCCAGAAACATAGCCGCGGCCATAGCCGATGCGCATGCTCATGGTGAGATGGCCACCCTCGGTGAGCGTAGCAATGTGCTGCTCGGGGTTGACCAGCTCAAACTCGGACGGAATAAAGAAGTCCGCACCGGTGACCTCGCAGGGGCCGTCAACCGAGATGGTGGCGGTCGCCTCGTCGGTCGTGCCGAGAGCCCTGAAGACAAGACCCTTGACATTCAGGACGATGTCGGTGACATCCTCGACCATGTTAGGGATGGTCATGAACTCGTGCTGCGCACCATCGATCTGAATAGCCTCGACGGCGGCACCCTCGAGCGAGGACAGAAGAACGCGACGAAGGGAGTTACCCAGCGTATCGCCGTAACCACGCTCGAGCGGCTCGACGGAGACACGAGCAGACGTCTCGTTGATCTCTTCGACCTGAACCTGAGGCCTAATGAATTCTGACATGTATTACCTCCAGCCTCAGCAGCCCGGATGGACTACTTAGAGTAGAGCTCGACGATGAGCTGCTCGTTGATATCACCGCTGATCTGCTCACGCGTCGGCAGAGCGAGCACGTTACCAGACAGCTTCTCGATATCGACCTCGAGCCAGCCAGGGACCTCAAAGCGCTCGGAGGAAATCAGGGCCTCCTTGATGGGGAGGAGGTCACGGAACTTCTCGCCGACAGCGACGACGTCGCCGGCCTTGACGCGGTAGGACGGGATGTCCACGCGCTTGCCGTTCACGGTGAAGTGACCGTGACGGACGGACTGACGAGCCTCTTTGCGGGTGCGGGCGAAGCCAAGACGGAAGACGACGTTGTCGAGGCGAGACTCAAGGATGATCATGAGGTTCTCACCGGTGACGCCGTTCATCTTGCGGGCCTTGTTGAAGTAGCCGTGGAACTGCTTCTCCAGAACGCCATAGATGAACTTGACCTTCTGCTTCTCGCGCAGCTGCATGCCGTACTCAGATTCCTTGCGACGGCGCTTGGGCTGACGGATAGATTCCTTCTTGCTGCTGTAACCGAGCTCAGCGGGATCGATCCCGAGCTGACGGCAGCGCTTAAGAACAGGAGTCCTGTCGATTGCCATATTGATACGATCCTTTCAGTTACACGCGGCGACGCTTCTTGGGGCGGCAGCCGTTGTGCGGAATGGGGGTCTTGTCCTGGATGCTCGAGACCTCGAGGCCAGCAGCCTGGAGGGAGCGGATGGCGGTCTCACGACCGGAGCCGGGGCCCTTGACGAAGACGGAAACCTTCTTCATACCGTGCTCCATGGCCTGCTTGGCAGCAGCCTCGGCAGCCATCTGGGCAGCGAACGGCGTGGACTTACGGGAGCCCTTGAAGCCCACCTGGCCAGCCGACTTCCAGGAAATGACGTTGCCCTGGGGATCGGTGATCGAAACGATCGTGTTGTTGAACGTAGAACGAATGTGAGCCTGGCCCACGGAAATGTTCTTACGGTCCGCGCGCTTCAGACGGGCAGCGCGAACGTTCTTCTTAGCAGTAGCCATCTATCTAGCGCTCCTTATTTCTTCTTCTTAGCACCGATCTGACGCTTCGGGCCCTTGCGGGTACGAGCGTTAGTGTGGGTGCGCTGGCCGCGGACCGGGAGGCCCTTGCGGTGACGAAGGCCGCGGTTGCAGCCGATGTCCATAAGGCGCTTGACGTTCTGGTTGCGCTCACGGCGGAGGTCGCCCTCAACCATGATCTGGTTCTTATCGATATAATCGCGGATGGCGTTAACCTCATCCTCGGTGAGGTCCTTAACGCGCGTATCCACGTTAACGTTGCACTCGACGCAGATCTTCGTCGCAGTGGTGCGGCCGATGCCGTAAATGTAGGTCAGACCGATCTCAACGCGCTTCTCACGCGGGAGGTCGACACCATTAATACGGGCCAACGTAGTCTCCTCTCTTAACCCTGACGCTGCTTATGACGGGGGTTCTCGCAAATGACGAGGACCTTGCCATGGCGCCTAATGATTTTGCACTTATCGCACATCTTCTTGACCGAAGGACGTACCTTCATCGTTCTTCCTTTCGGTAGCGCTCAAACTACTTCCCTACTATCTACTCGCCCAGCCGCAGGCGTTTAAAACTATGGCTGGTCTTCACACGCAAACCGACCGTAGGTTGAGCTAAGCCTGCAGTCGGAAAAGAGCGTGTATGCGTGCCGCTATTTATAGCGATAGGTGATGCGGCCGCGGGTCAGGTCGTACGGGGAAAGCTCCACGACAACCCTGTCACCGGGGAGAATGCGGATGTAATTCATTCGGATCTTGCCAGAAATGTTGCACAGAACCGAATGACCGTTCTCGAGCTCGACCTTAAACATGGCGTTGGGCAGCGGCTCTTTTACCGTACCCTCGAGCTCAATTGCGTCTTCCTTCTTCACAAGCAATCATCTTTCTCTAGAAAACGACAGCGATTGAGTATTCTACAACACGTATGTACGCATCGTAATAACTTCGTAATGGCTCCACAACTAAGTGGAACTTGTTACATTTCTCCGCCTTGGAGCGAACACCAAGCACCTTGCGCATCCGTGGTGAGAATCACCGGGCCGTCATTGGTAATGGCGACGGTGTTCTCGTAGTGCGCGGCGGGAAGGTGGTCGTTGGTCGTGACGATCCAACCGTCGGAGCCCGTGCTCACATGGTTGGAACCCATCGTAACCATCGGCTCAATGGCAATGACCATGCCGGCCTGGAGGCGAACGCCCCTCCCCTTCTTTCCATAGTTAGGAACGTTGGGGTCCTCGTGCATCACGCGGCCAATGCCATGGCCCACATAATCACGAAGCACGCCGTAACCGTGAGACTCGGCGAGGGACTGAACGGCATAACCGACGTCCCCGATATGGTTACCGGGAACAGCCTGCTCGATGGCAGCCTTAAGGCAATCGCGCGTGACCTCGCACAAAGCCTTGGCTTCGGGCGTGGGGGTGCCGACGAAAAACGTCCAAGCGTTATCGCCGACCCAACCGTCAACGACAGCTCCCGTATCAATGGAGATGATATCGCCATCGCGCAGGATCATGTCGGGGTTGGGAATACCGTGAACCACGGCATCGTTGATCGATGCGCAGATGGTTCCCGGGAACCCGCCGTAGCCCTTAAAGGCCGGGGTGCCGCCATGCATGCGGATAATCTGCTCCGCGAGCTGATCGAGCTCAAAAGTCGAAACGCCGGGGCGCACCATGGCTCCAACGTGGCGGAGCGCCATCTTAGATAGCGCTCCTGCCTTCTTCATCTGCTCGATTTGCGTTGCAGACTTAATCTTGATCATAGACCGAGAGCCTCTTTGACATCCCCGTACACGGTCTCACGAGCCTGGTCACCGTTGACCGACTTGAGCAGACCCTGGCCACGATAGTAGTCGACGAGCGGGCTCGTGGACTTCTCGTAGACGTCGAGACGGTTCTTGATGGTCTCGGGCTTGTCGTCGTCGCGCTGATACATCTCGCCGCCACACTTGGGGCAGGTAGCATCGGCAGCGGTGCCGGTGTAACCGCAGGCGCGGCAGGTGCGACGCGAAGACAGACGATCGATAATGACCTCGGGGGCCACATCGACCAGAAGGGCACAGTCGATCTCGCGACCCATGGCGGAGAGCTCGGAATCGAGCGTCACGGCCTGGGCGGTGTTGCGCGGGAAGCCGTCGAGGATGAAGCCCTGCTGGGCGTCATCGGCGGCAAGGCGCTCCTTGACAAGGTCGATCACGAGCTGATCGGGAACGAGCTCGCCAGCGTCCATGTACTTCTTAGCCTGAATACCAAGCTCGGTGCCACCCTTGACGGCAGCACGCAGCAGGTCGCCCGTGGAAATGTGAGCGACGCCAAACTCGGCGACGAGCTCCTGTGCGACGGTGCCCTTACCGGCACCCGGAGCTCCGAGCAATACGAGGTTCATGAGCAATCCTCCTCTAGCCTATTTAAAGAATCCATCGTAATCATACATCTTGATCTGGCCTTCAAGCTTATCGACCGTGTCGAGCACGACGCCGACCATGATGAGGATGGACGTGCCGCCAAATGCCTGAATCAGATGATTACCAGTGAAAGAGAAGATGATCGAAGGCACGATGGCGATGAGCGCCAAAAAGACAGCGCTGGGAAGCGTAATCTTGTTGAGCGCGTTCTTGATGTAGGCCGCGGTAGCCCTGCCCGGACGGACGCCCGGAATAAAGCCGCCCTGCTTCTTAAGGTTGTCGGCCGTGTCATCGGGGTTGAACACCATGGAGGTGTAGAAGTACGCGAAGAACACGATGAGGACAACGTTAAGCACCCAGTTGAGCCAACCGGTCGAAAGCGCGGAGGCAACTGCCTGGATCCAGCCGATGCCGGGGAAGAACACGGCAATCTGGGCCGGGAAGTACAGCAGCGCCGAAGCGAAGATGATCGGCACGACGCCCGCGGTGTTGACCTTGATGGGCAGGTAGGTGGTCTGGCCACCCATCATGCGACGGCCCACGACGCGCTTAGCGTAGGAGACCGGAATGCGGCGCTGGCCGCGCTCAAGGAAAACGATCAGCGGGATGACCAGCAGGATAATGGCGCAGATGATCACCATGGTGATGATGCCACCGGCATTGCCCTCGGTGCTGGAGAAGATCGCCTGCGGCAGGCCAGCCATGATGTTCGCAAAGATGATCAGCGACATGCCATTGCCGATACCGCGCTGGGTGATGAGCTCACCAATCCACATGATCAGCATGGCGCCCGCAGTGAGCGTGCCAACGATCATGAGGTCAAAGATGATCTCGGGAGCGCCGGCGCCAGTAAAGCTGATGCCGAAGCTCTTAAAGAGGAAGAGGTAACCCACGGAGTTGAGGATTGCCAGAGCCAGGGTGAGGTAACGCGAATACTGCGTAATCTTGGTCTGACCGACCTCGCCCTCGCGGGCAAGCTCATGCAGGGAAGGCACAACGGCCTGGAGCATCTGGAGGATGATCGAGCTGGTGATGTAAGGCATGATGCCCAGGGAGAACACCGACACATAGCTCAACGCGCCACCAGAGAAAAGATTCAGGAGGGCCATAGCACCTGCGGCGACCGAATTGTTATCGGTCGAGAAAAGGCCCAGCATCCCCTGGAAGGGAATGCCGGGCACAGGAACGTGCGCACCAATGCGGTACACGACGAGCATAGCTATGGTAAAAAGAATCTTTTCGCGCAATTCTTTGATGCGGAAAGCATTCTTAAGACCATTTAGCACGGCAGCTCGACCTTTCCGCCGGCGGCCTCGATCTTGGCCTGCGCAGAAGCGCTGACCTTGTCGACCTTGACCGTGAACTTCTTGGTGAGCTCACCATTGCCGAGCACCTTGACGGGCTCGAACTCGCTCTTGGTGATGCGAGCGGCCTTAAGAGCGGCACCGTCGATCACAGCGCCGTCCTCGAACTTGCGCTCGAGGCGCTCAACGTTAACAGCGGTGTACTCGATGCGACGGGGGTTGCGGAAGCCCGGAAGCTTGGGCAGGCGCATAGCCAGCGGAGTCTGGCCACCCTCGAAGCCGGCACCCTTGGTGCCGCCAGAGCGGGAACCCTGGCCCTTCTGACCGCGGCCAGAAGTGGTGCCGTGACCCGAAGAATTGCCACGGCCGACGCGCTTGCGGTTCTTGGTGGAACCGGGCGCGGGAGTAAGATCGTGAAGCTGCATTTGCTACTCCTCTACAATCTCGACAAGGTGCTTGACCTTGAAGATCATGCCGCGGACGGACTCGTTGTCAGCAATCTCGCGAACCTCGCGGATCCTGTGGAGACCGAGGGCACGGACAGTACGGACCTGGTCCTGCTTGCAACCGTTGGTGCTGCGGACCTGCTTGATCTTGATGGTGTCAGCCATGCTTAGTTCTCCTTACCGACGAACATCTCGGAGACCGTCAGGCCACGGCGAGCCGCGACGTCCTCAGGGCTGGAGAGCTCCTTGAGGCCCTCGACGGCAGCCTTGATGATGTTGAGGCCGTTGTCGGTACCGAGGGACTTGGACAGGACGTTCTTGATGCCAGCAAGCTCGAAGAGGGGACGCACAGCGCCGCCGGCGATAACGCCGGTACCCTCGACAGCGGGCTTGATGATGATGCGGCCGGCACCAAAGTGACCGAGAACCTCGTGCGGAATGGTGCCCTGCTCGGTCACCGGCACGTGGAACATGTTCTTCTTGGCATCGAGAGACGCCTTGGAGATGGCCATGGGCACCTCAGCGGACTTGCCCATGCCAACGCCGACGTTGCCCTTGCCGTCGCCAACGACGACGAGAGCGACGAGGCTCATGCGACGACCACCCTTGACGGTCTTCGACACGCGGTTGATGTAAACGACGCGCTCCTCGAACTCGGAGGCCTCGCGCTGCTGCTTCTGATTACGAGCCATGTGCTACATACCTCCTAGAACTCGAGACCGGCGGCACGAGCACCGTCGGCGAGGGCCTTGACGCGGCCATGGTAGATACGGCCACCACGATCGAAAGCGACCTTGGTGATGCCGGCCTCGATGGCACGCTTGCCAACGAGCTGACCGACCTTCTCCGCAGCCTCCTTGTTCGAGGTGTGGGTGCCCTTGAACTCGGCCTCGAGGGTCGAGGCAGAGACGAGCGTCAGGCTGGAGCCCTTGCTGTCGTCGATGATCTGGGCATAGATGTTGGCGTTAGTACGGGTCACGCGAAGACGCGGACGCTCGGCGGTACCCGAGACCTTGCCGCGAACACGACGCTGACGACGCTTGAGGCCTTCCAGCTTCGCCTTATGCTTGTTCATACGTAAACTCCTAAAAAGGTTGATCTTGCCAGCACCTAACGGGGTGCTGGTCTTATGCGAGTGAGTCGGTTACGACTACTTGGCGGCCTTACCCAGCTTGCGGCGGATGTGCTCGCCAACATAGTGGATACCCTTGCCCTTGTAAGGCTCGGGAGGACGATGGCCGCGGATCTCAGCGGCGATCTGACCGACCTGCTGCTTGTTGATACCCTTGACGTTCACGTGGGTGTTGTCGGGAACCTCGAAGGTGATGCCCTCGGGAGCCTCGACGATCACGGGGTGCGAGAAGCCCAGGGAGAACTCGAGGTTCTTGCCCTTCTGCTGCACGCGGTAACCGACGCCGGCGAGCTCGAGCTTCTTCTCGAAGCCCTCGGAAACGCCAACAACCATGTTGTGGATGAGAGCGCGGGTGAGGCCGTGGCGGGCACGGGTCTCACGCTCGTCGTCGGGACGGGAAACGGTGAGGACGTTGTCCTCGACGTTGATGGTGAGCTTCTCAAAAACATCGAGCTCGAGCTGGCCCTTGGGGCCCTTGACGACAACGTTGTTGCCGTTGACTGCCACTTCGACTCCGGCGGGAATCTGGACAGGCTTATTACCGATACGAGACACGGTGATCTCCTTTCCTTCTACCTACCGAGCGAATTACCAGACGTAAGCGATGATCTCGCCGCCGACGTTGTGCTTGCGAGCATCGCGGTCGGTCATGACGCCATGGCTGGTGGAAATAATGGCGGTACCAAGGCCACCGCGGACGCGGGGCATGTCGGCAACGCCGGTGTACTTACGCAGGCCCGGCTTGGAAATGCGGCGGATGCCGTTGATGACCTTAGCCTTCTTGGGACCATACTTAAGCGTGATGTGCAGAGTCTTCTGGGGAACGGTGTCCTCGACATCGTAGCCCTCGATGTAGCCCTCCTCGTGCAGAACACGAGCGATCTCGACGAGCTTCTTGCTGCTCGGCATGGAGACCGTGGCCTTGTTCACAGAGTTAGCGTTACGGATGCGCGTAAGCATATCTGCGATCGGGTCTGTAAGGTTCATACAGATTCTCCTTCGTTCTTGATGAACACGTGCTCTTGGTTCTTCGCCGCCCTTAACGGCAAAGCCTATTTAGCGCGTTTTCCCTGTTCCAAACGGATGCTTGAAACGCTGGTAGTGACTTACCAGCTGGCCTTCTTAACGCCGGGAAGCTCGCCCTTGAGTGCAAGCTCACGGAAGCAGACACGGCACAGGCCGAACTTGCGGTACACAGAGTGCGGACGGCCGCAGCGCTGGCAGCGCGTGTACTCACGAGTAGAGAACTTCTGCTTGCGATTGCACTTGACGATCATCGATGTCTTAGCCACTTATATCCTCCTCACATAGAGTATTGTTCGCCCCAAGCGCCGCCCCCTTGTGGGAACGGCGCTTATAGGGCAGGTGAACCTATTTCTTGAACGGGAAACCGAAGGCGTCCAGAAGGGCCTTGGCCTCCTCATCGGTGTTGGCGGTGGTCACGAAAGTGATGTCCATACCACGCTGGTGATCGACGGAGTCGAAGTCGATCTCGGGGAAGATGAGCTGCTCGGTGACGCCCATGGAGAAGTTACCACGGCCGTCGAAGCTCTTGGCGGAGATGCCGCGGAAGTCGCGGATACGGGGGATCGCGACGGAGGTCAGACGATCGAAGAACTCCCACATACGGTCGCCACGCAGGGTAACCTTGCAGCCGATCGGCATACCAGCGCGCAGGCGGAAGGTAGCGATGGACTTGCGGGCACGGGTGATCATCGGCTGCTGGCCGGTGATGGCGCGCAGGTCGCGCACGGCACCGTCGATGGCCTTGGAATCGGTAGCGGCCTCGCCGACACCCATGTTCACGACGATCTTCTCAAACTTGGGGATCATCATGACGTTCTCGTACTGGAACTTTTCCTGAAGCTGCTGCTTGACATCGTTGTTGTACTTGGTCTTCAGACGCGGCACATACTTCTCTTCTGCCATTGTTCACTCCTTCTTGGGGTTTTAAGCACGGGGCGTGGCCACGATGGGTTGTCCTCGTGCCTCCTGGCTGCATCCGCGCCGCTCATGGCATTTCGCGGTTTGGACTCGACGCAGCAGGAGCCGACAAAACAATCGATACTATACGCGCATCGGGAGCGTATTTCCAGAAAAACCTCGTCTGCCTGCACAACTCCACAACTCCCCCGCACAAATGGATCCCAAAAAGCAGTTGCGGTGAAATAGGGACTGTTTGGCGGCCTAACAGGCTTAAACAATCCGTATTTCACCGCAACTTATTGGTGGGGATGCGATTAGCGCTTGCGGGGAACGAGTTTGGTGCGGCGCAGGTGGATCATCTCGGCGGCGATGGAGATGGCGATCTCCTCGGGGTCCTCGGCCTCGATGGCAACGCCGATCGGCAGGTGCAGCTCGTCGATCTGGTCCTGCGTAAAGCCTTCCTGCTCCAGGCGGGCACGCACAAAGGCCGTCTTGCGGCGCGAACCCAGACAGCCCAGGTAGGCAGGCTTGGCGCGCATGGCCTGAATCACCACGTCGATATCGGACTTGTGACCCGCCGTGGCGACGACCACCAGATCGCGCGGGCCGATGGGGCACTGCTTGCTCAGGTTCTTGTAGTCGACCAGACGACGGTCGTAGACACCGGGCACCCATTCGGGCGTCAACGTGCCGGGACGGTCGTCGCACGCCACGACGGCAAAGCCCGCCGCCGTGAGCACCCGCGCCGTCGCGGCGCCCACGTGGCCGCAGCCAAAGATGTAGGTCAGGCCCTCGGGGCAGAGCGTCTCGATGTGCGCGGGAGGAATCTCGGAGGCGGCGTTGGTGTAGGTGACGTTACTCCCCTCCTCCACCAGCGAAAGCCCGGGGCAGCCCACAATGGTGCGGCGCGATTCCTCGCCATGATAGTCGGCCACATCGCCCTCGAGCGCGCTCGCGATAAACGGCTCAAAGTCGATGACGAAGTCGCCGATGCGCCGATAGACCAAGACGTCGGCAACCGACTGGAACAACGGTGCCTTGGTCGCGTCCAGGTGCAGATAGCACAGGCAGATAGCTCCGCCGCAGATCATGCCGGTATCGGAGTTCTCGCCGCCCATGGTGTAGCGGACCAGACGCGATTTACCCCCGGCCAGCAGCTCGCGCGCCTCGTCCAGCGCAAAGAGCTCAATCTTGCCGCCGCCGATAGTGCCCGCTTGGCTACCGTCGGCAAAGACGGCCATCCAGGCGCCCACGCCGCGCGGCGACGACCCTGCCGTGCCGGCCACGACCACCAGCTCGCACGTCTCGCCAGCACGCAGGGCGGCAAGCGCCGCATTCACAACATCGAGCTTTTCCATTGCCGCCTTCTATCCTCTAAAGACATCGGTGAGCATGGCGAGCGCCTCGAGCACGCCGCCGCCGACCGACGTCGCCTTGTCCGAAATGTAGTTGATATAGCTGGCATCGCCGCGCGGATCGACATCGACGCATTTAAAGCCCTCAGTCACCTGCACGCCGTTCGCCAAAAGCCCGCGCAGACAGCCATCGATCTGCGTGCGCATGGGCGTATCGCCCGCGTAGCCAATCACGTCTCCGGCGCGCACGATGTCGCCGATTGCGCGGTCGGACCGAAACACGCCGGCGACGGGGCTGTGAATAACGCGCTCCCTGCCATAGCCGGCGATAATGCCCGGCACGCCCGTGTTGGGCTGGGGCGAACCTTGGGTAATGACACGGCCCAGGAAATGCCCGCGCATGGTTTCGACCACGGCGTCGCAGTCAACCGGCGCGGTAAAGCCCGGCCCCACGGCGATGACGGCAGGCGCCATGCCGCGCGTGGTACCCAGGTTGCGCTTAGCCAGAATCGCGTCGACCACGGCAGCGGGTTTCAGCTCGCCGAGCATCTTGGCCTGGGGGTCCACCACAACGGCGACGTCTCCAGCCTCGGTAATTGCAAGCGCCTCTGCCGGCGTCTGTGCCAAGCGAGCGCGAATGCCCTCGACCTCGACCTCGCCCAAGCGAATAGCCTCGCAAAAACTGATTGTGCGGCGGATGCACGTGGGAACCGCGATATCGGCCATAACGACCGACACGCCGGCGCGCACCAAGCGAGCGGCGACGCCCGTGGCGATATCGCCGGCGCCGCGAACATAAACGAGCATTCCCGGGACACCTCCCTGTGCTACGGTTTGAGCAGAGCAAATGCGGTTCGACCGCTACTCTGATGATTATTTATTATCACAGTATTATACGGCGGTGAACAGATGGAAACGACGAGCGGAAACCTTGCCTCCGCGCTCAAGATCGAGCCGGGCATTACTGCAATTATCGGCAGTGGAGGCAAGTCGACCTTGCTGAAGACGCTCGGCCTTGAGCTTATGCGCGCTGGCGGCCGCGTGCTCCTCTGCACCACCACGCGCATGTTCCCCGTCGCCGGCGTGCCGTGGGACGGGTCGAGCCGTCGCCTGGACGCCGCGCCCTGGAAGCCGGGGGCCCTGCATGTTCCCGGCTGCACCTGCGAGGCATGCGCGGGCATGAGCCGCGGAGGCATCTGCCAGGCGGGTGTTTTGGACCCGGAGACGGGCAAGCTCTCCTCCCCTGCCGAGCCGCTCGACCAGCTGGCGCAGCGCTTTGACTACGTCCTGGCCGAGGCGGACGGCAGCAAGCGGCTCCCGCTCAAGGCCCACGCCGCCTGGGAGCCGGTGATTCCCTCTGGCACGGCCAACATCGTCTGGATCGCCGGCGCCTCAGGGCTCGGCAAGCCTATCAACGAAGCCGTCCACCGCCCCGAGCTCTTTTGCGAGCGTTGCGGCTGCGAGCCTACCGACATCGCCACACCCGAGCGCGTCGCCATGGTGCTCAATGCCGAGATGCAGGCGCTGAAACTCAGCACCGCACGCGTCATGCTCAACCAAGTCGACACGCTCAGCGACCCCACGATGGCCGACCGCTTCGAGGCAGCTCTCGACCGCCCCGTCGTCGCCGGCAGCCTCAAGTAGCCGGCCCCATCTCCTCAGTTGCGGTGAAATACGGACTGTTTGGCCGCCAAACGGCCGCAAACAGTCCGTATTTCACCGCAACTGAGGAGGGGACACGGCATCTTTGCTGCTAGCGGGGCACGTAGCGACCGGGCTGGGCTCCGGTGGGCTCGCCATCGCGCGCCACCAGCACGCCGTTCACAAACACGGCCTTGGCGCGGCCATGTGCCTCAAAGCCCTCGAGCGGCGTGTAGTCCACGGCCTGATGCTGCGTCGCGGCGCTGATCGTCCAACGCGCGCAAGGATCCCACACGCACACGTCGGCATCGGCACCCTCGGCAAGACAGCCCTTGCGCGGATACATGCCAAAAACGCGCGCCGGGTTCTCGCTCATCAAGCGGCAGAGGCCCTCGGGGCCCAGCTGGCCCTCAAAGCTCGTGGCAATCGCGACGGGGCGATGCTCCACGCCGGGCCCGCCGTTGGGAATCGCGCGGAAGTCGTCGCGCCCGCGGTCCTTTTGCCCGTGCAGGTTAAAGCTGCAGTGGTCGGTCGCAATCGTATCGATCTCGCCGGCCACAAGCGCCTCACGCAGTGCCGCACGGTCACCCGCACGGCGCAGCGGCGGGCTCATCACATACTTAGCACCCGCAAAGCCGTCCTCGCCCTGCTCCAGATAGCAGGTGTCGTCGAGCATCAGATACTGAGGGCAGGTCTCGACATAAATGTTCTTCTGCCCGCGCGCCTTGGCAGCGCGAATGGCCTCGAGCCCCAGCTTGGTCGAAAGGTGTACCACGTTGACCGGAGCGTCCCCGGCCAAGTGAGCCAGATACAGCAGGCGGCTCACGGCCTCGGCCTCACACACGTCCGGACGGCTGAGCGCATGCCCCTCGGGCCCGTGGATACCCTGCTCAAACACGCGCTTCTGCAGCGCGTTGACCAACGTGCCGTTCTCGCAATGCACGCACAGGATACCGCCCACGCGCTTGAGCTCCTCCAGCACCTCGAGTGTCTCGGCATCGTCCAAGCGCAGGTGGTCATAGGCAAAGTAGGTCTTAAACGACGATACGCCCGCCTCGCGCATAGCCGAAAGATCGGCGCGGTTGCGCTCATTCCACTCGGCGAGTGCCATATGAAAGGCGTAGTTGGCCGTGCAGGTTCCGTCGGCACGGCGATGCCACTCGGCCAAGGCATCGGGCATGGTCACGCCGCGATCGGCCGTCGCGTAGTCCACGATGGTCGTCGTACCGCCGCAGGCAGCCGCACGCGTGCCGGTTTCAAAGCTATCGGCTGTCCAATCCATGCCAGTCCAGCACTGCATGTGCGTGTGGCCGTCGATAAAGCCGGGAAACACCCAGCAGCCCGCGGCGTCCTCGACGGTATCGTCGGCGCCCGGCTCAATCGCCGCGGCAATCCGCACGATCTTATCGCCATCCATGGCAAGATCGGCGCGGCGAAGCCCCTGTGGCGTCACGAGCGCGCCGTTTTTGATGATGATCATGTTGCTCCTTATTGATTAATACAGTTGGCCACGCGATCAAAATACGAGCAGGCCGCGATATGCTCCGCTATGCGTCGCTGTCCCTTGGCGGTATCGACGTCCCACAGCTCGTAGGCACGCGCCTCGACCAGCACCACGTCGGTACGGTCCTTGAGGATCGAACCGCCGCCGTCCTTGCCCTCAAGACGTATGAGCGCATCGAACAGTTCCGCCGGAAAGAGCACCGGGCTCGAAGGCTCACCGTTGCACGCAAGACGCACCGGATGCTTGCGGCCACGCTCGTCAAATGCACGAACCATAGCCTCAAAAGAATCCGAACTCACGAGCGGCTGGTCGCCCGGCAAAAAGAGGCAACCTTTCCAGTTGCGTTCGACTCCCCACGAAAGGCCCGCACGGACGCTTTCGCTGCGCAGCTCGCCATCGTGCAGCACGCACGGGCAATGCTTGTCCTCGCAAATCTGGGCGACCTCGGGCCAACGCGTCGAAACCACGACGTCAAAGCCCCGGGGAACCGAATCGATGGTCCGGGCAATCAGCGGCTCGCCATAGATATCGGCAAGCATCTTGTTAGAGCCAAACCGCCTGCCCTCGCCCGAAGCCATAATGACGCATCCAAGTTTCATGGTGATACCTCCCCTGAAACCATCGTACCCATAACTCGCGCCGCGGGCATCTACATCGAAAGCGCTTATCCCGCACGCCCACGATGCGAAAAAGGGGGCACCCCGCCGGTTGGCAGAGCGCCCCCTTTGCATGGCTTACCTCAACCCGGCTTTAGGCCTGGAGCCAACGGGCGGCGTTGCGCTCGTCGAGGGCCTTGAGGGTAGCGGCGGGATCGGCAACCTTCTGCAGGAACATCATGGCTGCGATGGCGTACGGCTTGTAGCTGGCCTCCTTGTACATGCCCACGCGGTGCATGTCGAAGACGTCGGCGTTGACCTCGCCGTGCTCGCAGGAGACACCGGAGATGTCGGCGGGCAGCGGGTGCAT
>CABUJH010000038.1 GCA_902491895.1 uncultured Collinsella sp. | reverse complement strand
CAGCGACCCCTTGACCCCCAGTCAAGTGCGCTACCAAGCTGCGCCACGTCCCGAAGCCTTTGTTTGTTGCTGTGCTCTCGCTCGCAACAGGGAGTATATTAACCCGAAACTTTGCCCTTGTGCAAGAACTTTTTTAAATATTTTGAAGCAAGTCCAAAATTGTATCTGCGAGCTGGGGTTTTGTTAGCACGGGAAGTTCTTGCGTGCCCGTTGTAGTCACAATCCAGGCCTTGTCGGTATCCGTTCCAAAGCCCGAATCGGCGCGCGAGACATCGTTGGCGATAATGGCATCGCAGCCCTTGCGTGCCAATTTGCGCTCGGCGTACTCGACAACGTTATCAGTCTCGGCCGCAAATCCGATCACGCATCGCTTGCCCTTCTGGCGCGAGAGCTCGGCCAAAATATCGACCGTTTCGACAAGCTCGATGTGATCCAAGCGCTCGTTGGACTTTTTGAGTTTATGGTCCGCAGGGGCTGCCGGTGTGTAGTCGGCGACGGCGGCCGCGCAAATGGCCGCATCGGCCGCCTGGAAGGCGCTCAGGGCCGTCTGGAGCATCTCTGCTGCGGTCTGCACGCGCACGCACTCCACGCCGCGGGGCACATCGAGCGATGTCGGTCCCAACACGAGCGTGACCGCAGCACCGCGGCGAGCAGCCTCCCCCGCCAGGGCGATGCCCATCTTGCCCGAAGAGCGGTTGCCAATGAATCGCACCGGGTCGATCGGCTCGTGCGTGGGGCCGGCGGTAATCACGATGCGCCTACCTGCTAGGTCCTGAGGCACGGGGTTGAGCACCTCACAGACAGTCTCGACGATGTCCTCAGGCTCGCTCATGCGTCCCGTGTCCACGTCACCGCAGGCAAGGTAGCCGCTGCCGGGTCCCACCACATGGACGCCGCGCTCGCGCAGCGTGGCCATGTTGGTCTGCGTCGCCGGCGCCTTCCACATGCCGTTGTTCATGGCGGGGGCAATCACGATGGGCCGCGGCGTGGCAAGCAGCGTGGTGGAGATGAGGTCGTCGGCGATGCCGTTGGCCATCTTAGCGATGATATTGGCCGTCGCGGGCGCCACGACCACCAGATCGGGCTCCTGCGCAAGCGAAATGTGGTGGATGGGGTCGAAGGGGTCGTCGAACAGGCCCACGGCGACGGGCTCGTTGGTGAGCGCACGGAAGGTGAGCGGCCCCACAAACTCTGTGGCATGCTCGCTCATAACGACCTTGACGCGCGCACCGCGCTTTTGCAGCAGGCGCACGATGTTGCACGACTTATAGGCGGCGATCCCGCCGGTAATGCCCAGCAGGATCGTTTTTTCCTCAAGTTGCATTGAATTGTTGGGTGCCGCCATCGTTTAAGCTTCCTTGCTCGGGAGCACCAGGAGGCGGTGGCAGTACGGGCAATGCGTAATCTCGCTACCGTCGTGGTTGAGGTCGCTCATGGACGATGCCTGCAGCGCGGTGTGGCAAACCGTGGGGATGTTGCCCTGGATGGTCTCGACGGCCAGGCCGCGGAACTGCTTGAGCAGGCGCTCGTAGTCGGTGAGCACGTCGGTCGGCAGCGTGGCGGCAAGGGCGGTGCGCTCCTTAGTGGCGGCGTCAATCTGTGCCTGGAGGTCGGCGGCCTTGGCGCGGGCGGCCTTGGTGTCGGCCTTCACGCCCTCCTCGAACTTGGCGATGATGGCCTGCGCGCGAGCCTCGCGGTCGAGCGCCTCCTTGTGGGCGACGACGACATCTTTGCGGGTGTGCTCGATCTTGTCCAAGCGCTTGGCCAGGGTGGCGAGCTCGTTCTCCAGGTCCTGAACCTCGCGGTAGTCAGAGCCATCAACGTGGCGCTTCTTGGCGGCCTCGATGGCGTTATTGGTCTGGATCTCGGTGGTGTTGAGATCGTCGAGCTCAATATCCAGGTCCTTGCGCTGGGCGTAGAGCTTGGTCATTTCGGACTTGAGCTTCACATAGGTCTTGCGCTTGGAAGCGAGCTCCTTGAGCTCCGGCATATTGGCAAGTTCGCTCTTGTTGCGGGCGAGCTCCAAATCGATCTGTTGCAGCTTGAGTAGCGTAGCGCCGGCGCTCATAAGTTCTCTCCTTTTGTCACAGTCCACCATTGGCAAGGGTTCAGTATTTTAATCGCATGACGGGGGTCGACCCCGGCATCAACTGCAGAGTTCATCAATATATCAACGAACGGCTCCTCGGAGCGGTCGTGGCCGAGCAGGATCGCCGGTAGCCCGCGCAAGGCAAGGTCTTGCGCCACGTGGTAGCCCGCCTCGCCCGTCACGACAACATCTGCGCCCGCGGCGATGGCGAGCTCTCCAAAGTCGCCCAGGGAGCCGCCCAAAATGGCGACGGTTCGGCACGGGTGCTCGGCTTCACCCCAAACGCGCGGGTTGCTGCCGAAGGCCGTGGCAGCACGGGTGGCAAGATCGCGCAGCGTGCACGGGTCGTTGAGCGTTGCAAGTGCGCCCAGGCCGGTGGCTTCGGGGTCGTCCACGTGCTCCAGTGAGCTCACGGGTGCGGCACCCAGCAGCTCGCTCAGGCAGAGGCAGGCTTCGTGCGAGCGGTCCAGGTTGGTGTGGAGCGAGATAATGCTCACGCCGCATCGGGCCGCCTCATAGAGCGCCGCGCTGCACTGGGGACGCGTGGCATCCGCCGGACAAAACGCCTCGGGCGCCTTGATATAGATGGGGTGATGCGTCAGCAGCACGTTGGCGCCGGCCTCCTGGGCGCGGTGCACATTGGCTTCGGTCGCATCGAGTGCGCAGGCAACACCGGTAATCTCCGCGGCAGGGTCGCCGACGGAGAGTCCTACATGGTCCCAACTCTCGGCATCGGTCTTGGGATAGCGTGCCAGCAGCGCGCGCTCAAGCTCGGCGGCGATCATGCGGCACCCACGATCGAGAGGAGCGTCTTGGCGAACTCATTCAGATCGGCCGGATTCACGCGGTCATCGAAGGAGATGCGCAGTGCGCCCAGCGCCTGCTCGCGACCGATGCCCATCGCGCTCAAAACGTGGCTGGGGTCCATGCTGCCGCTCGAGCATGCCGAACCTGCCGACACCTCAAAACCGGCGGCATCGAGCTTGATGATAAGCTCCTCGGAGTCCATTCCGTCAATGTAGATCGATACCATGCCGGGCAGACGGTCGACATGTGCGTAGTCTCCCATGGTGGCGTGAATGCGCGGATGAGCCGTAAGCGTGGCGTAGAGCTTGTCGGAAAGGGCTTGCAGCTTCTCGCGTTCCTGAGCCACATGGGGTGCCAGCGTGCGGGCGGCAGCGGCAAAGGCCAGCTGTGTGCGCAGGTCCTGCGTGCCGGCGCGACGTCCGGCTTCCTGTCCGCCGCCAAAGATGCGGGGACGCAGTGGCGTGCGGGTCTTAACGTAGAGCGCGCCGGAGGCAACGGGACCGCCAATTTTGTGGGCTGCGACGGACATGGCGTCGACGCCTAGCTCGGTGGCATCGAGCGGAATGTGCAGATAGCCCTGGATGGCGTCGGTGTGGAACAGGGCGCCCACGGTATGCGCGGCCGCGGCAAGCTCGCGGATGGGCTGCACCACGCCGGTCTCGTTGTTGGCAACCATGATGCTCACGAGTGCCACGTCTTCGCCTAGCAGCTCGATAAGCGTGGCAGGCTCAATGTAGCCCGCGCGGCAAGGCGTCGCCAGGTCGACGGTAAAACCGGCGGCACGCAGCAGCGGCAGGTTGTCCAGAATCGAATCGTGCTCGATGGCAGATACGATCACGCGGTTACGCTTGCGATCGCGCTGACGAGCGCCCTCGGCAAGACCGAGCAGCGCCAGCTGGTTGGCTTCGGTGCCACCGTTGGTCAGAACAATCTCGGACGGGCGGACGCGTGCGCCAAAGCTATGGGCGATTTCGCGACGGGCGACCTCCAGGCGCGCGGCGGCCTTGCGGCCAAGCGAGTGCAGCGAGTTGGGGTTGACGCCGGCAAGCTCGCTGTCGTCATATTCGCGCTGCGCAAGGAGCGCCTCGGCGCGCATGGGCGTCGAGGCGGCATAGTCAAGATTCACGGGTATGCGGTTTTGACCTGCGGTCATAAGGGTTTATGCCTCCTGTGCGGCCTCATTGCCCAGCTTCTGCAGCAGCGCAACCTCGGCGGCGGGATCTTCGGACTTAAATACGGCGGAGCCGGCCACGAGAACGTTGGCACCAGCCTTGACGACCTCGGCAATGTTCTTGGAAGAAATGCCGCCGTCGACCTCGATCATGGGCGACACGCCGTGGCGCTCGCACATGGCCTTGAGCTCGTGCAGTTTGGCGATAGTGCCCGGGATAAAGCTCTGGCCGCCAAAGCCGGGGTTCACGCTCATCAGCAGCACCATATCGACGACGTCGATGATGCTCTCAAGTACGCACACGGGGGTGGCGGGGTTGAGCACCACACCGGCTTTGACGCCGCGCTGCTGCAGATGCGTGAGCGTGCGGTGCAGGTGTGTGGAGGCCTCGTAGTGTACGGTGATCATATCGGCGCCGGCGTCTGCGTACCAATCGACCGTCTCGTCGGGGTTCGACACCATCAGGTGCGCGTCGACCGGTACATCGGTGGAGCGCTTGACGGCCTTAAGGATGTCAACGCCAAAGGTCAGGTTGCCGGTAAAGTGGCCGTCCATAACGTCGAAGTGCACGTAGTCGGCAGCGGCGATCTTGTCGAGTTCGCTCTTGAGGTTGGCCATGTCGGCCGAAAGGACGGACGGAGCGATTTTAATGGAACCCATGGTAGAAGCCTTTCTGCGCTAGTCGTTGAGTCCGTAGAACTCTTGAGAGGGGACGCGGTCGGTAAGGATCTCGAGCGCCCTATCCAAAGTAACACCGTTGTAGAGCGTTTGCTCCACGGCAAAGGTGAGCGGAATGTCTACGCCCAGTGAACGGGCGAGCTCGCTCACGCTGCGGGCGGCGACGGCGCCCTCGACCACCATATGCGTGCGCGTCTGATACTCGTCGAGCGACACGCCGTGGGCAAACTCGTAGCCAAAGGTGCGGTTGCGCGAATGCTCCGAGGTGCAGGTGGCAATGAGGTCGCCCATGCCGGCAAGTCCCATGCAGGTCATAGCTTGACCGCCGCGGGCGTGCACCAGACGGCTGATCTCGGCTAGGCCGCGTGTCATGATGAGGGCGAGCGTGTTGTCGCCCGCGCCGGTGCCGGCGGAGATGCCGCACACGATGGCGATGACATTTTTCATGGCGCCGCAGACCTCGACACCGGTCATGTCTTGCGACAGATAAATGCGGAAGGCCGTGGATAGGAGCAGGTCCTTAAAGGTCTCCCCTATCTGCGGATCTTTGCTGGCGATGACGGCGGCAGAAAGCCCGCCGCGGCAGATCTCCTCGGCATGGTTGGGACCCGAGAGCGCCGCCACGCGCGCCTCGTTGCCGATCTCGCTGGCGATGACCTCGCTCATGAGCAGGCCGGACTCGGGCTCAATGCCCTTGGTGAGGCAGAGCACCGGGGTATCGGCGGCGATAAAGGGCACGGCCTGGTGGCAGACGCCACGCAGGTGCGTCGAAGGAACGGCGAAGATGATGGCCTCGGCGCCGTCGAGCGCATGGGCGAGCTCGGTCGTTGCTACCACGTTATCGGGCAGTTCGTAGCCCACCAGATAGCGCGGGTTGCGGTGCTCGCCATTGATGCCGGCGGCCGTCTGCTCGCTATGGGCCCACATGGTCACGCGCTCGGCTCGCGTGGCGGCAAGGCCGGCGACGGCGGTTCCCCAGGAGCCGGAGCCAATCAGCGCAACATTCATGACTCTCTCCTACTTATCGTCGGGCTCGGTGACGCGCTTGGTAAACGAGAGCTTGGACTCCTTACCGGTCATGAGCTTTTTGATGTTCGCGCGATGGGCCCACACCACGGTGATGCCGATCATCGCCATGCAGAACTTGAGGCCCAGGCTGCTGTACGGAAAGACCGCGCAAGCAGCGATAGGAAGACCGATAGCTGCGGCAAGCGAGCCCACCGATACATACTTGGTGATGGCGACGGCCACGATAAACATGCCCAGCAGCGACAGGCCAATAGGCCAGTACCAGGCGAGGATGACGCCCAGACCAACGGCGATACCCTTGCCGCCATGGAAGTTGAGGTAGGGCGAGAAGATATGGCCCCACACGGCTGCCAGGCAAATGACACCGAGCATCCAGTCGCCGGGGGCACCAGGCGCCATAATGTTTGGCGGAAAGCCATAGCCCACGCTCGCGATGAGCGGACGGGCAATGACAACGCAGATGGCGCCCTTAAGGCAGTCGAGCAGCAGCGTGAGCGCGGCCACCTTGGGGCCGGCCACGCGCAGGGCGTTGGTGGTGCCGATGTTGCCGGAACCCGCCTTGCGGATGTCGGTGTGGTTGAACACGCGGCCCAGGATCAGGCCAAACGGAATTGCTCCGATAAAGAACGAGACCACGGCGCAGATGGCGGTCAGCAGAATCGGATTATGCATCCTTTTGCTCCTTCTTCCTAAAGAAGAGTCGAATGGGTGTGCCGGCAAAGTCGAAGGTCGAGCGCATGCGGTTCTCGATGTAGCGCTGATAGGTGTCGTTGACCAGATCGCTGTGGTTGACGAAGAACGTGAACGTCGGCGGGTTGACGCCCGTCTGGGTCACGTAGTGCATGCGCAGGCGGCGCTTGCCGTCCACCACGGTATGACCGAACTCGCGCAGATCGGTGAGGAACGTGTTGAGGCGCGAGGTGCTGATCTTTTGCGAGCGCGTCTTTTCGGCGGCGTCGACCATCGCCCAAATCTTCTCGACGCTGCGGCCAGTGAGGGCAGAGATGCGCAGGTACTGGGCCCAGGGAGCCATGACGCCCAGACGGCGGTCGATGGTCTCCATGCAGGCCTCGCGCTTGCGATCGTCGTCGAGCAGGTCCCACTTGTTTAGCAGCACAACGATGGCGCAGCCGCGCTCGATGGCAAGGCCCATGACCTTCTGGTCCTGCTCGGTAACGCCCACGGAGGCGTCGACGACGAGCAGCGCCACGTCGGCACGGTCGATGGCGCGCAGGCCGCGGACCATCGAGTAGTACTCGATGTTCTCGTACACGGTGCTCTTCTTACGGATTCCCGCAGTGTCGACCATGCGGTAGTGCTTGCCGTTGCGCTCGACGACCGTGTCGATGGCGTCGCGCGTGGTGCCGGCAATGTTGGACACGATGGAGCGGTCGGCGCCCAGGATGCGGTTGAACAGCGAGGACTTACCGGCGTTGGGGCGGCCGATGATAGCCACGTTCAGCGCATCGGGGAACTCGTCGGCGATCTCGTCCTCCTCCTCAGGAAGCAGGGCCACGATGTCGTCGAGCAGGTCGCCGGTGCCGTGGCCGTGCAGCGCCGAGAGCGGCGTGGGCTCGCCGATGCCGAGGGAATAGAACTCCCAGATGCTGTCGTTCTCGCGATCGGGGTTGTCGAGCTTGTTCACCAGCAGAAAGACCGGCTTGTCGCAGCGCTTGAGCATGCGAGCGACCGACTCGTCCTCCTCGGTGACGCCGGTGCGGCCGTCGACCACAAACAGGATGACGGCGGCTTCCTCGGCGGCGGCGAGGGCCTGGTCGCGAATGGACGTGGCGAAGACGTCATCGCTCTTGAGCGGCTCGATGCCGCCCGTGTCGACGATGGTGAACTCGCGGCCGTTCCAATCGGCCGTGTGGTACGAGCGGTCGCGCGTGACGCCGCGGGACTCGTGGACGATGGCGTCCGAGGTCTGGGCCAGGCGGTTAACGAGCGTGGACTTGCCCACGTTGGGGCGTCCGACGACGGCGACGATAGGTTTCATCTGCTCTCCTTTAATGGGTAGGGTCAGTGGAAGTGTTAGAGTCTGCGGGCACAATGC
The DNA here is from genome assembly GCA_902491895.1 of uncultured Collinsella sp. Lineage (GTDB taxonomy): Bacteria > Actinomycetota > Coriobacteriia > Coriobacteriales > Coriobacteriaceae > Collinsella. The sequence goes on along the minus strand of CABUJH010000038.1, from coordinate 10,424 downwards.
CAAGGATGCGCTCCAGGGTATCGAGCAGCTCATGCGGCATGGTCGACACCACATGAACCTCGGCGCCGCGACTGGTAAGGCTTGCGAGTAAATCGTCACGATGATACTCGTCAAGCGTCATGCCGTCAGCGTTGAACATGAGCTTAGGCACAAAGAGCATAACCCCCGACAGATCTTGGGGCAGCTGCTCCAGAATGTCACACGCGACGATGAGGCCGGTCACGTCCACGTTGCCGCCAAAGTAGCGGTTCTTGATGGCTGTGACGGTGCCGGCGAGACCATGCGGCGACTCCACAAAGCGCGCCACGGTGTCGCGCGCGCTGGCGCCCGAGAGACACAGAAGCCGCTGGTTGCGGGCGGCGACGGCCTCGCGAACGCGGGCCAGACGCTCGGCGTCGGCGGCGAGCACGTCATCGGTCTCGTCCAGATACGAGCGAATCATGCCGATGCCGTCGTAGTACTGCGGGTAACCGTCGTAAAAGTCTGCCTCGGGAGGATCGATGCCGGCGTCCAGATAGAACTCGTCGCTCATCTGGAAGGTGTGGCGGCCAAAGCGCTCATAGGCGCGGTCCTGGAACGGTCGGATCATGGCGATGGTCTCGCGCGCTAGCTCGGGTTTGTCGCTGTATGACCAGCTAAAGCGGTTTTGGTGCTTGGTAAAACCGAGCGGCACAATGCCCAGGCTTGTGATTTGCTCGTGCTCCTCGCAAAAGCGCAGGGTCTTTTCCAGCTCCTCGCCATCGTTCATGCCGGGGCACAACACGATCTGCGCGTGAATCTCGATGCCGGCGGCCATGATGGCCTCGAGTACGTCCATTCCGCGCTGGGCGTTGCGGCCCATCATGCGGCGGCGGACATCGGGGCTCACAGCATGGACCGATACGTTCATGGGACTCATGTTGCGTTGGATGACGTTTTGAATATCTTCGTCGGTGAGGTTCGTGAGCGTGACGAAGTTGCCCTGCAAAAAGCTTAGGCGATAGTCGTCGTCGCGAATATAGAGCGTGGAGCGGCCGCCCTTGGGGAGCATCGTCATAAAGCAGAACACGCAGGCGTTTACACAGGTGCGCATGCCATCGAAGATAGGGCCGTCGAACTCCAGACCCCAATCCTCTCTGGGAAAGCGATCGAGCTCCACGGGGGTGACGGTGCCATCGCGCGGGTCGAAAACCTCGAGGTCGACCGTGTCGTCGTCTGCCTCCCAGAGCCACACGATCATGTCGGTAAGCTGCTCGCCGTTGACCGCGAGCACGCGCATGCCCGGCTCGATACCCACATCCCACGCGGGCGATTCGGGACGCACGTTCTTTACGAGCGCGCCCTCACCCGGCTCGGGGTCGCGGCTGCGCCCGTAATCGGCCACCTCGGCGGCGTATGCGGGTACGGTCTGGTCCATGATTAGCGGCAAAGCTCCTTGATGCGCTCGACGGCGCGCTCGATGTGTTCTTGCGGGGTTGAGGCTCCGGCGGTGATGCCGATGTGGTGAGCGTCGGTAAACCAGGCGGCCTGGAGCTCGGAAGCTTCCTCGATGTGATACGTGCGCTCGCAGGCGTCTGCGCAAATCTGCGCCAGGCGGCGGGTGTTGCCCGAGTTCTTGCCGCCCACCACGACCATGCAGTCGCAGCGGTTGGCAAGTGTGGCTGCTGCCTGTTGACGCTCACTCGTGGCGGCGCAGATGGTGTTGATCACACGCAGCTCCTGCACGCGCGGGGTGATAGCTGCCACGACCTCAGCGAGGTTCTGCGCGGTCTGGGTGGTCTGCACGACGAGGCCGACCTTGCCCTTGAGCGGAAGCGCGTCCGCATCGGCGGCGCAACTCACGACCTGCGCATCGTCGCCGGCGTGACCCAGGATGCCCTCCACCTCGGGATGGCCCGGCTCGCCTACGACCACCACGCGGTAGCCCTTGCGCACCAGGCGCTCGGCTGCCATATGGACCTTCTTCACGTAGGGGCAGGTGGCGTCGACCACGTTAAGGCCGCGCTTGCGGGCAGCATCGATCACCTGCGGCACCACGCCGTGGGCGCGGATGATTACGGTACCCGATGCTGCGTCGTCCAGGGTCTCGGCCAGGCCAACGCCTGCCTCAGCAAGCTCGCGCACCACGATGGGGTTATGGATGAGCGGACCCAAGGTATGGACCTGAGCGCACTCACCTGCCTGCGGTGCGGCGGCTAGCGCCATATCGAGCGCACGCTGTACGCCGTAGCAAGTGCCGGCGTGTGCTGCGATCTCGATGGTAGGCGCTGTTGCCTGGTCGGACGCGGTCGCGGCAGTGTTCGTAACGTTCTCGCTCATGGCTAGAACCTGCCCGGATGCTCGGCGCACAGCTCGTCTCGCATAGCGTAGACGCGGTTCATGGCCTCGGACTCAAACCATTCCAGGCGCTCCGTGCGCTTAAGCCCGGCCGGTGCGTCGGAAAGCGAGACAGCCTTGCCGGCGCGGATCCAGCATTTCTTGGGACGCATGATCTTTTTGCCCGCGGGCGTGATGTCGGACCAGCCGCAAATGGCGAGCGGGTTCACAGGTGCCTTGCCCATCTGAGCGATGAGCGCAAAACCGCCGTGGACCTCGGGTTTGATCTCGCGCGAGCGGATGCGCGTGCCCTCGGGGAAGATCAGAACGTCCTCGCCGCGCTGCAGCGCATGCTGGGCGGCGCGCAGGCACTTCATATCGGCAGTGCCACGCTCCACGGGGATGCCGCCAACGCGGCTAAAGGCCCAGCGCACAATCTTGCTCTTGGCGAACTCGGACTTAAAGATGGGACGAATGCGGCGCCCCCCAAAGAACAGCGCCGTCTCCACGGCCAAGAGCTCGGCCATCGAGGTGTGGTTGCAGATGACCACGCTGCCGCGGCCTTCCTGGCGCTCAAACAGAAGATCGGCGTCCTCGACCTTCCAGCGCCACATGAGCTTGGAGAAGGCCCAAAGGATGGCCATGACTACGACGACGGTGCCGCGGATGAGCGCTGGAAACTCGGCGTAGGGGGCGTTGTAATAGTCCTCGGGCGTCTGCTGAAACAGGCGCATGGGCTACCTCCTTTGGTTGATAAGGTCCTCGATTATCGAGACGACCTCGTCGATGGTGTGGGCGGTGGAGTCGACGTGCACGGCGTCCTCGGCGGGCACGAGCGGGGCGACCTCGCGGCTGCTGTCAAGCTTGTCGCGCTGCCTAAGGGCGTCGAGGGTCTCGTCGACCTCGGCCTCGAGTTGCGCGGGCGTGAGCGGCTGGGCGTCGTTTTGGTGACGCTGCAGCACGCGGCGGCGGGCGCGCTCGCGCGGGTCGGCGGTCAGGAAGACCTTGACCTGCGCGTTAGGGAACACGACGGTTCCGATGTCGCGACCCTCGGCCACGATATCGCGGTCCTCGGCGGCGCGGCGCTGATGGATGAGCATGGCGGCGCGCACGCCCGGGTAGGCCGAGACCTTGGACACGTTGGCGTCGACCTGCGGGGTGCGGATGGCGGCCGAAGCGTCCTGGCCGTCGATGGTCAGGCGCGTGTCTTCGCCAGTGCCGTTGGTAAAGCGGATCTCGATCTGCTCGGCGAGGGCGTCGATGGCCGCCTCGTCGTCCAGGTCGATGCCGCGGTCGAGCGCGGCGAAGGTGACGGCGCGATACATGGCGCCCGTGTCGAGCTTGTTAAAGCCCAGCTGGCGGGCGATCTCCTTGGCGATGGTGGACTTGCCGGAACCGGCGGGGCCGTCGATGGCGACGATCATGCAATGCTTCCTTTCGATGGTTGACGTGCTGGTATGGTTCGCGGGCGTTGAGGCGCGGCGGGTTGCCTAGCCCGTGTAGCGCTCGCGGTAGGTGTTGCGCTTGGGTGCGGAGCCGTGGCTGCCGTGGTGACGCGTGCGGCTGGCGGGCGTGTCTTGGGGCTTGTCGCCGTTGCGCTTTGCGCTCGCCTGTTTGGGCGGGATGCCACCGCTTTTGAGGATCTGCACCTCGCGGTCGGTGAGCTCGCGCCACGAGCCCTTGGCCACGTCCTTGAGCTCCAGGCCGGCAAAGTTGCAGCGGTGCAGACGGATCACCGGATGATGAATCTTGCTCAGCATGCGCTTGACCTGATTCTTGCGTCCCTCGCGGATGATGACCTCGACGGCAGTGGTGCCGGGCTTGACGCCTTGCGGCGCCACTGCCTCGGCCTCGCGCGCGTTAATGACACGGCAGATTGCCGGCTGGCACAGGCCGTCGTCGAGCTCGATGCCACGGCGGAGCGGTTCTAGATCGCGGTCGGTCAGTCGCCCGTCCACGAGCGCCTGGTAGGTCTTGTAGACGTGTTTGCTGGGGTGCAGCAGGTCCTGCGATAGGTCGCCGTCGGTGGTAAAGAGCAAAAGGCCCGTGGTGTCGCGGTCCAGGCGACCCACCGGGAAAAGTCCCGGAAAGCGGTCGCGGGGGACCAGGTCGGCCACACAAGGGCGCTCCTGCGGGTCGCTCATGGTGGTGAGGTAGCCGGTCGGCTTGTAGAGCATCAAGTACACGGCGCCCTGGTTGAGCTTGACGACCATGCCGTCGACCTCGATGTGGTCGCGGTCGACGTCGACCTTGGTGCCCAGCTCGGTCGCGACCTGGCCGTTGACGGTCACGCGACCGGCGGTCATCAGGTCCTCCGAGCCGCGGCGGCTCGCCACGCCCGCGCGCGCCAAAAAGCGCTGCAGGCGCATGGTGTGCGGATAGACGGACTGGGCGTCGGTTGCGGGTACTGCGTTGCCCATGGCACGCGTCTCCCCTACTTCGTTAGTCCTCGTCATGTAAATCCTCCGAGGGGTCGTCGACGACCAGGGTCTCCAAGTCCTCGACTGCCTCAACATCTTCAACATCGGTATCGAACAGTTCGCGCTCTTCGTCCAGGTCTTCGGCCTGCTCCTCGAGCGTGGACTGAATACTGCGGCCGCTCAGGCGCTCGCGGATAAACTGACGCGACTGCTCGTCGGGGGCAAACTGCTCCAGATCGGGCAGATCACGGGTGGAGCGCAGGCCGAATTTTTCCAAGAAGGCGTTGGTCGTGCCGTAGATGATGGCTTGACCGCGCTGGGGGTCGCGGCCGAGCTCACGCACCAGGCCCTTGTCGACGAGTGACGCAATGACGCCGTCGGAATTGACGCCACGGATGCCCTTGACCACCTCGCGCGTCACAGGCTGGTGGTATGCGATGACGGCCAGGGTTTCGAGCGCCGCTTGCGACAGCTTTTGCGTGTCCCAGCTCAGCACGTAGGCCTCGACCACGTCGTGGTAGGCGGGGTGAGTAAACAGGCGCCAGCCGCCGGCGACCTCGCGCAGCTGAAAGCCGCGGTTGGCCTCCTCATACTCAACCTTGAGCTCGGCGAGCAGCGACGCGCATTCGCCCGGGGCGATATCCAACGCACCTGCCAGCGCGGGTGCGCTCACGGGGTCGCTCGACACCAGCAGCAGCGCCTCGAGGGCGCCTTTGAGGCTGTTTGCCTCCAGCGTGGAAAGGGTTGACATGGTTGCGGCTCCTATTCGGTGAGCTCGGGGCCCTCGCCGGGCACATAGGCCTCGGCGCCCTCGACGCGGTTGATGCGGATGGTTCCAAAGATCTCGTCCTGGCTCAGCGTGAGCGAGCCGCGCTTGGCGAGCTCAAGCATAGCTAGGAAGGTGACGACGAGCTGCTCGGTGGTGGCATCGCCGTCCAGTAGCTCGCGGAAGGTGCAGGTTTGGTGCGTCATGGTAAAGCGGTCGACTGAGGCCACGGTCAAGTCGAGCGGTACGCGATGCGGCGCCACGTGCTCGGCCTCGAGCAGGAAGGTCTGTCGCTTGCCATCCAGGTCGGCGCAGATGACGGCTAGACCGCGCAGAGTAATGCCGGCCAGGTAGTCGGGCATAAGGCCAAGGAACTCAGGATCGGGGCCGGCCACACGCGGGTGCATGCGGCTTTCGGCCTGCATGCGGGCACCGAGGGCCGCAGCCGCGCCTTTAAACTGCTTGTAGGCGATCAGGCGCTGGATCAGGACCTCACGCAGCGCGTCGCCGTCAAGCGTGCTGAGCTCCTCGAGGTCTTCGTCGAACTCGTCATCGTCGTCGGCTTTGCGCGGAGCCTCCTGCGGCACCAGCGAGGCGGCCTTAATGTCCAAAAGGGTTGCCGCGACCAGCAAAAAGTCGCTCGCCACGTCCAGGTCCAGTGCCTCGATGCGCTCGGCCTCGGCAAGGTACTGTTCGGCCACCTCGCTGATAGAGATGGCGCCGATATCTACTTTTTGGCGGGTTACCAGCTGCAGCAGCAGGTCGAACGGTCCGCTGTAGACCTGCGTCGACACGCGATACGACATATTCGACCTCCTTTGACGGCGCCTTCGCGGCGCGGTTTGGGTGCATGTTACGACCGCTTTGCACGGTCGACCTGTAAGTTTACCTTAGATGCCGGCGATTGCGAAGTTAAGCAGCTGCTCAGCAAGCGGATACACGGTAACGTCGAAATAGCGGCCGATTACGTCGATGCCGGTCCACATAGGCAGCAGGTACAGTACCAGGATGAGGATGGGCATAGCGTATTGCTGCAGACGATAGTAGTTGGCGAGCGCCTTGCCCTTGAGAAAGGGCACGATGATCGACGAGCCATCGAGCGGAGGGATCGGGATGAGGTTAAAAAATGCGAGCGACAGGTTGACCACGATAAACGTGGCGCCGAAGTTCATGATCTGTGACGCCAGGGCAAAGGACATGCTGGTGTAAAGGCTGCCATAGGCCAGGCGCATGAGGACCGCGGCAAGACACGCGAGCGCGATGTTCGATGCGGGGCCGGCAACGCTCACCAGGACCTCGTCGCGCTTGGGGTGCTTGAGGTTGTTGAGGTAGACGGGCACGGGCTTGGCGAAGGCGAACACCGGGCCGCCGGCGGCAAGCATGAGCAGCGGCAAGATGATGGTGCCAAACGGATCGATATGGTTGAACGGGTTGAGTGAGACCCGGCCGCGCGAGCGGGCCGTCTTGTCGCCGAGCGCCCAGGCCGCCGCGGCGTGTGCGCTCTCGTGGATCACGATGCCCACGATGACGGCGACGGCGCTAGCGAGCAGGTTCATGAGGTAGCTGCTGGACATGGCGTTCCCCTAGCGGACACGGCGCGAGGCGCGCGTGAGCAGGTAGTCGGCTACAAACAGGATCACAGCAACAATGGCGTAATCCAGGCGGAACACGCCGCCAAAGGGCGACGTGATGACGCCGTAGCCGGCGATGGCGCTCGGCAGCGCGCGCGAAAGCTCAACGACAAAGCCCACAATCTGCAGCTTGGCGGTGAGGCCGCTAAAGCACAGCAGCACGGTCATCGCGCTCATAAAGATGCCGCAGATGCGACAGGCGATGGCGATGATGCTCATCGCCACGGCGGTGGCCTTACGAGAGTTCACGCGCGGTCTCCTCTTCGATCTGGGTGGAAAGCTCCAGCCATTCGTCCTCGAGCTTGGGCAGCTCTTGCTTTAGGCCGTTATATTCCCCCAGCGCGGCGTTGAACTTATCCTGATCGGCATAAAGCTCTTCGCTTGCCATCAATTCCATAAGCTCGTCATAGCGGGCGCGCTTTTTGTCGAGCTCCGTCTCGATCTTCTTAAGCTGGTTGCGCACGCCCTTGAGCTTTTTGTTGAGCGCGGCACGGGCCTGGGCCTCGGCGCGCTTTTGCTCCTTGGTCTTTTTACCCTCGGCAGGCTTGGAAGCGACGGCGGGGGTGTCGGCCTGGGCCGCGGTGACCTTAGCGGACTTGGCCGCGGCAGGCGCGCTCTCCCCTGCGGCCTCGGCGGCGGCGCGGGCTGCGAGATCCTCGCGCTTGTAGAGGTAGTAGTCGTAGTCGCCGTCGTAGACCGTGACCTTGCCATCGCGTATGTCGATCACGCGGTTGGCAACGGCGCGTACCAGGTGCTCGTCGTGGCTGATCAGCACGATGGTACCGGGGAAGTTTTGCAGGGCATTCTCGAGCATGTCCACCGAGTCGATGTCCAGGTGGTTGGTGGGCTCGTCCAGGCACAGGAGCGCCTCGGGGGCCACGAGCATCTTTGCCAGGGCCAGACGCGCCTTTTCGCCACCGGAGAGGACGCGGACCTGTTTTTCGATTGCATCGTTGTCGCTAAACAGGAAGGCGCCCAGCAGGCTGCGCTGCTGCGGCACGGTCCACTTGGGCGTGACGGTGTCGATCTCTTGCAGGACGGTGTTGGACTCGGTCATGCCCTCGAGTGCGTGCTGGGCGTAGTAGGCCACGCCCACGTTGGTGCCCAGATCGCGCGTGCCGGTAGTTGGCGGCTCCAGACCGGCGAGGATTTTCATGAGGGTGGACTTGCCGGCGCCGTTGGGGCCGACGAGCGCCACATGCTCGCCGCGGTAGAGCTTGAGGTCGATGTCGCTGTAGATATGCTTGTTGCCGTAGGACTTGGAGACGCCCTCGAGCCCCACGACCATGTCGCCGGAGCGCGGCGGGTCGGGGAACTTAAAGTCGATGTGCTTGTGGCCCTCGGGCAGGATGACAAGCTCCTTTTTGATCTGCTCGATCTTGCGGATGCGCTCCTGGGCCTGGGCGGCCTTGGTGGGCTTGTAGCGGAACTTGTCGACGAAGACCTGCATGTGGGCGATGTCGCGCTCCTGGGCGGCGCGCTTGGCGCGCATCTGCTCCAGGTTGTCCTCGCGCTGCTTGAGGTAGCTGCTGTAGTTGCCGGTGTAGGTGGTCACGCGGCGGTTCTCGAGCGCGGCCACGTGGTCGACGCAGGCGTCCATGAAGGCGCGGTCGTGGCTGACGATGAGTACGGCGCCGTCGTAGTTGGCGATAAAGCCGCGTAGCCACTGGACGCTCTCGAGGTCCAGGTGGTTAGTGGGCTCGTCCAGCAGCAGCAGGTCGGGGTGGCGCAGGAAGAGCTTGGCGAGCGCGATGCGCATCTGCCAGCCGCCCGAGAACTCGGAGCACGGGCGCTCAAAGTCGGTGACCTTAAAGCCCAGGCCAGATAGGATCTTGCGGGCGTTGCTCTCGAGCTCGTAGCCGCCCAGGTGCTCAAAGCGGTCCTGGACCTGTCCGTACTCGTTGAGGAGCGCGTCGACATCCTTCCCCTGTTCGGAGAGCTCGGTGATCTGGGCCTGCAGCTCGTTGGCGCGCTCGCCCATGCGGCGAATTTCCTTGGCGGCCGCCATGACCTCGGCAAGGATGGTGGTGTCCTTGTGCTCCAGGTTGGTTTCCTGCTCTAGGTAGCCTACCTGGCAGTCCTTTGCGTACTGGATCTGGCCGGCGTCGGGGCTGTCGATGCCCATGATGATCTTGAGCATGGTGGTTTTGCCGGCGCCGTTGGGTCCCACGAGCGCAAAACGCTCGCCGGGGTTGATCTGGAAGGACGCGCCACTAAAGAGGACGCGCGCGCCGAAGCTTTTTTCGATCTTGTCGACCAGGAGGATCATGGTGCCGCCTTTGACCTTGTGTTCCTATATGAAAAAAGGCCCCAACTTGCGTTGGAGCCTCATTCAATGCTCGGGTGGAGACGAGGGGGATCGAACCCCTGACCTCTTGACTGCCAGTCAAGCGCTCTCCCAGCTGAGCTACGCCCCCGTGCGAAGAAGTACTATACGGGAACTCGGACCACGATGCAAGGACAATTTTGGAAAAACTTTCCGCCGCGGCGTCCCGGCAGCCGACCCGGGGCGCCCGGAAGCTGGCAGGACGGCCTTCTATCGACCGATATGTAAGCTATATAAAAGAAAGAATAAAAGAAAGAAGGCCAGACATAGTGCCTGGCCTTCTGGAAATTCTGGTGGGCCCTCCGGGATTCGAACCCAGAACCCAGGGATTATGAGTCCCCTGCGCTAACCGTTGCGCCAAGAGCCCTTGTAGTTAGTGGCTGTGATAGTAATGTCGGCTATCCATTTGCATTAGTTTTGCACCACGAGGAGAAATACTACCATGCACGCGACGGTCGTTCAACGCACGATCTTGTCGACAAGGAGGATCATGGTGCCGCCTTTGACCTTGTGTTCCTATATGAAAAAAGGCCCCAACTTGCGTTGGAGCCTCATTCAATGCTCGGGTGGAGACGAGGGGGATCGAACCCCTGACCTCTTGACTGCCAGTCAAGCGCTCTCCCAGCTGAGCTACGCCCCCGTGCGAAGAAGTACTATACGGGAACTCGGACGGCGATGCAAGGACAATTTTTGAAAAACTTTTCGCGACGTCCCGGTGGCCGAACGGGAAGGCGGCGGCATGTGCCCGCGGGGAGCTTTACGGCCAGGACGACGGCCAGCGGGTAAGTACCGGAAGTAAACCAAACGCTGACCAAAAAAACGGAAGATAACGTCAGTAAATGAAGCGCGCACGTGAAGCGCGTTCAAAAAACGGCGTCTCGGACAACATGGATTCGATTGTGATGTCAGTTTTGATGCCATCTTTGGTGTCAAGACGATATGAGAAAGCCATTTGGGTCGCCTCCCCCGCGGCGCAGCTTCTTTCC
>CABUJH010000037.1 GCA_902491895.1 uncultured Collinsella sp. | reverse complement strand
AGGCCAAGCTCGAGGCCATGGGCATGGATAAGTACGAAGCCGCCAAGAAGGCCGTCGAGGACGCGCAGGCAAAATTCGATGCAGCGAACGCCGATGTGAAGACTGCCGAGGGTGAGCTCGATGCCGCCAAGACGACTCTCTCCAATGCCGAGAAGGCAAAGAGCGATGCCGAGTCTGCTCTGACGTCCGCTCAGGCAAAGAAACAGCAGACCGCCGCTGCCCTCGCCGCCGCAACCGCCGCACGTGACAACGCCCAGAAGAAGCTTGATCAGGCGCAGACTGCGCTCGATGCCGCTACTTCTGGCACGGGCGTCGATCTGAAGGCGCTCGAGGCTGCTAAGAAAACCGCTGCCAACGAGCTTGCTACCGCGCAGAGCGCCCTTGCCGCCGCGACTACTGCCGACGCTACCGCACAGTCAGATCTCAAAAATGCCCAGGCTGCCGTTCCTGCTGCTCAGGAGCGTGTCAACTCCGCTAATACTGCTTTAACCTCCGCGCAGACTGCATACGACGAGGCGAACGCGAAGCTCAGCGATGCGACCGGCAAGTACACCACCGCCAAGGCCGCATACGAGCAGGCTCAGCAGACCGAGGGCGACAAGAAGGCCGAGTACGACCGACTCGTCGAGGTTCGCAAGCAGAAGCAGGATGCCTACGATGCCGCCAGTGCCGACGTCACTGCTGCGGGAAAAGCCCGCGATGCTGCGAACGCCGAGGTCGAGAAGCTTAACCAGCAGATTGCCGACCTCAAGTCGAACATGACCGTAGACCAGAATGTCATCAACCAGGGTATGTTCGGCTTCTTGAGCTATATCAGCGGCGGCAGCCAGTTCACGGCCATGCAGAAAAAGAACGCCAAGGATGCCGCATCGATGCTGACCGGTGCTGATGACAAGGCCGAATGGTATGACGAGTACGTCGATCAGGACATGTCTCGCGACACCAACCCGCTTTCCTTGGAGCAGATGCGCAACGCCCTGACCTACCTCGACACCCAGAACAACCTCCGCAAGGCGAACGGCCAGTCGGCGCTCAGCGTCAGCCTTCGCATGACTGTTGCCGCTGCACTGAACGCGTCCTATTCATCGAATAATGATTTGAAGCACTCGAACTGCTACTGGGACAATGGAGAAAATCTCGCAGATGGCGGCGGAGCATATACCGGTGGTGAGACTGAGGATACCCTCGGCTGGCCCTACACTAGGCTCTATACTTGGGAGAAGAAGATCTTCGACAAGTATGTAGAGCAGTATGGCGACGAACTCGGCAGCCACCGATATGATGCCTATTATATCTCCCAGAACTACAACAGCATCTATCAAGAGTGTGGGCATTATCTCAACATCGTCGATTCCGCTACGGTCGCAATCGGTATTGCAACGGGTAGCGGAAAGAACGCCGATTCCGAGGTAACCGCATTCGATTACAGCGAGGATGACACTCAGGCTGATTTCACTGTCTCCGGGTTCAAGAAGCTCCTGAGCGACTACATCGATTCCGCCTACAATGCAGGCGGCACGCAGGAGCAGAAAGAGCAGCTGAAGCTGCTTCAGGATAAGCTTGCCGAGGCAAAACGGGCTTCCGCCGCTGCCGATACATCGTATCAAGCCGCTACGAGCAAGCAAACCGCTGCGCAGGATGCCCTCACCGCGGCCGATACGAGCGTGACCACCGCCAAGGGCGAGTACGAGCAGGCACAGTCTGCAACCGCTGCGGCCAAGACCGCCTATGACACGGCCGATGCAAATTTGAAGCGTATCGACATCGCGACGCCGAAGGCGAACCTTGATGCCGCCAAGAGCGAGGCTGCCGCTGCCAAGTCCGCGCTCGACGCCGCCAACGCAAAGGTCTCAGAATGCCAGAAGAAGGCGCAGGGGACCGCTGCCCGCAAGACCGAGGCGCAGGCTGCTCGCGATGACGCCCAGGCGAAGTTCGACAGGGCCAACAAGGCCTATGGCGATGCAACCGCTTCGGTCAAGGACCTCACCGCCAAGCTCGATGCCGCAAAGGCGGATCTTGCGAGCAAGCAGAGTGCGTTTGATGACGCCAAGAAGGCCGACGACGCCGCTCAGGCTGAGATGGAGAGTGCCCAGGCTGCACAGACCGCTGCCGCAACGGCCCTCGCAAATGCTCAGCAGGAAGTCTCCAACAAGCAGCAGGCTCTGTCCGACGCTCAGGGCAAGGTCGCGCCCGCGCAGACCGCGCTCAACGCAGCGAACGAGGCATTCCAGCGCTACGCCGCAGCCCAGAAGGCTGTTGACGACGCCAAGGCAGCTTATGATGCCGCCGTCGCCGGCGTTGGCGAGGCTCAAAAGCAGCTCGACGCAGCAAACGAGGCAGTACTCGATGCGAATCTCGAGATCGTCAAGGCCAAAGCCGAGCTTGCTGCCACCGAAGAGCTCAAGGCAGACCTCGAAAACGTTGATCATAAGGTCTCTCTCGCTGCCGGCACCACGGTGTTCAATGCGGGCTGGACGCCCAAGAACCAGCTGCGCAAGCTCGATGCTGCCTACGCGCGCTATAAGGCTGCCGTCGACGCCGAGGCGGGTCTCAAGCAGGCGGCTGTCGATGCCGACGCCAAGCTGTCTGATGCCAACGGCGTCTATGCCGCCGCGCTGGCCGAATTTGGCGATGCCAAGGACGCTCTGGCTGCTGCACAGGCCGAGTACGACAAGTACCACCCCAAGGCCGAGCCGCAGACCAAGCCGCAGGCCAAGCCCCAGGTCACGCAGGCGGCTGCAAAGGCTCCCGCGGGCAAACAGAAGGCTGCGTCGGACAAGCTCGCCCAGACTGGCGACAATTCCGCTCTTACGGGCGAGGTGTTCGTCATCGGCGGTATCACCCTCGTGGCCGCTGGTGTGACGCTGAGCGATCGTCGTCGCAAGCAGATGTAGCGTTTCGAGCGTAGTTTCTGCAACGAACTTCGGTTCATAGCGGGAGCGCTTCGATAGCTTAACCGATAAGGCCGGCGCGCTGTTAAACGCAGCGTGCCGGCCTTTCTTTGTTTCGATATCAAAAAGCCCGGTCGGCAGCCGCGAAAGCTACCGACCGGGCAAGCCGTAGGCAATATGGTTGCCGTCGAGCGGCCGCTCGACTTAGCCCAGCAGGCTCAGGCCAACAGAGACAAACGCCAGGATAACGCCGACGATGGACTCGCCGCCCAGCAGACCGCTGGCAACGACCAAGCCCTGCTCCTGGAAGGCGGCGTCCTTGGCGGCCTTTTCCTCGCCCGAAAGACCGGCCTCGGCGTCGCGGTGTGCGGCCCACTTGTCGTAGGCGAGCTTGACGCAGGAGCCCAAGAAGGCCGTGAGCGACATGTAGAACGGCAGGTACACGCCCAGACCGATCATCATGGCCGGAATGCCGAGCCAGTACATGATGATGCCGGCGATAAAGCCGCCCGCAAACCACGGCACGCTCGGGATGCCCGAGACCATGGTGGCGACCACGCTTGCCTGCGCGGCCACAAAGCTCTTGTCGGGGCCGAAGGCGTCCGGACCATAGGCGGTTACGAGCGCGACCATGACGGCGGCAGCGACCAGGGCGCCCACGATGCCGCCGATGGCCTGGCCGACCCACTGTGCGCGCGGGTTGGTGCCCAGCACGGCGCCGGCCTTAAAGTCGTTCATGACGTCGCCCGCAAGGCCGCACGCCACGGCCACGATGCCGGCGATAAAGAACAGCTTGACCTGCGCGAGCTGCGCGAAGGCTGCCACGATGAGCATGACGATGAGGCCAAAGATCTCCATGGGGTCGATGCCCGTCTGGCCGCAGCTCTGAGCGCTCATAATGGTGGTGACAAAGGTGAACAGCGTGACGATGACGGCCGGGACGGGACCGAGGTCGAGCGCGATGGCAACGATCACGGCGATGGCTGCGGTGCCCAGGCCGATGATGCCGGCGTCGAGCTTACGGGAGCCCGAGATGAGCGACTGCTCGTCGGTGTCGGTGGAGCTGTCGGCGGCGAGGCCACGGACGATGCCGGCGACCTGCGGTAGGATGTCCTTAAGGACGACGGCGACGCCAAAGCCCATCATAAGGCCCATACCGAGGGACTTGACGATACCCTGCGCGGTCACAATATCGAACAGGCCGGCAGCGGTGCCGCCGACGATGATGCCAAAGTTGCCCAGCAGCGCGCCGGCAAACCAGAAGGCGACGGGGGCAAAGCCTACCAAAAAGCCGATGGACAGCAACATGGGCGAGTTGTAGATGGCAAAGGTCACGCCGGGGATATTGAGCGTGCACAGCATGCTGGGCACCACGCCCAGGGCGTCGCGCAGCACGCTGTAGATGCCTGCGATGGCCATGGAGCCAAAGAGCTGCTTGCCGGTCTTGCCGCCGACCTCGGTCGCGCGTAGGGTCTGAGCTGCGGCGTTGCCGGTGGGGAACTCCAGCGCGGCGTCCACGATAAAGTGACGGTGGATGAGTGCCGTGGCCAGTAGGCCCAGGATAGTGCCGGCGAGTGCCACGATAAACATATCGAGCCAGCTGATCTGATCGGCGTAGCCCAGCATCCAGGCGCCCGGGATGGTAAACGCCAGGCCGCCGGCGACCATGGCGCCCGCGGACATGATGGTGTGGGTGACGTTGGCCTCGTTGAGGCTGGCGTTGCCCATGAGCTTAAGGAAGAACAGCGAGATGACGGCAGCGAAGATGATCGGCCAGGGGAGTGCGCCCATCTTGAGGGCAGTGTAGGCCGAGCTTGCCGTGATAATCACGCAGCCAAGGACGCCGATGACGACGCCGCGCAGCGTGAGTTGACCGCGCATCGAGGTGCGGTTCGAGGGATTGCTCATATAGAACTCCTTTGCGTATATCCGCTTCCCCCGCAAGCGCCGCTACGGATACGGCGCGGGAAGTCGGGTTACCAAGGGCCGCCGCGTGAGCTCGCGCACGACCGCGCACCAGTATAGCCGCAAGCTAGTCATTTTGGGATAACTGGTTTAGGTAGGCGATATACTGCTGGACAGACGAAAGGAGCGCCGACGATGCTTAATGGCTGCGCATACATATTGACGGTCGACGTGGGCAACACGTTCATTCGCTTTGGCCTGTTTGCCGAGGATTCGGCCTCGGCACAGGAATGCCCGCTTGCGACGTGCGAGATCACGACGCCGTCGAGCATCACGGCCGACGAGGCGCGCATGAGGCTCGCGCAAGTCATTGGCGCGCTGTCAGCCGATGCGGCCATGCCGGGTGCGCTCGTTCCCGCAGCCGCAGTGCTGAGCTGCGTGGTACCGGCGCTCGAGCGCCCGTGGAAGGCGGCGCTTTCCCGCACCTGCACGGGGCGCGTGCTCACCGTGGGGCCGGGCCTCAAGACCGGCATGCCCGTGCACTACGATGACCCGGCCGAGATCGGTCCCGACCGCATCGCCGATGCCGTGGCGGCCCGCGCCGTCTACGGCTCGCCGTGCATTGTGATTGACCTGGGCACGACGACCAATATCGAGGTCATCGACGCGCGCGGCACCTTTGTCGGCGGCGTTATCGCGCCAGGCCTGGCCCTCGGCGCCCGCTCGCTTTCGGCGGCAGCAGCGCGCCTACCCCAGGTTGAGCCCTCGGCGCCGACACACGTCATCGGCCGCAACACGCGCGAGGCCATGCGCTCGGGTATGGTTTTGGGCGAGGTGGCGCGCATCGACGGCATGCTCGACATGGTGCTTGCCGAGATGCGTGCGACCAAGGCGGCGGGGGAGGGCAGCGTGCCCATCGTCATCACCGGCGACGATGCCGAGGCGCTCGCGGCGTTGGTCGGCCACAGCCTGACGGTAGACGACGCGCTGACGCTACGGGGTCTCGCCGAGCTGTACCGCATCAACCAAAAGCCTCGTCGCGCATAAAGCCGAGGACGTCGGGGGAGAGGAAACAGTCCCACCTTTCACCTGCTACAATGGGTCAAACTATTGCGATTTCGGAGGTGTCTGCCATGTCGGACGATCTTCATCAAACTGCGTCGGGCAAGCGCCGCGACGTTATTAGCTGGGACGAGTTCTTTATGAGCGTGGCCATCGCCGCGCAACGCCGCAGCAAGGATCCCAACACGCAGGTGGGCGCGTGCATCGCCAGCACCAACCACCGCATCCTTTCGGTGGGCTACAACGGTACGCCCTCGGCGCTCAACGACGACTTTTTCCCGTGGGGCACGAGCGATGACCCGCTGCAGGACAAGCATAACTACGTAGTCCATGCCGAAGCCAACGCCGTGCTCAACTACCGCGGCTCGCTCAAAGACCTTGAGGGTTCCACGGTCTACGTCACGCTGTTCCCGTGTCATGACTGCGCCAAAATCCTGGCGCAGGTAGGTGTGGGCGAGGTTGTCTACCTGGACAATAAGTACGCCGACACCGACGACGGCCGCATCAGCCGTCGCATTCTCGACTCCTGCGGCATCAGCTACCGCCAGGTCATCGTCGATGTCCAGATTGGTACCGGGGGACAAACTCAGCAGTAGCGGCAGCGTGTGCTAGCGCTGGGTGTCGGCAAAAGCAGTTAAAAAAGCCCCGTCCCAAATTGACTGCTCGTGAAAGTCGTGTCCGCGCGCATGGACGGCTCGTGAGCGGGTACACGGCTGTAGTAACATAGCTCTGTCCGCGGGCGTGCCCGCGTTATTGTGAGAAAGGAGCCCCTGTGGCTGTTAACGAAGAGCTGCTTAAGAAGGTTCTTGAAGAGATCCGCCCCAACCTGCAGGCCGACGGCGGCGATATGGAGTATGTGGGCGTCGACGACGAGGGTGTCGTCAAGCTGGAGCTGCAGGGCGCCTGCGCCGGCTGCCCCATGAGCTCGCTAACCCTGTCCATGGGTATCGAGCGTATCCTGAAGGAGCATGTACCCGGCGTTACCCGCGTTGAGCAGGTCAATGCTTCCGGCGAGGCCGAGGACCTGTACGACGAGTACGCGCCGTTTTAAGATGCGAAAGCTGCGGACGGTGCGCTCCGCATAGACGTTACGTCCAAATATGCGGCTGCGAGCGAAAGGCCCGCGGCCGCATTTGTATGTAGGGAACAGGGGGACCGATATGCTCAACGACTTCTACCATATGCTTGATCCCGTCGCGATTTCGGCGGGGCCCATCACGATTTACTGGTATGGTCTGGCTTATGTGGTCGGCGCCCTGCTCACGGCGGTCGTCATGTATCGCACGCAGCGTCGCTGGGGTTTCGACATTACGGTCGACGACCTGACGAGTGTCGTGGTCGGTGTGGTCTTTGGCCTTATCATTGGCGCCCGCCTGTTCTACGTCATCTTTTACGGTAACGGCTACTACTGGGCGCATCCGCTCGAGATCTTTGCCACCAACGAGGGCGGCATGAGTTTCCATGGCGGCCTGGTGGGCGGCATCATCGGCGGCGTGCTCGTGTGCCGCATGTACAAGCTCGATGCGTGGACTTTGGCAGACCTCGCGGTTATCGGTGCTCCGCTGGCCCTGTGCCTGGGGCGCTGCGCCAACTTTGTCAACGGCGAGCTGTGGGGCAAGCCGACCGATTTGCCTTGGGGCGTGATCTTTGGCGGCACCGCGGGCGATATGCCGCGCCATCCCTCCCAGCTCTACGAGGCATTTCTCGAGGGCATTGTGCTCTTCTGCATTCTGCAGGTGCTCAGCCGCAAAAAACCGCTGCTGCCCCAGGGCACGTTTATGGGTGTGTTTGTGATGGGTTACGGCATTGTCCGCTTCCTCGTTGAGTTTGTGCGCGTGCCCGATGCCCAGCTGGGCTATCTGCTGGGCGGCGTCATCACCATGGGTCAGCTGTTGAGTCTGCCACTCGTGATTGCGGGCCTGGCGCTCGTCGTCTTTGCCCTCCGCCGCAACCGTCCCCAGCGCATCTACCTCGACGCCTAGCCGCCATATTCCACCACAAAGGGGGCAGGCACCTTGGTGGTGGTTTTGCCGGGCAACGACGACAGAACCGTAACGTTTCCCCAGATAAAACCTGCCAAAATAAACCTGTCCCTTTTTGGCAGGTTTCTAGAAAGGCTATTCGGACTGTGAAGGATCCCGACCTCTCCGCAACGGCTGCGCGCGACGCTGCCCGCATCGTTTGGTTTAAGCGCTATCCCGCTAAGCAGACGCTCATCGCATTTTTGCTCGCCCTGCTGGCGACCACGGCGTTTTCCATCGATCCCGCTCCGGTGTCGAGCAACGCAGTCCTGGCGATTGATCCCAAGGCGACTGGCGCGCTCTATGTGTGCTACGAGGTGCTTCTCTCGTTTGCCGGCCATACCGACGCAGTGATGCTGCTCGCGCTTGCCTGCTTGCTCACGTTGCCGTTTCGCTATGTGTTCTTTGGCCGCGGTGACGCTTGGCGCCCGTCGGTCGTGCTGCCATCGCTGTTCTTTGCCGTCTGCATGGTGTTCGGCCGTAGCTACGACCTTACCGATTCGGCCGAGATTGTGCTGGGCGACAAGGCACGCGTTATCTGCGCCTGGATTGGCGGCGCGGGCTGGATGCTTCTGGCGATTGTGGCCTTCTATCTGGCTTTTGAGTGTCTAGATTGGCTGAGCTCTCGGCGCATTCCGTTTTCCGAAGCGCACTTTGGCCGCGTATGGCGCGTGGCTCACGCCGTGCTCTCGGTCCATCCCTTTGCCGGGCCCTTCCTGGTGCTTATGATCGCCTGGGCGCCCACGCTTATCGCTTCGCTGCCCGGCCTTTTTATGGGAGATACGGGTGCGCAGATTCGCCAGTGGTTCAACTACCCCAACGGTACGAGTGACTACCTGCGCCTGCTCAATCCCAACGTGTTGCTCAACGGACATCACCCCGTGGTGCACACGGCTATCATCGGTTCGTGCGTCCAGCTGGGGCTTTCACTGTTCAACAGCGCCAACGCAGGTCTTGCCATCTACACTTGTGCCCAATTCGTCATCACCGCCGCCTGTATGGCCTATTCCATATCGTCGCTGCGCAAGCTGGGCGTGAGCCTGCCGGTCCGCGGCGTGATCTTGCTGTTCTTTGTGTTTATGCCCATGTTCTCCAACTACGCGGCCCTGCTTACCAAAGACGTGCTGTTTGCCGACGCGTTTTTGGTGCTGTTGGTGCAGACCGTGAAGCTTGTGGCCTGCGGCCTGCCCCGTCGCGATGCCAATGCCGAGCGTGCGGGCGAACAGAGGCCCGTGCTCTTTGCGCGCCACGACTGGCTGCTGCTCGCTCTGGGCGCCATGGGTTCCACGTTTCTGCGCAACGGCGGCCTGGTGTTTCCCCTGGCGGCATGCGTAATCGCGGCGGCGTTTTGCGCATGGGACGCGCATGTGGCTCGTCGTGCAGCCAAGCAGGCTTGTGCTGTGCCTTCGGGCGCCATCCCGCGTTTCCACTGGGTGGGAGTTCTTGCGGTGCTTGCACTCTGCCTTGCCTCTAATATGTACTTCACCAAGGTCTTTATGCCGGCGCACGACATCACGCCCGGTTCCAAGCGCGAAATCCTCTCGATTCCGTTCCAGCAGACAGCTCGTTTCGTCCAAAAGCACGACGGCCTCAACTCGGGTGTCAACCCCACGGTTAAGGAGGACGGCACCATCGTGGAGGCTCCTTGCGACGGCTTGGTGACCGATGAGGAGCGCGCTGTGATCGATCGCGTGCTTAAGTACGAGAACCTGGGCCGTCGCTACAACCCCGACAAGTCGGATGCCGTCAAAAACTGCTTCAATGAGTACGCCTCACAGGAGGACATCAAGGCCTATTTTGAGGTGTGGGCCCAGATGTTCAAAAGGGACCCCGAGTGCTATATCTCGGCGCTCGTCAATAACTACTACGGGTACTTCTACCCGAGCGCTCGCGATGCGTGGGTCTACAGCACCGCGCGCAGTGCCGAGATCATGGCGAAGCCCGATAACCTCAAGTACTTTGACTTCCATCCGGTCGATAGCAAGGTCGTGCGCTGGTGCGACCACCTGATTAACCTGTACCGCGTGGCGGTGCAGCGCATCCCGTTTATCTCGCTCACCATGAGCTCGGCCACCTATGTGTGGATCATGATCGTCGTGGTGGTTTACCTGTTGCGCCGCCATTCGTGGCGCGCGCTGGCCATCTGGATACCGCTGCTGGGCGTGCTCGCCGTGTGCCTGATCGGTCCATGTAACGGATCGACCTACATGCGCTACCTGTACCCGGTCATCGCCTGCATGCCTTTTGCCATCGGTGCCACGATCACCCGCAGCGACCTCCTCTGGGCCTAGCCCAAGATTGGTATATCGGGGACAGGTTGCTTTGCCCCAACGGCTTGTATCATCACGACGCCTTCATTTTGGGGTTTATCTTGCAGGCCGGTAGGTATATCATAACGACGTTTGTTTATATTGCCCGAGCATTCACGCTGGGCTTTAGGTCGAAACCGATAGGAGACACGTATGTCCGGACACTCTAAGTGGGCCACAACCAAGCATCGTAAGGGCGCGCAGGACGCCAAGCGTTCCGCCCTCTTCTCCAAGCTCAGCCGCAACATCACCGTTGCTGCCCGTCTCGGCGGTGACCCGCTGCCCGAGAACAACGCCAGCCTCGCCGCTGCCGTCGCTAAGGCCAAGGCTCAGTCCATGCCTAAGGACAAGATCAAGTCCGCTATCGATAAGGCCTTTGGTTCGGGTGCCGATGCCGCCGTCTACGAGAACATCGTGTACGAGGGCTACGGTCCCGCCGGTGTCGCCGTCTACGTCGACTGTCTGACCGACAACCGCAACCGCACCGCCGCCGACGTCCGTTCCGCCTTCTCCCACGCTGGTGGCAACCTGGGCACCTCCGGTTCCGTCGCCTTCCAGTTTGAGCGCAAGGGCCAGATCGTCGTTGCCAAGGAGGTCCTGGACGAGAACGCCAAGAAGGAGACCATGATCGCCAACGGTGCTGCCGGTGACGAGGATGAGTTTATGATGGCGATCGCCGAGGCCGGTGGCGAGGACTACGAGGACGCCGGTGAGGAGTGGATCGTCTGGACCGCTGCCAACGACGTCATGGCTGTTTCCAAGGCACTCGAGGAGCAGGGCATCCAGGTCAAGGGCTCCGAGACCACCATGGTCCCGACCACCCCGACCGAGGTTTCTGGTACCGACGCCAAGAAGGTTCAGCGCCTCATTGACCGTCTTGAGGAGCTCGACGACGTCCAGGACGTCTACAGTACCATGGACATGACCGACGAGGTCATCGCTGCCCTCGAGGAGGAGTAGCGCCCGCACGGATTGAGCCGTGCATATCTGGGCATAATGAAGCGAGCATGCAAGCCTCGTGGAATAGATGAGCCGGATCCGCGTGCATGAGGCACCGGACCCGGCTCTTTTATAATGATGCGAATCGTTTTGCATTCTGTGGATCAAGATTTGAAGGGAGCGCCGCATGCGCGTGCTCAAACGTGCCCTGGCGATCGTGTATCTTGCCGCCGCCGTCGTGGCGCTGGGCACGTTAGTCTGCCAGTTTTGGGGACCATATACCTATCGCTTTATGCTGCTGATGCGCGATCCGCTGCCGCGCATCGTTGTTACGGCGTGCGGCGGTGTCGTGGCACTCGGCGTGCTCGTGGGTTTCTTCCGCCTGATGTTTGCTCGTCGCGAGCCGTCCTGCGTGCATCCGGCGGGGGAGCGTAATATCGAGGTCACGCTCGCGGCCCTCTCCTCGTGCGCTCGAACTGCGGCAGAGCGCGACGACCGTGTGATGGTCGAGCATGTCGAGGCGCGCGTGCAGGGCTCCGACGAATCGCGCGTCCGTTTTAAGGTCGATGCTATCGCGCTCGACGACCGGGACGTGGCCTCCCTTGCAGCCGCGATGCAGCAACGTATCGAGGAGGCCTGCGACACCATGCTTGGCACGCCGGGCACGACTGCGCGCGTTCGTTTTTTGCCGTCCAAGACTACCGTCCAGACCGTGGAGGTTTCCGGTGAGTGATACCAATCAAGACAAGACCGTCCGCACCCCGCGCCTGACCATCGATCAGAGCGCTGCGCCGGCAAGCGAGGTCGTCGATCCCAAGGCAGAGGGCGCCGAGTCACATGACGTGGTCGCCGATGATTTTGATGAAGCCATGGGTCTCATCAAGGGTACGGGGGCGGCCATCTGGAGCTATGCCGTCCGTCATCCCAATACCACGCTTGGGGCAGTCGCTGGTTTTGTGCTTGCCGTGCTGGTGCTCACGCTCGGCCTGTGGGATACGCTCGTCATCGCTTTCTTTGTGCTGATCGGCGCCGTAATTGGCCAGATCCGCGACGGCGAGAACGGAATCGTCAACTTCTTCGGCCGTCTGTTTAGCGGCCGCTAGTATGTATTCGACCGCCGCGTGTGCGGTGGGCATAAGGAGGAACCATGGCTTTTAACACGAAGGTCGATGTGGCCGATACCGAGCCCGAGGCAGACGAGACCGTCGCCGCCGAGGCCGAGGACGTAGTGCTCGAGGACGAGGCGCTCGTCGAGGCCGAACCCGCCGACGATGCGGACGAGGATGATGAGGAAGCGGACGAGTCCGAGGACTCGCTGACCTATTCCAACGGTGTAATCGAGAAGATCGTCGCCATGGCCACCCGCGAGGTGCCACACGTTCTGGGCATGAAGGGCAACCTCATGCACTTTGTGCAGGAGCAGTTTGGTGCCGAGAACCTGACCAAGGGCGTGACGGTCGAGGTCACCGATGACAACCGCGTGGTCGTCAACATTTCCGTCATTATCGAGTACGGCGCCTACGCGCCCGCGATTTTCGACGACGTCAAGGCGCGCGTGACCGAGCGTCTGGCTGCGATGACCGGCCTTGAGGTGGCAGGCGTCAACCTGCGCATCGAGGATGTCATCACCCCCGAGGAGTACGAGCACCGCACCAACCAGCACGAGTAACCTACCAAAAAGGTAACCTGCCAAAAAGGGACAGGTTTATTTTGGTAGGTTTTATTTGCGAAAACGTCAAACGGCCGGTCGCACGGATGTATGTGCGGCCGGCCGTTATTTGTTTGCCCCCCGATGTGAGCATACCGCTCGTCTAACTAGGGGTTGCAATCGTCGCGTTCCGCGTTACCCTAATGGGCGCATTGTTTCCAAATTGTTAACGAGGGGTTGCCGTAATGGCTGACGAGCACGAAACAGAAAGCAAGGCATGGGCGATTGAGGCCGCCGCGGCAGAGGCGGCATCGCGTGCTGCCGAAGAGGTGCATCGTCCTCCCGTAGTGCCGATGGAGCGCGTGGTCGATCGCACCGATATCGAGCGCGGCGAGCGTGCCGGCCAAAAGCGCAGCCAGGAGCCAGGCTTCCCGCGCTTTTTTGCCGAGCTCAATCTTGGTCTGATTCTTACGGCCTTTGCCATCGTTGCGTTTAAAACCCCTAATCACTTTGCTTTTGGCGGCACCTCGGGCATGTCGGTCATTCTGTCCACGCTGTTCCCGACCCTGCCCGTCGGCGTCTTTATGTGGATTATCAACGCGGTTCTCGTCGTCTTGGGATTTATCTTTTTGGAGCGCAAGGCAATCCTGTGGAGCGTCTTCGCCTCGTTTGCACTGTCCGCCTATGTTTCGCTGCTTGAGCTCTTTATCCCGACCGATGTCTCGATGACGGGCGATATGTGGCTTGACCTGTGCTTTGCCGTGATTCTGCCGGCGCTCGGCAGCGCCATCGTCTTTGATATTGGCGCCTCGACGGGCGGCACGGATATCCTCGCCATGATCCTCAAGCGCCGCACCACGCTCGAGATTGGCCGCGCACTGCTGTTGGTCGATATCGGCATCGTGACCATCGCGGCCTTTTTGTATGGCCCGCGTGTCGGTCTGTATTGTGTGCTCGGCCTGTTTGCCAAGACGCTCGTGGTCGACAAGGCCATCGAGAGCATTCACCTTCGTAAGGTCTGCACGGTCATTTGTTCCGAGCCCCTTAAGGTCGAGGAGTTTATCGTCAAGCATCTCAACCGTACGGCGACCATCAGTCGCGGCTACGGTGCCTTCTCGGGCAAGTGCGTGACGGTGATCATGAGCGTGCTGAGCCGTCGCGAGGCCGTGCAGCTGCGCCGTTATGCGCGCGAGGTCGATCCGGGTGCCTTTATCACGATCGTCGACAGTTCCGAGATTGTCGGCAAGGGTTTCCGCGGAACGAACTAGCACAGACGTATTCAACGAACCGCCTGCTGGCGCCGTGTATCTTGCAAATCGGTCATCTTTGAGTATTTGACCCCACATTGGGCAATAATGATGCTAAAGACATCGTTTGCGATCCAAGTGATTTGTTCAAGATACGAAGGGATGATTCTATGTTCTGCTCGCAGTGTGGCGCCCCCATGGGCGATAACGACAAGTTCTGCGGCGTGTGTGGTGCTCCTAATGCCGGTGCCGCTGGCCCCGCTCCCCAGGGACAGCCTCAGCCCCAGCAGTTTGTTCCGCAGCCGCCCGTGGCGAATGCGCCAAAGGGCTGTGTGGCTCAGGCGTTCCAAGATATGACTAAGACTCCGGGCGTACTTCAGCGTGTATGCCAAATCGCGTTTTTGCCGGCGCTGATTTGCGTTGTGTCGGTGCTCGTGTTGTTTATTCCCGTTATTGGCGGCATTGCGGCTGCCATCGGCTTTTTGGCAGCTTGCATTGCGAGTGTGTGCGGTTCCGGCTTCGGTATCGAGTGGGGCCGTGATCTGTCGCTCAAGGTCGATGACGGCATGGACCGTCCACTCATGCGTTCCACATCGTTTGGTCTCGGAGTCTTTTCGAGCGTTATTTCGGTCGTGCTCGAGGTTATCGCTGCCATTCCCGTTATCGGTGTAGTGCTTTCGCTGGTGGAGGGCGTGGTAATTGGCGCTGCGGGCTCGTATTCTTATTACGGCTCTTATGCGCTCGAGGCTGCGCTGTTTGGCTCGCTCGGCCTGCTTGTCCTGGCGCTAATTGCCTCGGCGATTCTGGGTGTCTTCTTTAAGATGTTCGCCGACATCGCCGTGATGCACTTTGCGGTGACCGGGCGTGTCGAGAGCGCGTTTTCGCTCGATAAGGTCTGGGCGGCGTTTAAGCACAACAAGACCAAGCTGTTCTGTGCTTCGTTCCTTCCCGAGTTTTTGACGGGCCTGGTCGCCAACGTTGTCACATGGATCTTGACGGTCGTCTTTGGCGCCATTGCCTCTGTCGGTATGTATAGCTACTACTATCGTCCTACGGGTATTGAGGCAATTGTTACCGGCGGTGGCGTCACGCTCGCGCTGTTCTTGGTGCTGGTCGCTTTTGTCACCGTATTTCTTACGGTCTTTGGCAAGATACTCAAGCACCGTGCCGTTGGCTATTGGGCCGCACGCTATGCAAGCGAGTGGGCCGATGAGGATAAGGACGACGTCCTGACTTTTGTGTTGCCCTTCGAGAAGAAGTCCGCTCCTTCGGGTTACGGTGCTCCGGATGCTTCGCCGGCACCTGCACCCGCTCCCGCGACCGAGCCTGAGCCGGCGCCCGAGCCTGAGACGGCATCTGAGTCCGAGCCTGCACCTGAGCCTGAGCCTGAGCCGGCACCTGCACCTGAGCCGGCGTCCGAGCCAAGCTCCGACGAGGAGCCTCAGGACGAGTAGCCATGCCGCCTGCCATTTGGGACGGGGTAGAAATAGTAGAAATAGCGCTTGAAGAATGAGCGGGGGCGGACGTGTCGAAACGTCCGCCCCCGCTTTGACATCGCGATATGGCTATGACTGCGAGATGCCGGCGAATCGATTACTCGTCGTGCTTCTCCTCACGGCGTGCAGCAGCGCGTGCGTCGTGGATGCCCTTGATCGCGGCATGGCGAGCCGTTCGGGCATCATGGATGGCGTCGCGAGCCTCGGCGGTCGTCGCCTTGGCAGAGCGCAACTTGGCGGCCAGATCGGGGTTGGTTTCGGCGACCGCGGTAATCGCGGGGCCGTCGAGCTCCTCTTGCGTGGGCTCGGCCAAAAAGTCGATAGCATACTGGGCGGCCACCATGGAGCCCTTGGCCAGCACGCTCTCGTCGATCTTGTAGAAGCAGGAATGTTGGGCGTACGTGGCGCCAATCTTGGGGTTGCGCGTACCTACAAAGGCGAGCACGCCCGGTACGCGACGCAGGTACTCCGAAAAATCCTCGCCCGAAAGCGTGCCGCGATAATGGCCTTGGCCGGTGGGGCCCAGGCACTTGATTACAGCCTGACGGCAGCGCTCGCTCGAGGCGGCGTCGTTTTCGACCTTGTAGTTGGCGATGGTGTAGTCGGTGAGCTCTGCCTCGGCGCCCAGAGCTGCCGCGGTATGCTCCACGATGCGGCGCATGAGCTCCGGCATTTCCTCGTGGGTCGAATCGCCGTAGGTGCGCACTGTGCCGGCGAGGTAGGCCGTGCCGGCGATAACGTTGCGCGCGGTGCCGCCGTGCAGCTCGCCGACGGTGATGACAGCCGGCTCGTAGGGGCTGATCTCGCGCGAAACGATGGTCTGCAGGGCGTTGACGATCTCGGCGGCCACCATAACGGCGTCGTGACCGCGCTGGGGCATGGCGCCGTGGCACGAGGTGCCGCGTACGTCGATACGGAACCAGTCGGTATTGGCCATGCGCGGTCCGGGCTCGCAGCTCACGGTGCCGGCGTCAACCTCGCTCCAGATATGCGCGGCGTAGGCGCCATCGACGCCGTCGAGCACACCCGTGCCGATCATGAGCTTGGCGCCCTGGCCGTTTTCCTCGCTGGGCTGGAAGACGATGCGGACTTCGCCGTGGATGTCGTCGGTCATATGGCGCAGGATTTGCAGCGTTCCGAGCATCATGGCGATATGGCAGTCGTGGCCGCAGGCGTGCATGCAGCCCTCGTTGACGCTGGCGAACTCCTCGCCGGTCTGCTCGGTGACGGGCAGGGCGTCGATGTCAGCGCGCAGCAGGATGCGGCGGCGTGGCGTGCCGTCCTCGCGATAGGCGTCGGGCGCGGTGCCGCGAAGGGTCGCCACAAGGCCCGTCTTAAGGGGACGCTCGTAGGGGATATTCATGGCGTCGAGCTGGTTGGCGATGTCGGAGGTCGTGCGCTCCTCGGCAAGGCTCAGCTCCGGGTGCTTATGGAAGTGCCGGCGCTGCTTGATGATATATGGTTCAAACTCGGTAGCGATATCTTTGATGGCTGCGGTGACGTCGTCAGCCGCGCGAGCCTCGGTCGCCGCCATAATCTGCTGTGCCTTGGTCTTCGTCATGGTCGATTTGCTCCTTGCTGGGTTGATCGCAAAATCGTACAGGCTCTCTCCAGTATGCCACCTGCCGCTAGGGCTGGTAAAGTTGCCGTTTGCCGCTTGGGGTTTTGTTACAAGGGCGGGGGAGTACACTCGGGGGTGTTGAATTTCCTGCCAGAGATGGGGATGCCCATGCAACATATCGATCGGATTATCCGCTCCAAGAACGTCTTTACCGCGCAAGACGGCATCGATACCGCCCGCGAGCTGGCGATTGCCATCGCAGGCGACCGTATCGTCGCAGTCGGTGCGTCCGATGACGTGATTGCCGCCGCGCCTGCCGCCACGCCGGTTATCGACTACGGCGAGCAGTTTGTCTGCCCCGGTTTCCATGACGCTCATCTGCACTTCTTCCATACCTCGGTCGGTTCCTCGCCGTACATGCTCATGGATATGGGCACGTCCGAGGCGGCGCTGGTGCAACATGTGCTCGAGTTTTCCCAGGATCTGCCTAGAGACGCTTGGGTTGTGACGCAGGGCTGGCGCGATTACCGTTGGGATCCGCCCGAGCATCCTACCAAGGCGTCGCTCGATGCGGCATTCCCCGATCGTCCCTGCGTTATGTATTCGGGCGACGGGCACACGCTTTGGCTCAACAGCCGCGCACTCGATGCACTCGGCGTCACGCGCGACAGCGAGCCGCCAGCGGGCGGCAGTTACGACAAGGATGCAAACGGCGAACTCACGGGCATTGCTCACGAGGCGGCTGCCATGCAGCTGCTACCGCGCTGCCTTGAGTGGCTGGGGGAGGATCGCATCGCAAGCGCTTACGCCGATCAAATGAGGCGTATGGCCGAGCAGGGCATCACCTCGATCTGCGATATGTCGCTCATGCCCATGCCGGGCTGCGATTTTATCCGCGACGACGTCTACGACAAACTGCAGGCAGCCGGCAAGCTGGGCATCCGAGCCCATCTGTTCCCCACGCTGCTGGATGACCAGTCGCGCTTGGAAGAGCTGCAGACCCGCTACGCGAACAACGCGCTGCTCTCGGCGCCTGGTTTTAAGCAGTTTTTCGACGGCGTGTCGAGCGAACACACGGCCTATCTCACCGAGCCCTATACCAACCCGCGCTTCCCGGGCGACCAGGGCCGTCTGACGGTCCCGGCTGAGCGCATGCGTAAGCTGGTTCTGGCGGCTGCGGAGCGTGGCCACACTGTGCGTATTCACGTCATCGGCGACGGTGCCATCCATGCCGCGCTCGATATCTTTGAGGAGGCCGCCGAACTGTACGGCCTGCCCCAGCACGGTCATAACACGCTCGAGCATCTGGAGAACCTCTTGCCCAAGGACATCGATCGCTTGCGCAAGCTCAACGTGGTTGCTTCGAGCCAGCCCTGTCACATTACACTCGACCCGGGTGGACCGGAGCGCGATCTGGGCCTGGAGCGCAGCCGCATCATGTGGCCGTTTGCGACCTATAAGCAGCGCGGCATTCGCCAAGCTTTCGGTACCGACAGCCCTATCACGCCCGTTACCAGCATGAACGTGCTCTACACGGCTATCACGCGCCAGGACCCCAAAAGCCACTGGCCCGAGGGCGGCTGGTTACCGAGCGAGCGCATCGATGCAGCAACAGCCCTGCGCAACTACACCCTGGGCAGTGCCTATGCAGCGGGCGACGAGCAAAACCTCGGCAGCTTGGAGCCCGGCAAGTATGCCGACCTGGTAGTCCTGGATCAAAACCCGCTCACCGTTGACCCCCAAGAGCTCCAGGCCACCAAGGTTCAGGCGACCTACCTGGCAGGCAACTTGATTTACGAGCGCTAATATTCATGTCGTACCGTTAAACGCGGCTCGCGCAGCCTATTTTGGGATGGCGCTCGAGCCGCGTTTGCATTTTGGTGGGGATCCACCATGAGCGTCCCTGCTCTGTTGGATTTGGGTGCGGGGCGGAGGTGCTGCTGCCCCGCGCTCAATTTGAATACCGGCAATGCTATCTCTTGGTGTTTTGCATACTTCCCATTACAGATTGCATAAAAAGGCTGGGATGTCCTTCCTGATCCTGATGTACCCCCGCCCGTGCCGTGCAAAAAACGGAGTATTCAGCACCGCGAGCTCTGCCGGTGCCGCTGCGGCTGAGTAACGTTGCGGAGATTGACGTCATTTTGGGGTCCGGCGCGGCGCGAAGCATGCCTTTTTGTCCTGGCGGGGTTTGCCTGCCGACTCAAATCGCCGGTCGAAGGCGTCCTTGGGACCAATATGGTGTGTCCGGCGTGTATGCAGCCGTCCTGGCTTGCTGAATACTCCCAAAAATGCACGGCGCTCCCCAGGGGACCCGTGCGCGCAGCGAAAACCATGCCCATGTCGCTATCCGCATCGCCATTTTGCTGCACTGACTTTTCTGAATACCGGGCTCGAATTAGTTAACCTAGCTCCCGGGGCGGACCGGAGGGCATGAAGTTTGTCGCGAGTTCCGCACGCAAAGGAAAGCACTTAATGTGCTTTCCGTCTTGCGCAGG
>CABUJH010000036.1 GCA_902491895.1 uncultured Collinsella sp. | reverse complement strand
CGGAATCGGCTAAAGTGCGATGGCGAAATTGGTTGTTTTTACAGTAGCGCTAACAGGGAGATATCGTGCGACAGTATCGCCTTGGCCATCCTGGCCGCGTCGTTGCGGTCGTTCTTGGACGAGAGGTCTGCCGCCGACCTCGGGACCCTGGAGACGGCCGCGACGACGCAGTCGACGCCGAGCCCGGAGAGCTCCCTCTGCGGGGCGAAGCCGAGGTAGCCGCTCTCGTAGGCGGCGAGCGACGGGCCGGGGAAGCCCGACATCCACTCCGCGACCTCGCCCCAGGGGTTGCCGCGGAACCTCCTCGTCACGGCCTCGCCCGTCTCCGCGTCGAGCGCGCAGACGGTGGTGGACCTGAGGTGTACGTCCATTCCGAAGGCGGTAGAATATCTAGGCACGGGAGCCTCCCAACCTCGTTGCGGCGCGGCTGCGCCTCTGGCACTTCAACAACATTGTCGCAGCCCCGACCCGCGGTCACGAGCGGGGGCTCCTGTCGTTTCCGTGCCCCTGGATTGGGTCATAGTGTCTGACGTATGCCCAACCTGCGGCGCAATGTCAGCAACCAAGCCGAAAACAAAAAAGACCGAAGTCCCGAAGGGCTTCGGCCTTTGTTTTTCTGCAACGTCCAAGCGCAGCTTATCGATTCTCAATACTTCCGATGTTCTTGAGCTCGATAGAGATGAGGCCGTTGGGCTCATTGACGAACTCAATGTACTCGGAATTCGAACCCATCTCTGCCGGGAAGCTGATCTCGATGCCCGTATCGGTACGAATCTTGTGATTGCGCACCGCCGCGCGTTCGACCTGCTTGCGCTCCACGGGCACACGCTCAGGCACCTTCTCCTCGGTCAGTGTCGCGCGCACGCTCTCCTTGATAACCGGCTCGTCCTCAAAGACCTCATCGACGATATCCCAAGGGGGCAGTTCCTCGTCATCCTCAACTTTCTCGGCAACAGCAGCCTTAACCTTGGCGAGCGCTACGGCCGTGTTGGCGCCGTGCTCCTCGGCGACTTCCTCGACCACACGCGTGACGGTGTCGATGACCTCCTTGCCCGATACGCCAGTGTCGCACTGCAGCAGGCCATCGGGGATAAGCATACGGTCCTCGCCGGCAATCTTGCGTTTCTTGTCCACATAGCCGATCTCCATGGTGCTCGCGCGCACGATGGCATAGCTCGGCACCTTTTGCGAGGGGTTCGGCAGAATGGCGTAGTGGCGCGCGATGTCGTTGCGCACCTCCCCCTCCTCGCGGCCCACTTCGTGCATAAAAGCCTGCTTGGAGCCCAGCAGCATCACGGCAAACCAGCGGGCATCCTCATCGTCATCAAAGTCCGCCACAAGCACGTCAGTGGACTCGGCTTTCTCGGCCTTGGTAAGTTCGGAAGAGATGAACTCCGCAATCTGCTGAGACAGGTTCACGAACTCACGCTCACCAAAGAAATAGCCCTTGAGCTCGCCGCCGAATGCGGAGTTCTCGGCAAACGTGGCACGCTTGTTATCGGCCGAAGTACGCGCGCGGCGCAGATGCGTGGTCACGAAGTTGCGCACGGTACGGCTCTCGATATCGAGCTCGCGCTGACTCATGACGTTGACGACAGAGTCAAAGTCCAGGATATGCAGAATCGCGTGATTGATTTTCATATACGGCATTCCGTTCTAGATCGATTTCGGCACGAACCAGTATAGCGGTCGAGCCTGCCCTAGGCGCATCGAAGATTGATGCATCGGGGACAGGTTGCTTTGCGCCAATGGTTAGCGCAGGAGCTCGGACTGCCAAGCCTCGAGCTGTTCTGCCAAACTCTTGCCGGCAGCGGGCACGTCGATCTGGGGTCGTTTGGGCAACAGTGCGCATTTAAGGATCGCCACGATGGTCTGCGAGATAAAGCGTCGCGTATCTTTGTCAAAGCCTTGCGCAGCCTGGAGCATCACGGGCAGGCTCTCGCGCAGATTCCCAGCGATATCCGCAAACCGCTCAGCACCCGTAGCCTCAAACACGGAGAACAACGCATCTACAAAACGCTCGCGCTCGCTAGGCGACACTGCAAGCAGCATCTCGCGAATAGAGCCATCAACGTATCGAGCACCGGCGGACAGGCGCTCGCAGTACACGAAGTCGCGACCATCAACCACCCAGCTAAAGGGATTGTGTTGCAGCAGGCTGAACTCGGTGCTCTCAACGATGGCATAGTCCTCCTGTGTCTCGAACATCATGCCAAAGATCGACGACCGAGGTAGCGTCTTGTCGATTCGACCGGAAAGATCGGCAAAGGCGTCGCCGTTCAGGAACTCCTCGACGAAACCCGGACCATCATGGGAATATGCCCGTTCGATTCGCTCACGGGCGACATCGGAGCACATTGCCGCACCGTACACCGCAAGGTTTCCACCCTTGGAATGACCTCCGCACAAAAGCGGCCCGTCAATCGCATCCGCCGCCTCGTCCACATAACGTGCCGCGGATTCCTGGGCCGGCACAGGACACCGGAACGCCATGTTAAAGTCCTCTTTCCAACCCACAATCGTGCTGTCGGTCCCCCGGAAGGAAAGGTAACTAAACCCCGCCGGAAACCGGAACGCCATGGCTGCAAACTGCTCCGTCGCCACCACATCGCTCACGGCACGATAGCCGCAAACGTGCACGCCACGGTAGCGAGGACTTGCTGCCACGGCCTCCAACAAGGCCCTGCTCCCCTCCGGGTCCCACAAGTCGTCAATCATGTCCCGATAGCACTCGGCACGCAGCAGCTCGCGTACGTCTAGGCCCTGCCAGTTCGTCAGCTCCGCCATATCACCCGGCAAACGCAAATAGGACAACCACGCAAAGACCAGGCTATCCACCGCGCAGAACGGCCGCTCCTCAAACGGATCAAACGCCGTCTGGGCATAGGTCAAAAAATTAGGCGAATCCGACATGGCCCTCCCATCAACTATGGTGCATTGGGATGGTGCATTGGGGTCAGGTTACTTTGCACCAAAAAGGCGCCCGGGCCGTGTGGACCCGGACGCCTTCATTGTAGCTTTTCGCTCTAGCGAGCTTGATTTAGCAGGAAAAATCGACGCTGTCGATGATGTCCTTGAGGGCCTTGGCGGAGACGGTGAGCTCATGCTGCTCGTCTTCGTTCAGCGGCACGGGGACGCGGCAGACAACGCCGTCGCGGCCAACGACGGTCGGCATGGAGATGGCAAGATCGGACAGGCCATACTCGCCCACCATGAGCGAGGAGACAGGCAGAACGGTCTGCTCATCGCGCATAACGGCGGTGCAGATGCGCTTGACGGCCATGGCGACGCCATAGTAGGTGGCGTGCTTCTTCTCGATGATGGTGTAGGCGGAGTTCTTGACGTCCTCGGCGATGCGCTTCTCGGCGGCATCATGCTCCAGGTGGCCGTGAAGCTCGCAGAAGGTGTTCAGCGGAACGCCGGCAACCTGAGCGCTGGACCAAGCGACAAACTCGGAGTCGCCGTGCTCACCCATGACATAGGCCTGGACATCGCGCGGGTCAACCTCGACGTGGGCACCAAGCATCTGCTGCAGACGGCCGGTGTCGAGCACGGTGCCGGAGCCGATGACATGGCCCTCGGGTAGGCCGGACATCTTGATGGCAGCATAGGTCAGAACGTCGACCGGGTTGGAGACGATTAGCAGAATGCCGTCGAAGCCGGACTTCTTAATCTCGGGGATAATGGACTTAAAGATGTTGACGTTCTTGTTGACCAGGTCCAGGCGGGTCTCACCGGGCTTCTGGGCAGCGCCGGCGGTGACGACGATCATGGCGGCGTCGGCGACATCGGAATAATCGCCGGCGTAGATCTTCATCGGCTCGGCAAACGTCATGCCGTGCGCGATGTCCAGGGCCTCACCCTCGGCGCGGTTCTTGTCCACGTCGATGAGGACCATCTCGGAGAACAGGCCACTCTGCATGAGCGCGAACGCCGAAGACGAACCGACGAAACCGCAGCCGACAATAGCGACCTTCTTCTCGTTAACCATTAGAAACTCCCATCTCTCTCCACAAACAAGCCGCCCGGGAACGACCCGAGCGGCTTGCCGTAATCCCAATACATCCAATCGGGACTTTGATTATGCTCCTATTCGCAGCCAAAAATCGACCGTTTACCGAAATTGTTTGCAGAATTCGTAAAATAACTGCACGAAATCGGTTTCGAGCTATTGACGAGCCGAAATAGCTTTCTAATACAGGCCCGCCTCGCGAATGGCCTCGACAGCCAAAGCGATCTGGTCGGGCGGCAAGACTAGCGCCATGCGCACGTGCCCCTCGCCCGAAGGACCAAAGCTCGCGCCCGGCGTCACCACAACGCCGGCCTTCTCCATAAGCTCCTCACAAAACGCCATGGAATCGGTGCGACCACCGGGAAGCTTGGCCCACACAAACATAGAGCCATGCGCGTTGGGACGCTCCCAGCCCAGGCCCTCAAGACCATCGCACAGGGCATCGCGGCGCTCCTGGTACTTCAGACGCTGCGCCTCGACCTCATCGCGCGGGCCATTAAGGCACGCGATGGCGGCCTTCTGGATCGGGAAGAACATGCCAAAGTCAATCTGGCTGCGCAGCTTGGCGAAGGCCGAGACCACATCCTCGCGACCGACCAAAAAGCCGATACGCGCACCGGTGACGTTAAACGACTTGGAGAGCGAGAAGAACTCAACGCCCACCTCGAGCGCGCCGGGATACTGCAAGAAGCTGCCGCCCGGCTCGCCGTCGAACACGATGTCGGAGTATGCGTTGTCGTGAACGATGAGCAGGTCGTGCTCGCGGGCGAAAGTGATGATCTCCTCGTAGATCTCGGGCGTGCCCACCGAGCCGACCGGGTTCGCGGGCAGCGACACGATCATATACTTGGCACGATCGGCCACCTCGGGATCGATACCCGCCACATAGGGCAGGTAATTATGCTCGGCAACCAGCGGATAGTATTCGAGCTTGGCATCGGCGATCTTGGCACCCGCCTCAAAGACCGGGTAGCACGGATCGGGAACCAGAATGGTGTCACCCGGATCGAGCAGGGCCAGGCCCAAATGGCCCACGCCCTCCTGCGTGCCGTTGCACGACTGCACCATAGACGGCGTAATGCCCGAAACGCCAAAGCGACGCTCATAGTAATCGCACACGGCTTGCTTGAGTTCGGGCAGGTCGCGCAGGGCATACTTCCACATCTCGGGATCTTGGGCTGCCTGCGTGAGCGCCTCGACCACGTGGTCGTACGGCTTAAAGTCGGGCGTGCCCACGCTCATGTTGTAAATGGTCTTGCCCTGAGCCTTCAGCGCGAGAAGCTTGTTGTTGAGCGAGGCGAAGACCTCCGCGCCAAAGCGGTCGAGACGCTGCGATGCCTGCATGGTGCCACCTTTCGATATGAAAAACGCGGCGCTCCGACAAGAGCGCCGCGCGATACGGGCCATCAGATTGCAAAAGTGTAACGCTTGCAACCCCCGTATTGGTTCAATTTAGCCAACCTTAGTCAACTGGATTGAGCGCGTCGATCTGCGCAAGCCACAGACGCGAGCTAGCGTCACTCGGCATACGCCAATCGCCGCGCGGGCTGAGCGTCACCGAGCCCACCTTGGGACCATCGGGCAGGCAGCTGCGCTTAAACTGCTGGGCAAAGAAGCGACGGTAGAACGTACGTAGCCACGTGTGGACGGTCTTGGCGTCGTAGACGCCCTCGAAGCTCTTGAGCGCCATGCGGTAGATCTTGCCCGGCTCAAAGCCAAAACGCAGCAGGTAGTAGAGGAAGTAGTCGTGCAACTCGTACGGGCCCACCAAATCCTCGGTCTTCTGCGCAATCTCGCCGTCGCCCGTGGGCGGCAGAAGCTCGGGGGACACCGGCGTATCGAGGATATCGAGCAAGACCTCGGCAATGCGCCCGCCAAAGACATCGGCGGCATAGCGTACCAGATGGCGCACAAGCGTCTTGGGCACGCTCGCGTTGACGGCGTACATGCTCATGTGGTCGCCGTTATAGGTAGCCCAGCCGAGCGCCAGCTCCGACAGGTCGCCCGTGCCAATGACAAAACCGCCAACCTGGTTGGCCAGATCCATCAGAATCTGCGTACGCTCGCGCGCCTGGCTGTTCTCGTAGGTCACGTCCTGCACAGCTGGATCATGCTCAATGTCCTTGAAGTGCTGCTCCACAGCCGCGTGGATCGAAACCTCGCGGAAGCTCACACCCAGGTCGCGAGCGAGCGACTCGGCATTCGACTTGGTGCGATGCGTCGTGCCGAAGCCGGGCATGGACACGGCTGTGATACCAGTGCGCGGCAGCCCCAGTGCATCGAAGGCACGCACGGTCACAAGCAGCGCTAGCGTGGAGTCCAAGCCGCCCGAAAGGCCGATAACCGCAGCCTTGGTACCCGTGTGGGCAAGGCGGGTCTTGAGGCCCGCAGTCTGCAGATCGAGGATCGTCTCGCAGCGCTCGGCCAAGTCGCCGTGGTCGACCGGCACAAAGGGCGCGCGCGGGAAAACGCGGTCTATGCCGAGCGCATCGCGCAGGACAGGCTCTTCGGCGAGCGAGCCCTCAAACGAGAACTCGACGGTCACGGCCTCCGGCGCATCGTCCGCGCGCGTCCATGTCGTCGAGCGACGGCGCTCAGCAACCAGGCGGTCAAGGTCAACGTCGGCGATGGCCATATCGCAGGTAAGCAGTTTGGTCGCGGCGAGCTTGGAGCCGTTTTCGTAGACGAGGTTCTCGCCCGCAAAGACCATGTCGGTCGTGGACTCGCCCTCGCTCGCGTCCGCGTAGGCATAGGCGCAATACAGGCGCGCGCTCTGGTTGGAAATGAGGCTGCGGCGGTAATCCGCCTTACCGATAATCTCGTCCGAAGCCGACGGATTGAGGATCACCGTCGCACCGGCAAGCGCCATCTCGGTCGAAGGCGGCGCCGGTACCCACAGGTCCTCGCAAACCTCAACGCCCAGCACCATATCCTCGGCACCCTCATCACAGCAGCGGTAGACAAGCTCCGAACCCAGCGGAACCGGACCCTGACCGGCAAATTCAACCCACACGGGATCCGCAGGCGACGGAGCAAACCAGCGACGCTCATAGAACTCGCCATAGTTGGGCAGATACTTCTTAGCCGTAAGACCCAAAAGCTCACCCGCACAGCACACGGCGGCGCAGTTGTAGATGTTTTCAGCCACCGCAACGGGCAAGCCAACGGTAAAGACGATCGGCAGCTCACGGGTTTCATCGAGGATGTGCACCAGCGCTGCTTCGCAGGCATGCAGCAGCGTGCGGTTATGGAACAGATCGGCCGCGGTATAGCCGGTCAGGTTAAGCTCGGGCAGTACCAGCGCGCGAACGCCACGCTCGGTAGCCTCGCGAACAGCCGCCAGCGCCACCTCGGCATTGCCCTCGACATCGGCCACACGCATCTTGGGCGAGGCCGCCGCCACACGCAAAAAGCCATCAGACTGAGAAAGGTGAAGATTCATAAGAATGCTCCCGTGCGTAAACGCTATTCAACACAATTAGCAAGCCCTATTGTAGTTCAACCGCCGGGTGTAACCGCATCCCACCAACTTGGTGAGCTATTGATGAGTTGATGGTATCTGTTAAATGTCACGTACGATTCACATCTGGTGGGTACCCTGATGGCTACACGAAACGAAGCAGATTTACACCGGGAGGACCCCGTATGACAACCAAGTACACCGACGCGCCGCGTACGCGCGTCATGACGCCGGCATCGCTCAACAACGGCGTGCACGAGAACCATTCCATCGGACAGACCATGGCCATCGCGCCCAAAAAGGGCCTGTTCGATGACATTTCCATTCCCCAGATCATCGCCGGCGCCGCAGCTGCTGCCACGAGCGTCGCGCTTGCCTCCAAGATTGGTATCGCTGGTTCAGTAATTGGTGCCGCCGTGAGCTCGGTCATCACCGTTGTGTCCTCGCAGGTCTACCGCCACTTTATCTCTGCCAGCGCCGAAGCAATCAAGGGCACGCATGCCGCTGTCGACTACCCTGCCGGCGCCTACGAGCCCGTTGAGCCCGATGTCGAGGAGCACCTAGGTGGCGCCGCGACCACGCAGGAGATGCGCCAGGTTGCGGGACGCGCGACCACGGCGCGTGTCGCCCCCAACAGCCTGCGCGCCAAGGCCGCGGCAGAGCGCAGCCAGACGCAAAAGAAGGTCATCGTCTTCTCGATCGCCATCGCCATCGTCGCAGTCATCGCCTGCGCTGGCGCCATCCTTATCACCACTGCCGGTGAGGGTCTGGGCGAGCGTCCCGAGCCAATCCTTTCGTCGCGCACGACCGAGAGCGATGCAAATGGCAACACCCAGTCGCAGGATCAGCAGGCACAGACGGACGATACGCAAGACAGTTCTACCTCTGCCAATTCGTCCTCGAACGCCCAAAACCAATCGCAGGGCACCGATTCCTCTACGGCCAACAGCAGCACGCCGTCCGGCACGACCGACTCAAGCCAAACGACTGACGGTTCGCAGCCGAGCACGGGCGGCCAGACGAGCGACACCACGTCGGGAACGGGCACAACAGACAGCAGCAACACCAACAGCCCGAACAGCTCGAGCGGAACCGCGTCCGGCACGGCATCTGACAACTCGAGCCAAGGCACGGCATCGGGCAACTAAGCACATTTGCCTCTCATAGATAACCGACCTGTACAACGGGCGCGAATCGAAAGCGGTTCGCGCCCGTTTGCCTTGGGCGCCGCCATGGCGAACGCCATGCGATGGTAAGATGCTTTACATGTGTAAAGAGGAGATTTGCCATGAGCAAGACAATAGTTAGGCCCACGCTTTCGCTGGGCAACCACATCTATCTGTATCGCCTGCTGCGCGATGCGATTGGATGTGGCAAGCAAACGTTTATGACGCAGGTCGAGGAGGCGCTCGCCGCTGGCGACATGACCGCTTATGACTTGGGCTTCGAGTCCACGCGCGAGCTGCTCGAGGAGCTCGACGACTGCATTAAGCTGACCGTCTTTAAAGGCGGCCGCCTGTATGCCACGGTCATCGCCAACGAGGCCTGGGATGCTGCGCTTGCCAAGGGCGAGGACAAGCCCAAGGCCGCCAAGGGCGCCAAGCAGTCCTACAAAAAGAAAAAGCGCGGTGAGAAGGACCTCAAGGCCGTGCGCCCCAAGCACGTTAAGCGTCCCGAGCCCGAAGTCATGGTTGAAGCCGCGCCGGAACCCGAGCCCGAGGCAGAGATCGAAGTCGCTATTGAGGTAACGGCAGAAGCCGAAACCGAAATCGCCGCCACGACCGATCCCAAAGTCATATCCGAGCAGGAAGCCACTGTGGAGCCCAACGAAGCGCCCAAGTCGACAACCGAAGAAGCCGCTGACCAACCCGAGCCGTCTGCGTTCCAAAACAGCGATGTCTTTGGCAACGAGGCCGAGGACGATCAGTCCGACGAGCCCGCCGATCAAGGCGCTACCGAGTCGGCGCCGGGGCCCGAGACGCCGCAGCCCGCCATCTCGCTCACGGTCGTCTATGACCCCGAGAACGCCAACGCCGGCATCACCACCATGGCATCCACGCCCATCGAGGCAAAGTCGAGCGTCGAGAATCAGAGCGCTCCGCAAGTCGAGCTCGACACCGCGGCCGTAGACGCACCCGCTATCGTCGAGTCTGCAGATTCCGCGGCGATGCCAAAAGTGGGCACCGAATCAGTGCTCGGCACCGAACCCGTGCCCGTCGTCGAGGTGACGCCCGTCAATGAGCAGGCCTTCGCACCGGCGATGGTACCGGCCCCCGCACCCGTAGCGCCCGCCATCCCCGAGGACTTCCCCGTCGATTTCGCAACTGAGGTCTTCTGCCCCGGTCCGTTGCTACACCAGCTGTCGACCTATCTCCCCTACGGCGCCGATACCCTCGGCATCGTCGGCGAGTACTACTGGATCGCCCGCGAGCGCGGTACCATCGAGGCCGCGCGAAACCGCGCAAGCTTCCCCCTGCGCTACACGCAGGACGGCGAGCGCCACGAGGTTGCCGTGCGCATCCGCCGCAACACCACCGGCGGTCTCGGAGCCACCTGGACCATCGATAAAGTCGAAGAACCCGAGCAGTAACGACAAACGGCTCAAATCCAAATCAGGATTTGAGCCGTTTTTATTTGTTGATGTTGCGTAACCAACAGCGAGCGGGCCGCAAGTGCCCCAGGTTGCCGTGAAAGAGGAGCGACGCGTACTTCGGTACGCGAGCGACGGCTTGAACGGCAAGATGGGGTGCTTGCGGCCCGCGCAGCGTCGAGCAGTTACGCGGTTTGGAAAACCGCGTAACGATCTAGTCGCGCGTCAGCTTACGGTGGATACGATGCGGCTGGGCCGCGTCCTCGCCCAGGCGCTCGATGCGATTGGCCTGATAGGCCTCGAAGTTGCCCTCGAACCAATACCAGTTGCCCGGATTCTCGTCGGTGCCCTCCCACGCCAGAATGTGTGTGGCGACGCGGTCCAGGAACATACGGTCGTGGCTAATGACCACCGAGCAGCCCGGGAACTCGAGCAGTGCCGCTTCGAGTGAGGACAGCGTCTCGACGTCGAGATCGTTCGTGGGCTCGTCGAGGAGCAGCAGGTTGCCGCCCTGCTTGAGCGTGAGCGCCAGGTTCAGACGGTTGCGCTCGCCACCGGAAAGTACGCCAGCGCGCTTCTGCTGGTCCTGACCCTTAAAGCCAAAGCTCGCCACGTACGCGCGGCTGGGGACCTCGGTCTCGCCGACCATCATGTGGTCCAGGCCATCCGAGACGACCTCCCACAGGTTCTTATCGGGATCGATGCCAGAACGGTTCTGGTCGACATAGGAGATCTTGACGGTCTCGCCCACCTCGAGCTCGCCCGAAGTCAGCGGCTCCAGGCCCACGATGGTCTTGAAGAGCGTAGTCTTGCCCACACCGTTGGGGCCGATGACGCCCACGATGCCGTTACGCGGCAGGGTGAACGAAAGATCATCGATGAGCACGCGACCGTCGAACTCCTTGTGCAGATGATGGGCCTCGAGCACCTTGTTGCCCAAACGCGGGCCCACAGGGATGCGGATGTCGGTCCAGTCGAGCTTCTGGCTTGCGCGGGCCTCGGCCTCCATCTCCTCATAGCGAGCCAGACGGGCCTTGTTCTTGGCCTGACGGGCCTTGGGCGAGCTGCGTACCCACTCGAGCTCGGCCTCCATGCGCTTGGCGAGCTTGGCGTCGCGGTTGCCCTGCGCCTCGATACGGGCGGCCTTGGTCTCCAGATACGTGGAGTAGTTGCCCTTGTAGGGATAAAGGTGACCGCGGTCGACCTCGCAGATCCACTCGGCAACGTTATCCAGGAAGTAGCGATCGTGCGTGACGGCAAGCACCGCGCCCTGGTAGTTGTGCAGGAAGTGCTCGAGCCACAGGATCGACTCGGCGTCCAGGTGGTTCGTGGGCTCGTCGAGCAGCAGCAGGTCGGGAGCTTCGAGCAGCAGCTTGCACAGGGCCACGCGACGGCGCTCGCCGCCAGAGAGCACGTTGACCGGCATGTCGGAATCGGGCAGCTGCAGGGCGTCCATGGCCTGGCCGAGCTTGGAATCGATATCCCAGCCGTCGGCGGCGTCGATCTCGTCCTGGAGCTTTCCCATCTCGGCCATGAGGGCGTCCATGTCGCAATCCGGGTCGCACATCTCCTCGCCGATCTTGTTGAAGCGATCGACCTTGGCGATCATGTCGCCAAATGCCATGCGCACGTTCTCGATGACGGTCTTGTCGTCGTCGAGCGGCGGCTCCTGCTGCAGGATACCCACGGTGTAGCCGGGGGTGAGCTTGGCATCGCCGTTGGAGACCTCCTCGATGCCGGCCATGATCTTGAGCAGGGTCGACTTGCCCATACCGTTGGGGCCCACGACGCCGATCTTGGCACCGGGGTAGAAGCTCAGGGTCACGTCGTCAAGGATCACCTTGTCGCCATGGGCCTTGCGAGCCTGATACATCTGGTAGATAAACTCCGCCATATGTCTGTTCTATCCTTTCTACCTGCTGTTTCCCTATTCTTGATTCGCTTTAGTGGAAACGAAATGAGGGAACCAGCTCTGAAACGTAACGAAAAAGGGGCATGGTTGCCCACACCCCCTAATACTACCTGGGAAAAGTCCCCCGGAACATACTATGAACTGCGTACGCTAGTTTTCCGCAACCTTAACGAGCGGCTCGCTGCGATTTGCGCCGCAACAGATACGAGTAGACGTAGACGGCTCCAACCGAACCAAACGCCAGAACCGCAATCACCGCGGCGACGACTTCACTCGAAAGCACGCTGCCTGCCACGCCCATCACAATCAGGCCAATACCCAGCACCATAAAGCAGGCGCCGCCAAAACGCTGAGTACGGCGCCAGTTCTCGGGATCGGCAAGCGCCCAAGGTGTCTTGATACCGAGCGTATAGTTCTGCTTCACACGCGGCAAGTAGTTGCCTACGCCGATGAACAGCAAACCGACAACACCGGAAATCAGCACGTTAACCGAACCGACCGCCGGCACCACGCCCCAGACCGTAAGCTCTCCCAGCCAGCTTATGGCGCACATGAACAAGGTGAAGGCGATTACGAAGCCCTGGTAGAACTTGCCCGAGGTTCGATATGCCTCACCTTTGGGGTCGATGCGCGGCACCGTGCAGAACATTGCGAGAAGCGCCAGAGGCAGCACGCCGAGCGCGGAGGCCATCCAACTAGGACCCCAACCGTCGACGGCGCCGTTCGCGCCCCAGTGCGTGGGAATCTGTGCAGGCAGGCTCGGCATCACCATGAGGTGCGCTACAACATTAATAGCGCAGACCACAACAAGCATGGCCCACACGCGCGACGATACCCCCGTGGCGTGAATGCCCTTGTTTTCGTTATTCATCCTTATCACCTTCCGTGTTTGTAAAGCCCATA
Organism: uncultured Collinsella sp.; assembly: GCA_902491895.1. GTDB lineage: Bacteria > Actinomycetota > Coriobacteriia > Coriobacteriales > Coriobacteriaceae > Collinsella. The sequence continues at coordinate 7,684 of CABUJH010000036.1, read as the reverse complement.
AACCAACCGATCAAGTCCTGCATGACGGTGGTGTTTAAGCTGTAAACGATGTTTTGGCCATGACGTTCGTCGGTCACCAACCCGGCGTTTTTGAGCGTCGCCAAGTGATGGCTCAACGACGGCTTGCTGATGTCAAAATGCTCGGCAAGCTCCCCGGCCGTGCAATTGCCCTCGCGCAGCAGTTCCAAAATGTGACGCCGTGTAGGATCGGCCAGCGCCTTAAAACCCTCTCCCGGCATAAGACCTCCTCTCATCATCTCTCATGACGTGCACACTATACTCAATATTTAGATGTTTGTCTAACTATCTAATCGCAATGCTTCAAACCACATCAAAGCAAACGCCATCGCAACCTATGGGCGATTACCTATAATGGCGATAGCTAAAACACGACCTGCTTCCCCATCGGAGGATATTTATGACCGAAACCACAGCCGCAACTCCCATCGAGACACGCGACACCAAGCTCGAGATTATCATGGGCCGCGAGGCACTCGATAAGCTCGCCGATGCTACGGTGCTAGTGCTCGGCTGCGGAGGCGTGGGCTCCAACTGCTGCGAGGCACTCGCCCGCGGCGGCATCGGTCATTTCGTCATTCTGGACAAGGACATCATCGCGCCCAGCAATATCAATCGCCAGGCCATCGCCTTTCACAGCACCGTCGGCAAGCGCAAGGTTGACGTGATGGAAGCCATGATCCACGACATCAATCCCGCCGCTGCCGTCATCAAGCGAACTGAATACTTGCTGAGCGACAACATCGATGATTTCTTCGCGAGCGTTTTGGAGCAGACGGACGGCAAGCTCGACTACGTCGTCGACGCCATCGACACCATCTCGGCCAAGCTCACCATTGCCAAATATGCTCAGGACCACGACATTCGTTTGGTTAGCTCCATGGGCGGGGCCAACAAGCTCCATCCCGAGTGCCTCCGCTTTGCCGACATTTTCGATACGGTACGTGACCCCATGAGCCGCATCATGCGCAAAGAATGCAAGAAGCGCGGAATCAAGAGCCTGCATGTACTGTTTAGCTGCGAGGAATCGGTTAAGACACAGCCCCGCGACCCTTCCAACATCCACGAGCGCACCGAGCTGGGAACCGCCAGCTTTATGCCGCCCATCATGGGCCAGATGATTGCCGGCGAGGTTATCCGCCAGATCAGCGGCCGCGGCACTGAGCGCGTACGCTCCGATGGCCAACGTCTGGACTAGCGGAGCGCACCGAGATGGAGCCCCGGTTATTTGATGCACACTGCCATCTTGATTTAATGGCTCACCCGGACGCCGTTGCCGATGAGGCGACGGCGCTGGGCTTGGGTCTATTTGACTGCGGCGTCAATCCGCGCGACTTTTCGGCCGCAAACGAGCGCGCCTGTCGCCAACCAGGCATCATCGCCGGCGTTGGGCTTCACCCCTGGTGGCTCGCCGATGGCCACTGCGGTTTTGTCGAAGTCAATCTGCTTTGCGAAGTTGCTGCCCAAGAACGCTACATCGGCGAAGTCGGACTCGACTTTTCCGCGCGCTTTGCTGGAAGTGAGCCGCTACAAATACAGGCACTTAACCGGCTCTGCGATGCGCTCGTGCAGCATCCTCTTACCGGGCGCGTGATATCAATTCACGCCGTTCGTTCGGCAGGAGCCGTACTGGACGTCCTCGAATCGCATGGACTACTCATCCCAAACCCCGACTCCCCCGTTATCATCTTCCACTGGTTTAGCGGTACTTCGGACGAACTCGTCCGCGCGCGTAATGCGGGCTGTTATTTTTCCGTCAACGAACGCATGCTCGCGTCTAAACGAGGACGCGAATACGCACGACAGATTCCACTCGATCGTTTACTGCTCGAGACCGATTCACCAGCCGAACCAAACACAGAAACAAGCGCACAGTCGCTCATCAGATCGCTCACAAGGACCTCGATGCGCATTGCCTCACTCAAAAACTGTGACGCAAAGCGCATCGAGTCGGCAGATTTAGCAAATGCGCACGCTGTTTTTGACCTTCGCTAACCCCTGTGGGCTAAAATGCCAAGGGACATGCGAATCGCACAACGCAGTCCCTATTGGTAGGCAGTACAATTCGGCAGCATTACACCAATTCGTGCATGAGATCACGGTTGCGTGCATACAATTCGTCGAAGATATGACGGCGCGACGCATATAACTCGTGGGCAGTCATATCAGGCACGATTGTTTGCGCAACGCCAAGGACTCGGGCGAGTTCATCCCATGATGCATAGGCGCCACCTGCGAGAGCTGCCATGATGGCATCGCCGAAGCATGCACCCACCGTAACCTTGGCAACCGAGACCTCGCGCCCGCATACGTCGGCGATAGCCTGCATCCAAACTGGATTCTTGGTTCCGCCTCCGACAAGCATAATGAGCCCAATTGGCAGTCCATGCTCTCGCTCGATAATGTCGACATGGGATGCAACGGTATACGCGACGCCTTCCAAGGCGGCGCGAACCATATGGGCTCGCGTATGCCTTCCGGTCAGGCCAAAGAAGACGCCACGCGCCGCGGGATCATTGAGCGGAGTACGCTCCCCCGCAAAGTACGGCAGACACAGGAGCCCATCGGCACCCGGCGCCACGTCGGCGGCATCATGCGCCATAACCGAATATGCATCGGGGCCACCGTGGTCCTCGGCCTCCACGGCATCGCGATACAGCTCTTGGCGCAGCCACGATGTGAGCGCGCCCGCCGTATTGGTCCCCGCGCAGATCCCGTAAGTTCCGGGAATGATAAACGTCCCTGGCCACAGGCGGGCATCATCGATCATATGATCAGCTAGGTAGATGAAATACGCCGTACTCCCCAACTGAACCATCATATCGCCGGGACGGAATACACCCGTCGAAATGGCCTCGGCACCAGAGTCGCCCGTTCCCACTAAGACAGGTGTCCCTGCCGCGAGCCCCGTCGCCTCTGCCGCACGCTGCGTAATCACCCCGGCAGTATCGGTAGCCGACATTACCTCCGCCATCTGGTCAGGCCGGCAGAAACGAGCACATTCCCGAGCATCAACCTTCCAAGTGTAGCGGTCATATAGGGGAAGAAAATCCTCCGCCAAATAACGGTCCACCGTAAAACGCCCCGTCAACTTTGCGCACAGAAACGATGACGCCGTCAGGAACTTCGCGGCACGTTCGTGCACCTCGGGCATATTCTCCTTAAACCACAAGATCTTGGGAGCAATATCTGACGAACAGGGATCGTGCCCGAAAAGCTCGCGTGCGCGATCTGACCCATATTCGAAAAGAAGCTCGTCAATCTGCGGCTTCGACCGCGCATCGACTCCATACAAAATCGCGGGCGCCAGCGCGTTGCACTCGGTATCGACCGGCACGCAGTCGCAACCCAATGCGGAAAGCCCCACGCATCCGATCTGCGCCGCGTTAACCCCCGATTGCGCCACCAGCTCGCGCGACAAGCGGCAAAAATCGCCCCACCAAACTGCCTCCGCATCATGCTGGTACCATCCATCACACGGGTTGTCCGTCTCGTGTCCACAAGAGGCTTGGCAAACGATATCGCATCGATCATCGATTAAAACGCCTTTAGAGGCGCTTGTCCCGATATCAATACCCAGATAGAACGCCATAGGTGCTTACTCCCCTCGCGCCGCACGAGCGGCAGCCATAAAACGAACTACCCGCTCAACATCAACCGGGGCGTCCAGCTTTCCGTCGCACTTTAAGCACGTGCCGACAAACGCGCCATCGTAGTGAGTAAATACGTCAGCCACGGTATTTTCGCGACAACCGGTGCCGCATACCACAGGCACTTCGCCAACACGCTCGCGAACCCCATCGGCAAGCTCGCCCGAAGCGCCACGACCGGCAGCCGAACCGCCGATGACCATCGCATCCGGTAGGCAATTAAAGAGAAGTGAATCGGCAATGTCCGCAGTCGTGCGGTCGTTGAGATAAACCTCCCCCTCGCTCGTGATGAAGTGAAAAAGCTTGAGGTCGTCCAAGCGCAGCGCCGCCTTGCGACGCATGGTGTGCGCGAAATCTCGGTTAATCAGCCCGAGATCACCGGCCCAGGCACCGCAAAAATTGCAGCGCGTGAACTGTGCATCGACGGCAGCGCACAGCTCGATTGTGGCATCACCATCGTAAATAGCCTCAGCTCCCCAAGGAGTCGACAGATCATGGGATAGAGTCCCGATTACATAGCCCATCGATGCAAGGGTTGAGGGAGAAACGTGCTGCTCGTAGGGCATCGAGAGCTCATTGGTAATCAAAATGCCATCGACACCGCCCTGCTGCAACGCCTCGAGATCGCGCTTGGCGGCTTCCACGACCTGCGACACGCTTCCGCCCGGGTAATACAGTGGATCGCCCGGCAGAGGACGCAAGTGCAGCATTCCGATGACCGGCTTTTCGGTCTTGAACATCGAGGTTAGAAACGACATAACGTGCTCCTTCATAGGGTTATCGCGGGGACGTTACTCCCCCAGCACCTCGACGTACACTTTTCGCTTCTGCGGACCGTCAAACTCCGCAAGATAGATGTTCTGGGCACCTCCACACACGATGTGGCCATCTTGGACGGGAAAGAAGCAACTGTTTCCACAAATCATGCTCTTGATATGCCCACAGGAGTTGTTGCCGGTGGCTCCATAGCTCGGCAGGAAGTGTGCATGCGCATAGGGGGCATCGAGCGGGGCGATGCGATCAAGCGTCTCCATAAGATCCGTCTCCACGCAGGGCAGTCCCTCGTTTACCACGATTCCACAGGTCGTATGCGACAAAATAATTGCTGCCAAGCCATTCGTCACCGAACTGCGTTCGATGGCAGCGTGCACGTCCTCGGTAATATCGATGAACTGGTCCGGAGCAGTCGATAGATAGCTCAATGTCTCGAGCGTCACCATGTTCACTCATCCCCTTCAAGAAAACGCAGGGCATTACCCCAGTAGAGCCTTTCTCGCGCATCATCGCGCATGGACACGGTATCGAGCGCCCGCTTGAGTTTGAATGCACGGAAACGCGGCGTATTGCTGGCGAACATCACTTGATGCGATAGCGCGCGCTCATACCACAGCGGCCCCATATCGACCGTGAAAAGACGCTGCATCATCTCCTCGGGCGAATCGATGTAAGTGATAGAGGTGTCCGTGTAGCAGTTGGGATACTTGAGCAGCATCGCCACGGTCTCGCGCACCCAGGGCCAGCCAAAGTGGGTCAAACTAAAGCGCACATTTGGATGCGTTGCGATTGTGTGCTCAAATGCAAGCGGGTTACTGCGCGAGAGCTCTGCGCCAGGCTCCCAAGACATACCGGCATGGAAAACCACCGGCTTGTTATAGCGCTCGCACAGCTCGTAAAGCGGCTCGGCCACAGCATCATCGGGGGCAAAACCCTGCTTTGCAGGATGCAGGCAAAGCCCCTTTGCCCCCAACTCGGTAAAGGCGCGCTCCAGTTCGTCTGCGGCACCGCTCACCTGCGGGTCTACGCTCGCAAATCCCCACAGGCGATCGGGATGCGCGGCAACCAGCATGGCAATCTGGTCATTGGTGCCAAAGTGCCCTCCGCATGCCGTGGTTACATCGAGCGGCATGAGCACGCTCTTCTGCACGTCACAGACGTCCATCTCGACTTGAAGCTCATCCCAATCCATGGGGCCCATATGCCCCATACCAAATTCTCGTGACCAAAAACCGAATCCATCAGGCTCATCACCCGGCGTACAGATCTCGCCGTAGAGCATAGGATGGACCAACATGTCGATAACCATTTCATACTCCTTTCCAGGCATTTGACCCTAGTACGGCTCAAACGAACCAATCACTCGGGACGACAGCTCAGCGCCCGCCTTCATACACGCCGGAATATCAAGGCCATCGATCACGCCCTTGGTAAACCCGGCAATATACGAGTCGCCGGCACCCACGGTATTAACGACCTTCTCCGCCGGTACGATCCCGCACTCATAGAAGCGCTCACCGTCATAGGCAATGCTCCCCTTCTCGCCAAGCGTGGCAACCGCAACGCGCGGTCCCAATTCCTGCACGTGGCGTACCCAGTCCCGCAGCTCCGGAGTGTCCTCTTCAAACGACATGAACGCATAGTCTACGTAAGGAAAATGAGCCTCGCATGCATATTCGGGATCCTGGCTGAACACCGAGAAGTCCATAACCACCGTCTTGCCCGCATCATGCCATTCGGGCAGGAGGTCCAAACAATTGCCAAACAGGTCGGTATGAATGATGTCATGCTCTAGGATAAACGCCCGGTCGTCTTCATTCGGTCGATATGTCTCCATTACGCCATCGATTGCCTCGAGATGCACGCGATCGACGCCGTCTTTCAATGCCATGAGCATCACCGAGGTGTCGCCATCTTCCACCCGCAGATGTGAGATATCGAACCCCTCAGCGGCCAGCGCCTCTCTCATCTTGTCTCCGTACTCGTCCTTGCCGACAACCGACACGGCGGATACCGAAACGCCCATTCGTGCAAGATGGATACCCCAGTCAATGCCATTACCAGTCGGATAGAACACGCCGATGTTTTGATAGACGTCCGCGCAGCAAAAACCAGCCGCACACGCTTTAATACCCATGGTCTTCTCCAATGTTCAAAAGGGGACCCGCCACATGGCGAGCCCCCTTTTCGCGTTTCGCTTATTGTTTTGCATCGGCTGTCCAAGGCCTCATAGCCAGACCGCCGTACGCTTTCTTAAGCTATTCGACGATTGGTGCTCCGTGGCCCCAAGAACCTTCCATGCCGCACACGGTCGAGGCAAACCCGGCAGCAAAGTCGAGCGCGCGCTCGATGGCCTCGGCGCCATCCTCACCGCGCTTGGCGGAATCGAGATAGCACATCAAAAACGAGGTGAGGAACGAGTCGCCCGCCCCCATGGTGTCCTTCATGTCCGTTACCGGTTTAGCCAGCTGGCGGTAATAACGCTCGCCGTCGTAAGCAATGCAGCCCTCGGCGCCCGCCGTAGCCGACACAAAACGCGGACCCAGGCCCTTCACCCATGCCAGACGCTCGCGAATCTCGTCCTCACTCGCGGCATCCGCCGCACTAAAGAAAGCGAAATCGACGTAGGGCGCAATCTGCTCGTAGTACTCGTCGGTAGAGTCGTCCGAAAAGTCAAAAGAGACCGTGACGCCCGCAGCCTTCAACTTGGGCAGCTCGCGCTCGGTAAAGCAATAGTTGCCCGAATGAACCACATCGAACTGCTTCATGTACGAAAGGTCAAAGCGATCGAGGACATAGCGCGCATCGCCACGGATACCGCCCTCGTTGGAGCCAAGGAAGACACGATCGCCGTCAACGACGGTCACGCGAGCCGCTCCGTTCTCGCCAATCATCTGCTCGCACTTGTCAAGCTCGATACCCTCATCCTCGAGGCTTGCAATGACATGCTCGGCAGCGGCGTCATTGCCAAAAATGCCCATGTATGCGGAGCGTGCGGCACCGCATTTCTTAGCATAAACGGCGAAGTTCACCGCATTGCCGCCAGGATACATGGTGTGGATATGCTCGTAGCGATCGACGACGTTGTCGCCAAATCCGAGCGCGTTAACGTTAAATGCCATGGCCTTTGTCCCTTCTAGTACTCGACAACACCCATATAGCGACGGAAATCGGGATCGTGATCAAACACCTTGCCACGTGCAGCACGCAGCTCGCAGTTCATGGCATAGAACAGCACCGGG